>JABFQZ010000037.1 GCA_013141435.1 Ferruginibacter sp.
AACTACCGCTAGAGCGACTGCGAATTCCGGTAGATCCACCATGTAATACATCTAATTTATAAGTAGGGTTTGCTGTTTCGCCAATACCTACATTACCTGTAGCATCTTGTATTACCATACGGCTTCCACCACCACCAAGTTCAAATATTTCTAAATAATCATCGGCTGGTCGATTACGTATGTTCCATTGGTTTACGCCTGCTTTTGCAAAACGCAATGCAGCATCACCACTAGCAGCATCAATATCCACAACAGAGAAACTACCGCTAGAGCGACTGCGAATTCCGGTAGATCCACCATGTAATACATCTAATTTATAAGTAGGGTTTGCTGTTTCGCCAATACCTACATTACCTGTAGCATCTTGTATTACCATACGGCTTCCCCCACCACCAAGTTCAAATATTTCTAAATAATCATCGGCTGGTCGATTACGTATGTTCCATTGGTTTACGCCTGCTTTTGCAAAACGCAATGCAGCATCACCACTAGCAGCATCAATATCCACTACAGAAAAACTACCGCTAGAGCGACTGCGGATACCTGTAGATCCACCATGTAATACATCTAATTTATAAGTAGGGTTTGCTGTTTCGCCAATACCCACATTACCTGTAGCATCTTGTATTACCATACGGCTACCACCACCACCAAGTTCAAACCACTCAAAATAATTATCAGCTGGACGATTGCGCATGTTCCATTGGTTTACACCATTATTTGCAAAACGTAAAGCTGCATCGCCACTTGCAGCATTGATATCAATAACAGAAAAGCCTGCTGTAGAATTTACCCCAATGCCTGTGCTACCTGCATGATTAACGGTAAAGCGGTGTGTTGGTGTTGTAGTTCCTACACCAACACTTGCAGCATCATCAAATATTAATGAATTACCTAACACCGTTCCGCTGGGAGTCCATTTAGGTAAAAAGCTTAAAGTGCCACTACCAGTAACAGCTCCTGACGCACCAGCAGCTTACCATGTGGCATTACCTACAGCATCAGAAACTAATATTCTGTTTGCAGCTTCTCCTATACCTGTTAATTGTAAGCCACCTACTGTTAGCAATGCTTTTGGAGTAGCATTGCTGCTAGCTGCCCTTAAAGCAAAACCTGTACCAGCTACGTTTATATCAACAGCATTTGCCGTACTGGCTGAATTGGTAGCATTAAACAAACCTGCTCTACCTAAACCAGCTTGGTTACTTTGCAAATTATTAGATGTATTTGTGGTATTGGTTTGTTGAAAAAGACCTGCACCATTTGTACCAGTACTAATACCTCTTACCCCCCAACTTGCACCAGTACCATTAGTTTCACCTCTTAATCCATCGGCAGTGCTTGCAGGATTATTTACAGCAAAATAACCGCCTTTACCAGTTCCTGTACTTATGCCTTCAATAGCAGAGCCTGCACCACTATTAGTTATACCAACTAATGAGCCAGCATCTGATTGTGCTTTTATTAAAGGAAGTTTGATTAATGGGTTTGGATAAGTACCTGCTAAATCGCCACCAGCTGGCCCAATAGGAGCTGCTCCTGCTGCATTTAGTGCAAAAGGTACACTAGCCAATTGTGTAGTGCCCATTGCAACAAAAGCCGAGCCACCTGCCGGATCCATTTCTACTTCTAAAAATTTTGTACCAGTTGCCCAGTTTACTCCAGTTACAGTGCCAATAACATTGGTAGCACCTGGACTGCCGATTTGTACATTAAATAATCCGAAGGGGTTTGTGGTTGCAGTTCTTGTTTCGCTATACACAATTGCACCGGTAGCTGTACCATCATGTACAGAAATTTTTATTGCTATATTTTTATTTGACAATGCATTTCCAACTGCATTACGTGCTACAGCTTGGTAATTGAAAATACCAGGAGCTTGCGCCATTGTAGCATTTACAAAAAGTAATGCTACAAATATTTGTATTAATAATTTTTTCATTTTTTTTATTTTAAGTAGATGTAAAAAATTTATGTTATTTTAATTTTAATCAAAATATATAGTTGAATATTATAGATACAACTACATTTATTGCGCTTTAATTACTCTAAAAGTGCCTTCTCTTTTTGTAGCAGTAGCTGCTGGAAAAGTGAGTGTTCTTTCTGGCCAAAACCGTGCATTAATAAAGTATGTACCATTTGTAAGGTTAGATATATCATATCGTTCTATTCTATCGCAGCAATGATATATGAACTTACGGGTATTTATTACTCTACCCATGGCATCGGTTAGTTGCAATTCCATTTGGCCTGGAATATTTAAGAAAAAATCTAACTCAAACTTACCGGTTGTAATATTTGGAAAAATTTTCCATTCGTTTGTACCAAACAATAAAATTTCTGGATCGCTAACAACCTTATCGGTACATGGTTGCAATAATCCATTGGTAAGAATTAAATTGCCAGACGGCGACTTGTAGGTGTCGGTTAGTACCAACTCTCCAAAGCTCCACTCAAACCGAGTATAAGAGGTTGAATTGTCGTAAGTGCCTCCCGATGCATTTAGTAAAAATGGGGTAATAGATTGGCTTTGCCCTCTAATACAAAAGAGCATAGCAATACCCGTTAGTACAAGGGTAAGTTGTCTTTTCATGATGTTTGTTTTTAGTGATGAATAAATTTCATCTTCAACAGGTACTAATAAATAGTTTTTTTAAGGATAGGAAAATGGCGCAAGCCATTGTAGTTAAAATAAGATATAATTAAAATTAGTATTACAGTTAATTAAATAACTTTTGCTTTACTATTACAAAGATATTAAATTAAGTTTTAATATTTATGATAATAATCATTAACAATGCAAATTTGTATCACATAAATTAGAAATCTAATTAAAAATCTAATGCAAATTTACAAATTGGATTTAAAAAAAATATACCACTTTAGGGGTATATAAATTCCAATAAGTCATTTTGGTATTTTTTTTAAATGAGGTTTTCTGTTTCAGACCTTTTAAGGAAGGGCTAATTATTATTTTTTAAAAATAAAATTTTCCTCTAAAAAAAATTACATTATTTATCACAAGTTTGAAATGGTTATTATATGCTTTTATTTGGGAAAAATCATACGGTAATCTATTCTTATTTTTCCTTTTGTAATATCATCTAATTTTCGCTTTAGTAGTGTGCGTTTTAAAGGAGTTATATAATCTATAAATAGTTTTCCTTCTAAATGATCATATTCGTGTAATATTACTCTGGCAGTAATGCCAGTAAACGTTTTGGTATGGCTTAAAAAATTTTCATCAAAATAATTTAAAGTAACCGATTCTTCTCTTAATACGTCTTCTCTAATTTTAGGAATACTTAAACAACCTTCGTTATATTTCCAAGGTTGGCCTTGTAGCGAAATAATTTTTGGATTTATAAATACGCCTTTAAAGCCTGGTGCATCTGAATAATCTACTGTATCTCCATCTTCGTCATTTTCAAAAATTTGAATGCTATCCATTGTAAAAATACGAATACTTTTGTTTATTTGTGGTGCAGCTAAACCCACGCCGTTGCTATTGTACATGGTATCCCACATATCTGCAATAAGTTTTTCCAATCCATCATAATTTGGTGTAATATCTACAGCTACTTTTCTTAAAATTGGGGAGCCGTAGGCTACTATTGGGAGGTTCATTGTTAGTATATATATAATTAATAAATAAAAATTAAACTTGAAATATTGTTTCAAATTGCAAAAATAACTCTAAAAAGCATAATCACAATATCAATATATAAAGTATTGTTTTTATTAATCTAAGTCTAATTTACAATCTCCTTTAATTATATACAACAAATCTCAGATATTTTATAAGGTTATTATTTCTTTTTAACTTTTGTTTCAAAAACAAAAATGGGAACTCATTATCACTAAAATATGATTCAACTTTTTGTGGGATTACTAAATAATACATTAATTTATTTTTTGTTTCTTTGCTTTTAATTATGCCATCAACAAAAAAAATAACTGTTTCTGTAATATCTGATCTTACTACCGACCAACGGGTAATACGTATTTGCACTACTCTACAACTAATGGGTTTTGATGTGATGGTAATAGCCAGAAGTTTTAAAAATAGCTTGCCATTAGATAACTATTCATTTAATGCTACTCGTATAAATTGTATTTTTAGAAAAGGAATTTTGCAATACGCCGAGTTTAATTTAAAATTATTTTTTAAGCTATTTTTTTGCAAATCCGATTATTTTTTGGCTAATGATTTAGATGTTTTAATACCTAATTATATTGTAACCAAAATTCGCAAAAAGAAAATATTTTACGATACACATGAGTATTTTACTGGTGTACCAGAGTTAAAAAATTCACATTTAAAAAGAAAAACATGGAAGTTTTTTGAAGATTGGATATTTCCGAAACTACCAGTAGTATATACCATAAATGACTCTGTAAAAAATAAATACAATGCAGAATATAAAAAAGAAATAACTGTAGTACGAAATGTCCCTATTACAGCTTTACCATCAAAATCGCCACTACCATTGGCTATGCAAAATAAAATAATTTTATTATTACAAGGTGCAGGCATAAATATAGGTAGAGGTGGGTTGGAATTACTAAAAGCTATGCAATTTTTGCCAAATAATTATTACTTAATATTTGTGGGTAGTGGTACGCAATGGCAAGAAATTAAAAAAGAAAGAGTTGCTTTAAATTTGCTCCACAATACCGAAATGATTGATAAAGTACCTCCTGCCAAATTAAAGGAATATACTGCTTGTGCAAATATTGGCTTCAGTTTAGATTCGTTCAATGATCTTAACTGCTTATACAATTTACCTAATAAAATTTTTGATTATATACATGCCAATGTGCCTATAATTGCCACTGCAATACCAGAAGTAAAACGAATTGTAGAAGACTACAATTGTGGTATTTGTTTAACAAATTATGAGCCCCAAAATATTGCCAATACTATATTAGATTTGGTAGCTGATAAAGAAAGGTATAATATGTACAAGAATAATTGCACTACTGCCGCAAAAGAATTGTGTTGGGAAAACGAAAGTAAAAAAATTATAGATATTTATACTCCATATTTATGATAGAAAATAGCATTCATATCATAACGCATGATGTACCCTACCCTGCTGACTTTGGAGGTGTTATTGATATTTTTTATAAAATAAAATGGTTATACAAAACAGGTGTAAAAATACATTTGCATTGTTTTAAAAATATACGACCAGCGCAAACTGAATTAAATAAATATTGTGAAACAGTAACTTATTATAAAAGAAAAAAAATTACAGCACTTTCATTTTGCATTCCATTTATAGTAACATCTAGAAAAAATTCGACTCTTTTACAAAACCTTAAAAAAGATAATTATCCTATACTGTTTGAAGGAATACATACTACATACTATTTATACAAAAACGAATTTGAAAACAGAAAAACTTTTTTACGATTATTTAATGTAGAGCATATTTATTATGATACATTAGCAAAAAATGAAAGTAATATTTTTAAGAAATTATATTTTCTTATTGAAAGTAAGCTATTAAAAAAATATGAACTAAGTATTGCCAATAAAACTAAAATTCTTACACTTAGCACACAAGATTTAGATATTTATAATACATTTTTTTCTGCAAAAGATGTAGCATTTTTACCTGTTTTTTTGCCTTACAACAATATTGCAAGCCATGCAGGCAAAGGTAAATATTGTTTATACCATGGCAATTTAGATGTAAACGAAAATACTGAAGTTGTACTATGGCTTATGCAAAATGTATTTAACACTTTACAAATTCCATTTATAATTGCAGGTAAAAAGCCATCAAAAAAACTATTAAATAGTGCCAAAAAATACAAAAATATAAGTATTGTACCATCTCCTACCGAAGAAAATATGCAATTGCTAATAGCTAATGCACAAATAAATATTTTGCCATCTTTTAATAAAACTGGTGTAAAATTAAAGCTACTAAATGCACTTTATAATGGAAGACATTGTTTGGTAAATATAGCAGGAGTGAGTGGTTCGGGGCTTAATACATTTTGCCATATTGCCGATACAAGCAAAGATTATATAATAAAAATTGAACAATTGTTTGCAGAAGATTTTACTCAAAAAGAAATGCAGCACCGAAGTACTGCATTAAAAAATATTTACGATAATAATAAAAATGCTTTATTTATACAAGAGTTGCTACACTAGCATTATCCCACACTTTTCCTCCTTCAGTTTTTAGTGTACGAGCAGGAAATTTTTCAATCATATTATAATCATGAGTTGCCATTACTATAGTGGTTTCAAAATCTTTACAAATATGAAACAACAATTTCATTACTTCGTCACTGGTTTCGGGGTCAAGGTTTCCGGTAGGTTCATCGGCTAATATTAATTTTGGCGAATTAAGCAGCGACCTTGCAATATCTATTCTTTGTTGCTCACCACCGCTAAGCTCAAACGGCATTTTAAACCCCTTTGTACCTAAATTTACTTTATCTAAAACATCAGCTATTCTATCCTTAATTAAGGATTCATCTTTCCAACCAGTAGCTTGCAATACAAAACGCAAATTTTCGTTTACATTTCTATCGGTAAGCAATTGAAAATCTTGAAAAACTACACCTAAGTTTCTACGCAAAAATGGAATTGTTTTCCAAGTAAGTTCACGTAAGTTATGCCCCACCACATAACCGTTACCATCGGTAAGCTGCAAATCGCCATACAATGTTTTAAGCAAACTACTTTTACCTGTACCAGTTTTACCAACCAAATACACAAATTCGCCTTTATCTATTGATACATTTACATCGCTTAAAATAAGGGTTTCGCTTTGGTAAATATTTACGTTTGTTAATTCTATTATTGATTGTGACATATTATGATAATTGAATTGAAAATTTATTGTTTCACTGTTATGAAATTAACAAAAAAAAGATTAAAGCAAATATAAATATATGAAACGCCGTTTCGAAATATTTTTTTCACTAATTGTTAAAACTAAGTTAGAAATACAAAATGTGTATAACTATATTTTTAGTTTTATAACTAATTTTATAGTTTTACTTTATCAAACAAAAAAAATGAAGCAACTTACAAAAGCCGAAGAACAAATAATGCAAGTTTTGTGGAAATTAGAAAAAGCATTTTTAAGAGAAATAATAGATGCCATACCAGCACCAAAACCACACAGCAACACTATTGCAACAGTAATAAAAATACTTACCGAAAAAGAATTTATTGGCATTACTGTATTTGGTCGTATGCACCAATACCATGCACTTATAAGTAAAGAATTATACAGTAAAGCAAGTATAAAAACTTTGGTGAAAGGCTATTTTGAAGGCAATTTTAGCAATGCAGTTTCATTTATGGTGCAAGAAAATAATTTGAGTATTACAGATTTAGAATTACTACTAAAAGAACTGAAAAAGAAATAAATCATTTGCTATTGTACCAATTATTTAAAGGTGCAATGATCAACTTACTAACTATTTTATATGTTACCGTTTTTATTTTATATTTTAAAAGTAATTATTTGCTCAGCTATATTATTTGGCTATTACTGGTTTTTGCTACGCAATAAAGTTTTTCACACTTACAATAGATACTATTTATTGATGGTAATAATTTTATCTATCTTACTGCCGTTGTGCCAAATTTCGGTATTGCATAAACCACATGTGGCAAATAAAAGTGTTATAAAAATGCTACAAGTAGTTACAACTAGTAATAACTATATGGAAGAAATTATTATTGGAGAAAAACAAACTGGCAGCAACTATTTTATACAAATATTACCTTTTATTTATGGATTAATAAGTGTAGTTTTTTTAGGTATGCTTTTGCAAATGTTTTTTAAAATTTATATACTCTATAAATCGCATAAAAAACAAATCGTCAATAATATTTTCCTCATACAAACCAATGCCGCTAAAGGCACTCCATTTTCATTTTTCAATTACATTTTTTGGAACAATGAAATAGATATTAATAGCGAAGATGGAAATAGAATTTTTGCTCATGAGCTATCACATGTAAATGCCAAACATAGCTACGATAAATTGCTTGTAAACCTTGTACTAATTGTACTGTGGAGCAACCCATTTTTTTGGCTTATACGAAAAGAACTGAGTATGATACACGAATTTGTAGCAGATAAAAATGCGGTAAAAGATGGAAACACCAAGGAATTTGCTCTAATGATTTTAGCAACAACATTTCCAAAATACAATAATATTATAACCAATAATTTTTTTTATTCACCAATTAAAAGAAGACTTATGATGCTTACAAAGAACAAACACCATAAAATGAATTACTTCAGCCGAATAGTAGCTTTACCATTACTTGCTATAACATTTACGGCATTTGCAGTAAAAGTAAAGAAAATGAATAACATTGATAATATTGAAAAACCAACTACTAAAATAATAAATACAGTTACTACAAAACAAATTACTGTGGTTTTAGATGCAGGGCATGGCGGTGTGGATAATGGCGGAGTTTACAATGGTATTTTTGAAAAAGATTTAGCTTTACAATTAATAAAAAAAATTAATAGCCTAAATACAAATACCAATGTAAAAATAATAATGACAAGAAATATCGATATATATCAATCTCCACAAGAAAAAGTAGCTTTTTCAAATGAACAAAATGCTGACATTTTTATATCGGTACATATAGATAATGTACCCAAAAATGAGTGCAATACAAAATCAGGATTATCTGTTTTTATAGCAAACGATGAAATAAAAAATAGTGAAGGAAGTAAACTATTAGCTTCGGCCATTATTGAAAGTTTTGAAAATAATTATGAACTACCTGTTGCAAAAAAACCATTACAAAGAAACGTAGCAATACGAGTTTTAAAAGAAAACAAAATACCAGCAATACTTATAGAAGCAGGTTATTTATGTAACTATAATGATTTAGCATATTTACAATCTGCAAATGGGCAAGAAACTTTTGCAACTAATGTATTAAATGCCATAAATAATTTTGCCGAAAACAAAGATGCCATATTAAATTTTGAACCCCAAAAACCAAATGTAGCTGATACTCCAATTTATTACAAAGGAAAAAAAGTTAAAAGCTTTGAAATATCGGACAAAACGCAAAAAGTATATTTAAAATTTGCAGATAAAACAAAAGAAACCATTAGCATAATACAAGCATTGGCAGTAGGAATAACAATGCCTCCTCCTCCTCCTCCACCACCACTACCTCCATTACCACCACTGCAAGCCTCTCCCATTTCGATAAATGAATTACAAGAAGCATTGAGCGACTCTAGCAGTACAATTATATTATTAAAAGGCAAACAAATTGATAGGGAATTAGGAATAAGGATTTTAAAAAATTATTCGAATAATTTTACTGTTTACAATAAGAAATTAGCTTATGAAAAATTTGGAATCGAAACAAAAAACGGTTTAATTGATATAATAAAACAAGGAGAAAAAATGATTTTGGAAAAGTGAAACCGGTTCCACAATATGATGACAGAAGAATTGTATTTGAAAAAGTAGAGCAATACCCAGAATTTATTGGTGGTGTAGCCGAATGGAAAAAATACTTACAAAAAAATTTAGATGCTACTTTACCTTCAAAAGAAGGTTGGAAAGCCGGAACATATCAGATAACGGTACGTTTTATTGTAGAAAAAGATGGAAGTATAAACGATGTAACAACTACCGATTATGTAAACTCAAAAACAGCAAACCAATGTATAGACTTAATAAAAAAAGGACCAAAATGGCAGCCAGCAAAGCAAAACGGACATATTGTAACAGCATATAGAAATCAACCAATAACTTTTTTAGTTTCAGAATAAGTAAAGTTAATAATCTTAACTAATTAAAAGTTTAGAAAGTGCATTCGATAAAAATCGCATCAAAAAAAGATGCGTTTTTTTATGGTATTTATTTTATCTTCATTAAAATAAATTCAAAATATGAAAAAATATTTTTTCTTTTTTAGTGCTTTCTTTTTTTTTAAATCGATTAATATATATGCTCAAAACAATGCCATATTACCAACAAAATTAGCTACCACTACCTTGCTTAAAACCCCTGCTGGCACAACAGCACAAGCCAATGGAGTAAATTGTTCTACTATGATAGTTACAGTAGATACCAGCATACGAGTATCGCCAAAACATGCTTACTTAAGTGTAGATATTACTGGCTTTACTGGCACAAGCCAAATGGAAATACTGGGTGGCACTCATAGTTTTTGGGTGTTTGATAAAGCTGGCAAACAAATTATTTTTAAAGAAAAAGTATTGTACAATGTAAAGGCCGAAATGGGAAATAATGTAGTAAAACTAATTTTGAAAATTCCGTTTCGTTTAAAAACCGATAAAAATTTATATACAGTACATTATCGTTGGGAAAATAAAGATAAACGCAAATATATGGATTTGCTAACAGTAAAGTAGTATAAATTTTTTGACAGTATCTCCTATTTTAATTTTTCTATACAAATTGCAAAAGATGACAAAAGCAAAAATGCTCAGAGTAGCCCAGATTGTAACGGTTATCCTTTTTGTATGCCGATAGGCTACAAAAAGATAATAGTGAAAAGCTGGAAACTACTGTTGATAATGGTTTTTACACTGCTGCTTCTTCCCTAAAAATAAGCTTAATGAATATATTTGTTTTCTGAAAAGTTTTCAAGTATTTTTTTTACTACAACCCTTGATGCGTACTTTTTACTAGGATCGCTTTCAACATTTAAAGTTGCAATCCAAAATTTTTCATAATTTGAATTAGATTTAAACAATCTAATACTAAATTTTTGTTTAAATGAAGTTTTATAAGACGGTACTTTTATAAATATCTTGCTGTTATAATAATAATTTTGGTTTTTAACTAAAGTTAAAATATGTGATGTATCAACCGGAGATATGAATAAAACTGCTTTAAAACCTTTTTTATTTATCATTTCATATTCATTGTTAGCATCACTATTGTTTTTGCCTAAATAAATATAAGAAGCAGAAACTTGTTGACTATTTAACTTTTTTATCATTTCCCCACTAACATTTTCCAAAAATAATCTAGGCAATGATGCGCCTGAACCAATAATTAAAATACTATCAATATCAAAATTAATTGAATCTGCTAATTCCACCTTTAAATCTACTTTTGTATTTACTTCATTACTAAACTGACAATAGGAAGTAATCGAAAAACACAAAGAAATTATTAACAGGCTAACCTTCATAATTTAATAAAAATGAAATTGTATTAAAAATTAATTCAAACTTCTAAAATCTACAGGCACTAATTTGCTTACACCAGCCTCTTGCATGGTTACGCCATAAATAACATCTACGGCGCTCATGGTTTGCTTATTGTGTGTTACTATAATAAACTGGCTGTTTTCGCTAAATTGTTTTATCATGTTAGTAAACTTACCTACGTTAGCATCATCAAGTGGTGCATCTACTTCATCTAAAATACAAAATGGTGCAGGCTTTATTAAGTAAATGGCAAACAACAATGCAGTAGCAGTTAAGGTTTTTTCGCCACCACTAAGTTGCCCTATAGACGAAGGTCTTTTTCCTTTTGGTTTTGCTACAATATCAATACCAGTTTCGGCAAGGTTTTCAGGATCTACCAATACCATATCGGCAGTATCTTCGTCGGTAAATAATGCTTTAAAAACTTTTTGGAAATTCTCCCTAGTTTTATTAAAAGTTTCTAAAAATTGTTGGTTAGCTGTTGCTTCTACTTCTTGTATGGTTTGCATCAAACTATCTTTGGCAGTAACCAAGTCATTTTTTTGCTCCAAAATAAATTCGTAGCGTTTTTTCATTTCGGTATAAGCTTCTATGGCAGTAGGGTTTACTTCTCCTATATTTTCTAAGCGTTTTTTCATTCGTTCGTTACGCTCTTTTAAATCTTCTACAGCATCGGTACCAGTACGAGGCTCATCTATTATTACATCAAGATCTATTTTAAACTCTACATTCAACCTTTCTTTCATACCACTAAGTTGTAGTTTAAGGTCGGTAAGTTTATCTTTAATTTCGTTAAGCAATGTATCTATAATTTCTTTCGATTTTTGTTTTTGCTTTAGTGTTGTTTCTTTTTCTTGTAAAGCATTTCGCAAATTATAGTATGCTTGGTCAGCTTCGTTTAATTTCTTTTCCTCAATTTCTTTATTTTGCAATATTTCTACCAATAATGTTTCTAAAGTTTTTAAATTATCGGCTGTGGTATTTATTGCTTCATCACTATCTTTTAGTTGTGTACTACTTGTTTCTACCTGGGCTTGCAAATCTTTTAATTGGTTATTTTTAAAAGCCAACTCGGTAGTAAGCGATGCTACTTTACTTTGTTGTTTTGCAAAATTTATATTACACTCATTATAAGCAGCTCCAGCAAAATTATACTCTTGCTCCGATGTGGCATACGCCAATTCTACATCTTGTAATTTATCTGCTAACTCCTCTAACTGGGTGTTAAATTTATCTAAAGCTGTTCTGGTATCTGCAATGGCATCATGATTTTGTTGTAATTGCAACTCCATTTCGCTAGTACGAGTAATACCATTAGTTTGTTGGTGGTGTAAGTTTTCTATTTTATTTTGTAACGAAAAAACAAGGTTAGTTAAGTTACTTATATCTTGTTGTGTTTGTTTTATTACATTTTCTTTTAATTGTTCATTATAGGAAATTACTTCATTGTGCTTAGCTTGTATTTCTGCTTTTAGTGCAGCTACATTAGCACTTTGTACAATTATTTCAGCTTGTAGTTTTTCTACATTTTTAGCTCTTCCTATTTTTTTACCTTCAAATAAACCAACGCTACCACCAGTAATAAAATATTTGCCTTGTACAAATTTTCCTGTTTTTTCTAATATAACTGCATTGCCAGTTTGTGCTACTGTATTATCGCTTTCGGCAATAAATACATTACCCAAAAGTTGTTTCGCTAGTGTAGCATATTTTTCATCAATTTCAATTACATCTAAAGCTGCTACAGTATTTGTAGGTTTATTATACTCGGTTGTATCTGTAAATTTATCTAGTAAAAAGAAATTGGCTTTGCCCTTTTTATTATCGGCTAATAAGCTAATGGCTTGTAAGCCTTCTTGCAAATTGTTTACTACATAATAATTCAAATATTGGTCCAATACATTTTCTACCGCTGCCCTGTATTCTTCTTGCACAAAAATTAAATCAGATAATAATGGTGCATCTTTATTCCACCCATTATTATTGTGCAAAAACTTAACACTTTCTGGGTAGCCTTCCATACTATCTACCAAACTCTTTAGCAAATCGTATTCGTTTGTACGGGCATCTAGCTTACGGGTTTCGTCAGCCAAATTATTTCGCATACCTTCCATTAGGTTTTGCGTAGCTAGTATTTGTTCTTTGGTACGGTCTTGGTGTTCTTGTAATTTTTGTAACTCGGTTTTCTTATTTTCTAGCTCAGTTTCTTTTTCGTTTTTATCTGCCTCCAAAGTTTGCAACTGGCTTGTGCGTACTTTTTGTTCTTCACTAAGTTGATGTATTGTTCTTTGCAAATTTTGAATGCTTGTATCGGCTACGGCTACTTTTTTCTCACTATCAAACCTACTCATTTGCAAGGCTTGATTTTCTTTGCGTAGTGTATCTATGCTGCTGCGCTTTTCATCAAATGTTCTTCTCTTATCTTCTACAGCATCTTTTAAATCTTCTACTTTTTCTTCTAACTCTGTTACTTTTGCTTCTTCATCTACAATTTGCAATGCTGTAAATTCAATACTTTCTTCTAAGCCTTTTAATTGTCCGCTTGCTTTTTGTAAAAAATCGTTTAAGTTGGTTTTGGTTTCTTTTAAATATTGCAACCTTTGGCTACTTAAGTTTTTTTCGCCTTCTTTATTTCTTACAATATCCAACATTTCGTTGTAAGCATGTTGCATGGCTTGCAAGGCTTTCTCTTTTTCTACAAACGCCAATTTTTCTGCTTCCAAGGCAGCATCTTCGCCAGCTATGGCTGTTTCTAATTCTATTCTTTTATCTACTTCTTCTTGTTGCTGGTGGTTTAAATCTCTATAAGTAATATTAAACCCTTCTAAGGCAGCTTTTGCCAATTCTATTGATACTTCTTTATATTCTTTTTTTATTTCAAAATATTTCTCAGCTTTTTTTGCTTGGTTTTCGAGGCTTTTAAGTTGATTATTTATTTCAAAAAGTAAATCTTCTATACGAGCAAGATCTTGCTCTGTTGCATCTAATTTTAATTTTGCTTCTTTTTTTCTTGTTTTATAAATGGTAATACCTGCAGCTTGTTCCAACATTCTGCGCCTACTATTTTCTTTATCTTTTATAATATCATCTACCATTCCTAACTCAATAATGGCATAACTATCGGTACTTACACCTGTATCCATAAATAGGTTATGAATATCTTTTAGCCTACAGGCCACATCATTTAGTCGATATTCGCTTTCGCCGCTTTTGTAGTATTTACGGGTTACGGTTACGGTATTAAACTCTGTGGGCAATAAGTTTTTTGTATTTTCAAATGTAAGACTTACCTCAGCCAAGCCACTAGCATTACGGGTTTTACTGCCGTTAAACACCAAACTTTCTAGGTTTTCGCTACGTAAGTTGCTTATTTTATGCTCGCCTATTACCCAACGAATACTATCTATAATATTGCTTTTACCGCAGCCATTTGGCCCAATTACGCCAGTAATACCTTCATCAAAATTGAGTACAGTTTTATCGGCAAAACTCTTAAATCCTTTAATTTCTAAACTCTTTAAACGCACAGTATCTTATTTTTTAAGTGGGAGGGCAAACATACATGAAAATACGGAAAAGAAAAAGTGCATTTTAGTGTAAATATTACCTAATTTATACTAATATGGCCGTAGTCATTGGTAAAATCTAACTACATCAAAAATGAGAGTTGAATTATTACATATATTTAATATTATAATGTTTTGCATATTATTATTTAATTCAGTGTAAATGGTTAAGAAAGTAGCCAAGTTTAAAATTGTATTACAGGCTTAATTTGTAAAGAAATATTGATTTTATTCTCAAACCTATTATTTTTACCAAAATGCAAACAGCAGCACAAAATTTATCTATACAAAAAAAAATTGCAGCCCTTTCTATAGTATTATTTATTATAAAAATAGCTGCTTATTTGCTTACACATTCAGTAGCTATACTTACAGATGCTTTGGAAAGTATTGTAAATATTGTAGCAGGTATTTTAGGAATTTATAGTTTAATAGTATCGGCTAGGCCAAAAGATACGGATCACCCTTACGGACATGGCAAAGTTGAATTTATATCGGCAGCTGTAGAAGGTACACTAATATTTGTGGCAGGCATATTAATCATTTATGGTGCTGCCAAAAATTTAGCAAATCCAAAGGTTGTTCATAAATTAGATTGGGGTATTGCATTAATTGTAATTACAGCTATTGTAAATTATTTTGCTGGATACATTTGTGTAAAAACTGGCAAAAAAAATAAATCGTTACCACTTATTGCAGGTGGACAACATTTAATAAGTGATACTTACACCACTATGGGTATAATTGGTGGACTAATTTTGCTATATTTTACAAATATATATTGGATAGATAGTGCTGTAGCAATATTATTTGCTTGCATAATATCTTATACTGGGTATAAAATTATACGTAGCTCTGTAGCAGGCATAATGGATGAAGCAGATGAAAAATTATTAACAGAAATAATAAATACTCTTAATATAAATAGAAATGCCAATTGGATAGATTTGCATAATCTCAGGGTAATAAAATATGGAGCATTGCTACATTTAGATGCACACCTTACTGTACCATGGTATTTTAATGTGTATGAAGCTCACAACGAAATAGATGAATTATCTGCTTTATTAAAAAACAAATATGGTAATAGTTTAGAAATATTTGTACATACTGACGCTTGTATGCAATTTAGTTGTGCTATTTGCATAAAATCGGATTGTAAAGTAAGAAATGAATCATTTACAAAAAAAATAAATTGGTGTAAAGAAAATATTTCGGCAAATAAAAAACATGATGCAACTTTTTAATAATTTACCTTACAAGTTTTTTCAATACCTTAAAAGATAAATCTAAAACCTCGTATTTTTCTTCACTAATCCAAGCATAATGCCACCATTCGGTTTCTAGAGCTTTAAAACCAAATTGCTCCATGGTAGTTTTTAAAAGTTTTCGGTTTTCTATAATATTCTTAGAAAAATTATTTGTAAAAGCATGATGAGCAGAATCTGTAAAATTATCGAATGCTGTGCCCATATCCAATTCTGTACCTGTTGATAAGTCTATTAAAGTTAAATCTACCGATATGCCTTTATTATGACCACTTCCATTTTTAGGATTTGCAACATACCTTTCATCTTGAATCAAATTCCACATTTTTTTAGTGACAGAATATGGTCGGTAAGCATCAAAAATTTTTAACCCAAGCCCTTTTTCTTTTAAAAATTGCTGTATTTTATATAAGCTATGCGCTGGGTTTGTACGCATATAAGTATGTGTACAATTGCCATAAAGATTGATGCCAGTAAAATTATTTTGTGTAGCATATTTTAAATCCAAAATAATTGATGGAATTAAATTTTTAACATCTATTAATACATTATTATTGCCAACTAATAAGCTACTTTTGTATGCTTTGGCAGAAGTAACTACTGCCAAAGGTTGCGAAATACAGTATTTGGCTATACATAAAACGAAAGCCAGCAATATAAACAACCTTAATTTTTTCATTAATTAATTTTTAAAAAGAAAGTTACAAAAAAATAAGTATTTCAAAATAAATACTATAAAACACAAACACAAAATGCATGGCTATTACATTAAAAGCTGAAAATATAGAAATAGTATACATAAAGACTGAATCTGATTTATTAAAAACTATTGCCATATTAGAAAATAAAAAAACAATTGGGTTTGATACAGAATTTGATAGATTTTGGAAATCGTACGGATTTAATTTATTGCTATTACAAATATACGATGGCGAAAAATGTTATTTAATAGATCCATTGGTTATAAAAAACATGAGCCCACTGTGGGCAATATTTGAAAATAAAAATATTTGTAAAATAGCATACTCTTGCTCAGAGGATATACAAATTTTAAAAATAAATGGCTGCCATACAAAAAATATTTTCGACTTACAAGTAGCTGCAAAACTTTGTAACCACACAGCAAATTCTTATGGCGAATTAATACAGGCTGAATTTGGTGTTGAGTTAAATAAGGCAATGCAAAAATCTAATTGGAATGATAGACCATTAAAAGCAGAGCAATTAATTTATGCAAGCAATGATGTAATTTGGTTGATACGACTTTTTGAAATTTTTAGTGCAAAAGCTACTCAAAATAATGTTGCAGCTATGCTTACCGAAGAAAATGAATATTGCGAAACAATTGTAGCAACCGAATATGTAATTAAAATAACTAATAAGCAAAAGGCACAATTTGGCCCATATTTTCAAAAAGTTTTATTGGCTTTGTTTATTGTAAGAGATAGTATTGCTGAGCAATACAATATGCCACCTTTTGCTATAGTGCCAGATTATGTTTTAGAAAATATCATTCAAAATAAGAAACAATTTATAGATTCTCCTTTTGCAAAGGGATTTTGCAACAAATTATATTTTGATGAAATAAACAAACAAAGGTTTTACGAAATCATAGAAAATATTGACACTACAATTTCAATAGAGCCGGAGCTAAAGCAAAAAGGTATAAAAAACGAAAAAGCAATTTTTAGAGAAAATGCAAAAGAGAATGTAGAAAAAAATTGTAAAAAATTACTACAAGTTGCCACCCAAAAATATGGCGCTACTGCTGCCGATTTTATACTAAGAGGGTTAAAAAAAGGGCTATTAACAAATTCATACTCGGAATTAATATTAAGAAAATACCAACATTCTGTAATTCAAGATTTATGTAGTGAAAATAAAATTACATTATAAAAAATGGTGTTACTTTTTCAAAAAACTATTTCCAATAGCACATTCCAAACACCGCTTTTGGTTACAGTATTTATTTTTTAATTGTATTAATGCCTGCGAATCGTATGCTGATTTATTTTTAACCCCAAGTTGTTGAAACCCAGAAGTAATATTATTTTTTTCGGGCAAAAGCTGCTCTGCCCATTGTAAAGCTTTTGCTTTATATTTTTCATCATTATTATACCAACCATACGCATACAGCACAGGCAAAATAGTATTTACAATTATATTTTGTACCATTTGCTTGCCTAATGTTTTCTTTTTAAAAGCCGATATTTCATTAAATGTATAATGATAATGCCAATAATCGTTGGCTTGTACATCAAACATTTTTTCTACTTCTTTCAAACTTTCGGCATCTTTTATTGCCGAAAACAAATGAGTGCTTTTGTGTACTAAAGTTGCTAATTGCGATAACCGAATAGTAGGAAAATTTGCAGGTCTCATTCGCAAAAAATGTACTGAAATGTGAATTGGTTTTAAGGTAAGTTTTTGTTTTAGATAGTTATATTCTTTTTGTAGCATTATGCCATAATCATCATTCATGTTATTACTCAATAAGTCAGCTTGCCCAAGCAGTAAGGCTTCTAACTGATGTAATTGGTTTTTATGCTTTGCCAATGTATTCAAATTTACAGTTTTTGCAATAGTTTCAAAAGCATCACAATTTATTTTATTCCCAAAATTACGAGCTATCAATTGCCAAAAAACTTCTTCCCAATGGTGGTTATTTTGTAGCAATAATTTTTCTACATAGCCAGCTTTTTCTTGCAATCTTTCTATAATTAATCGCTCTTTAAAAGCCAATATAGTAAACTCATTTACAGTGCCAATATAATTTTGGCAAGCAATAAATTTTTGGGAATTCATAAGCGATTCATACTTATCTAAAAGTAAATTAGATACCCTATTTTTTAATTCAAGAACTGGAAAATTAAGTAGTAAATTTTTATCTTCTTCCCACACTACATGCAAAATTACATTGTTGTAATTTGCATCATCGCTATGTTTATGCAGTTTCCAATGACTTGCATTTATATGCAACTCAATACTACCAACCAGCAATGTATCGCCACATTTAATTTTTGCATTTAAAAAATCGGGTCCTTCGTTTGTATTAAGTGTGCCTAATTGCAAAATTTGCAAATCATCTCCTACACTAGTTTGCAAATTACTTTTATTGTAGTATTGAAACTGCCATATAAATTGAAAGAGTTTTTCAGTCATCTTTTATTGTACTTAAAATGTACAATAAATATAATGCTAATATTGAAAATTAAAAAAAGTAATAATTAGTTTTGTAACATAGCTACTACCCTACTTATTGGTAAGCCCATTACATTATAAAAATCGCCATCTATTTTCTTTATACCTACAGCACCTATCCACTCTTGTATGGCGTAAGCTCCTGCTTTGTCGTAAGGTTTATATTTATCTACATAAAAGCTAATTTGCTCATTGGTAAGTGCATGAAAATGTACAGTTGTAGCATCTGCAAATATAGTTTCTGTATTGTTTTTAATTAAACATACACCAGTAATTACTTGGTGTGTATTGCCCGAAAGTATTGTTAATATTGCAATAGCGTCATTTCTATCGGTTGGTTTGCCAATAACTTTATTGTTACAAATTACAATTGTATCTGCTGCAAGTACCGTTTTACCTGTATGGCTTTTTGCCACTTCCAATGCTTTATTTTTTGCAATATGCATGGCGATATTTTCAAAACTTAAATCGGCAGGATAACTTTCATCCGTATCAGCAATTATTACTTCAAAATTTATTTCGGCTAATAATAATAACTCTTTGCGCCTTGGCGATTGTGATGCAAGTATAATTTTTTCCATAAATACTAAACTGAAGATTTTAAGAATATCATTGACAATATACCTGCAAGTATTATTAATTTAATTATTTTACTAAGCTCATTATAATTATTAGAGCTACCAGCGTAGTATAGCTTTTTTAGTAAATAAAACAAAGGAAATATTAACAAACTCAACAAGTATAATGCAGCAAACCACCACCCAGACTGCCAAGCATATAATTGTACAATAGAAAGAGCAGCAATAGCAACAATAACCCACACAGCTACAAATACTTTTGTAGCTGGCACTCCCCAAGCTATAGGCATTGTATTACAATCATATTTTCTATCACCTTCCATATCTTCTAAATCTTTTATTACCTCTCTTATTAATGTAGCAATAAAAGCAAAACCAGCATATAAAACCGAAAATTTAAAAAAACGTCGTTCATCAAAATGCAAATTATTTATGTTAAACCCATGTAGCGAAATTAAATTTGCACCAGCAAATAAATATACTACCAATATTACCCAAGCAGTAAGGGCTGCTATAATTATATTGCCTATTAATAATTTTTTCTTAAAAGTGGTAGAGTAAAACCAAAGTGCAATAACACATATTACATTAAAAAATAAAATAGACCAAGCATTTGTTTTGCTACAAACATACAAACTTAATATAATACCAATTACAGATAAAATCCAATGCCAAATTATAGCCCAACGGCGTTTTATGTATTTATTTATTACAACTTTATTTGGTTTATTAATGGCATCAATTTGTATATCGAAATAATCATTAATAATATAACCAGCGGCTGCAATACATACCGAAGCCAATATTAAAATAAAAAATAAAATTTGAACTTTTATGCTAGGAAGAGTAGAAAGCAGTGGAGAATATACAAAATAAAAAAATAGTAGCTGCGTAAGTATTATAAAAAGTAAATTTGGCCAACGTACCAACCTAAAAAAAGCAGCAAGAGTTTTCATTTGTACGTATTTATATTATATTACTAAACTAATTTTATACAATTTTATACTTTTTTATAATTTTTTTACTTTTATAATTTTAAAATTTGAAAGTAAAAAGGTTAGATTTTTAAAAATGAAAAAAAAACACAATAACTAAACTAATGTTACAATGTTCTAATATCGAATAATCATTTGTAAGAGGTAGTTTTTCTTTTTAGTTTTTTTGCCAATTTTATTGAATGTTTCAAAGAGTTAATATTATCCCATTCACTATGCGAAATAATAATATATTTTGGAGTTGAGCATTTTTTCTCTACATTTTTTAAAGTTTCATAATATGCTGTTTTATTAGCATCTCCTAAGTAACCCAAATTTTTTGCGTCTGCGCCTTTAATTAAACAACCTCCATAAAGTATTTTTTCTTTATCAAACCAAATTACAATATTGTCTGTTGTATGACCTTCTCCAGGATAATATGTTTCAAAAATTTGTTGCCCAATTTTAAAAATTGTATCACTTCCAATTAAATATTCAGCTCTTTTTTTATCATTTATTTTACTTAATTCGTCAGTAAGTTTGGTTGTATAAGTTTTAATACCTTGTTTCGTATAATATTCTAAACCTTCAGTTCTATCGCTATGCCAATGAGTTGCAATACACATTGTTACATTTTTGTTGTGTTTTAATTTTATACTGTCTAATAATGGTTGAAATTGGGTTGTGTCCCAAGGAGTGTCAAATAATACTACACCATTATTTGTAAGTAAATACATTCCATTTGCAGGTAGTTTATTTCCTTCATAAGAATTGTAAGATGTATAAATGTAAAAATCGTTGGTTAGGTGAGTAATTTTTATTTTTTTTTCATCTACTTGTCCAAATATATTGTTATTTCCAAAAATAAAAGTTGCTAATAAAATAAATAATCTCATTTTGTTTAATTCCTTTTCTTTGTAATGAAAATTTAAAAAATAAAATATAATAATTTGGTATTTGCAAATAAAGCATGAATTATATCTATTTATACCTAATATTTGCTATTAATTTTTGTTGTTATGATGGTTTTGTAAAAGTTTCTGAATGCGTATTTTTTAAATAGATGCAGTATTATCTGCATCGTTCCAATTGGCATTTAATTTTAATACTTTTTCTATTACATCTCTTACACATCCATTACCTCCACTTATTGGCGAAATATAATGAGCTATACTTTTAATTTCTTGCACAGCATCAGCCGGAGCACAGGCTACACCAACCATTTGCATTGGCAATACATCGGGTATATCATCGCCCATGTACAATACTTGTGGCCAAGTATAATGGTTTTCAAGTACAAATTTAGCTAAAATCTCTTGCTTATTTTTCACAGCAAAATGTACATTAGTTATACCAAGTTTTGCTAAACGCATTTTTACTGCTTCCGAGGCTCCACCAGAAATAATCATTACTTCGTATCCTTTTTTTATAGCTAATTGCAATGCATATCCATCTTTAATATTCATAGTTCGAGCCATTTCGCCATTGCCAAGTAATATTAAGGAGCCATTTGTAAGCACACCATCTACATCAAGTACAAAAAGTTTTACATCTTTAAAAAGCGATAATACATTCATACAAATTATTTTTGATTATCTCTCCACTCATACACCCACGTACTTTGTATCATTTCTAAATGCCCTTCGTTGCATTCTTCTTTTTTACCTACAAAGCTAGGTATTTCCAATATCCATGTAAGCAAATCAGTAAATCGAAGTCTATATATTTTACCCTCATTAAAATCATCGCCAAAGCGTTCGTATAATTTTATAGCAATATCCTCATAATCGTTCCACTGTATTGGTAGTTCAAAACTCATAATTTTATTATTTTCTAAATACTAAGATTTTCTCATTTGCACATTTGCACATTCAAAATTCTACTCTCCCAAAAATTGTGTTTGGTCAGGCAAAGTTACTTCAATATTACCACCATTACCTACCAAAATACATTGGCAACCCAACCTGCTGCTTAGCCTTGGGTTTAAAGCCCTATCTATAAAATCTTCTTCCTTATCACTCAATTCTTCAATTAATTCGCCACCTTGCTCTACATATAAATGACAAGTACTACATGCGCACACTCCACCACAATTATGATGCAAATCAATATCGTTTTTTAAAGCCACTTCCAATATCGACTGATCGCCTTCCACACCATTTATTACAATTGGTTCAAGCCCTTTTTGTTCAAATTTAAAAGTAATATTATACATAATTCAATTTTCTGTTGGCAAAAATACAGCAAATAAACTACCTACTAAAATCTATACAAACAGTTTCTGCATTTAGTAAATAAAAATATAGTATTTTAGTACTCCCTAAAACTCTCACACATGAAAACAAAATTATTTTACATTACAATCCTTACAACTACAATTTTATTGCAAAACTGTGCCAATAAAAACGAAAAAAAACTTGAAAAAATTGATACAACCATTGCCCAAAAAGAAACAGAAACCATTGCAAAACCACAAAAAGCAGTAGTAATAAACTTAGCCGATACCATAGAAAACAAATGGACAGTTTTATGTTTTAAAGACAGCTCAAAAACCGAAGAAGGAATGGTAGCAAAGCTTACAGCAATTTACAACACAAAATTGCCAGAAGCCATTAAAGCTAATAAATTAAAAATAATGGGTAGCCCTATGGCATGGCATACCATGCAAAAAACAGCTTATTTTTTTGAAGCAGGCATACCTGTAGATAAAGCACCTACAAAAATTACAAAAGGCATTTACACAAAAAATACTGGTACCGATAGTGCTTACGTAGCACACTTTTTTGGTCCAACCAATCTTACCAAAGGCGCATACCAAGCCTTGCAAGAAAAACTTACCGAAAACCACAAAATCAAAAGCAACAATATTTACGAAGTATATATCGGTAACCCTTTTCAAAATACCACTGAGGCATTAGATGCTTATAAATTACAAACCGATATTATTTTACCATTTAAAAAACAAAACAATTTGGGGCTGTAAACATCTGTTCAACTTTCCACATTTGTTCGGGCTTTTTGTTGCAATCTTTTATATTTCAATTATCATTAAAATATAAAAGGATTTCCACTTCAATCCCGCAGCCCATCGGCATTTGTACTCTTATCATCAAAAAAAAAATTACAAATAATAAACCAAATGCAATACATTTTAGAAACCATTGCCTTTAATATTGATAGTTGCATAAAAGCACAAAATGCTGGTGTACATCGCATAGAGCTTTGCGATAACCCTGGCGAGGGCGGTACTACAGCATCGTATGGGTTTATAAAAGCTGCAAGAGAGCAATTGCAAATAGATTTGTATCCAATAATACGTCCCCGTGGTGGCGATTTTTTATACTCTTCCTACGATTTTGAAATTATAAAAGCCGACATAAAAGTATGCAAAGAACTAGGTTGCAATGGTGTAGTTATTGGTATGCTTACCGAAAATGCCAACATAGATAAAATAAGGTGTAGCATATTGGTAAACATTGCTTACCCAATGAGTGTAACTTTTCACAGAGCATTTGATAGAGTAGCACAGCCCGAAAAAGCGTTAGAAGATGTAATAGAAATTGGCTGCGAACGCATACTCACATCAGGCTTTTACCCTACAGCTTTAGAAGGTGCCAGCAATTTAAAAACCCTTATTACCCAAGCCAATAATCGTATAATTATAATGCCTGGGAGCGGAGTAAGAGCAAGCAATATTGCAACTATTGCAGTAAATACAGGGGCTGTAGAGTTTCATAGCTCGGCTCGTAATATACAAAGTACAAATATGAAATTTACTGCACCTTTTATGAACGAAAATTTGCAAACCGTAAGCACAGACACCGAAGAAATACAAAATATGTTACTTGCATTACAAAATATATAAGCAATGCAATTGTTAGAAATAATTTTACAAAAGCAATCAAAAAGAAATTGCGAAGCAATTATACATTGGATAGGCAATAACCAAGCAAGGTTTGATGAATTATTTATGCATTACGAACATGGAGATAATCGTACAAAACAAAATAGCTCATGGCCATTAAGTTATTGTGTACAACATCATCCATTTTTTATAAAAAAATACATTGCCATAATTATACAAATTTTAATAAACCCTACTACACAAATATCGGTAAAACGTAATACTATAAGGCTTTTACAATTTGTAGATATACCAAAAAAGCATCAAGGCATTTTAATGGAAATATGTTTTACCTACATACAAAACATACAAGAAAAACCAGCAATAAAAGCAAGTGCATTAATTGTATTAGAAAAGCTTTCAAATATCTATCCCGAAATTTTGCCAGAATTACAGTTGATTATACAAGAGCAAATGCCACACGAAACCAAAGCATTTACAAGCATAGGAAAACTTATTTTACATAAGAAAATTTAGTACAACATTCTTACCTTTCTTGTACCTTTTACACCTTTAAGCAATTCCAAAGCATTTTTGCTAATACTTTTATCTAAATCTAAAACTACGTACCCAATATTTTCATTTGTTTTTAGGTATTGTCCCAAAATGTTTATTTTGTTTTTGCTAAGCAAAGTGTTTATGCTACTTAGTACGCCTGGCACATTATTATGTATATGCAGTATGCGGTGTGCACCCTCTTGCGGTGGCAAAGCCAATGCTGGTATGCTATGTGAGCCAGTACTTATTCCTTTTTCTAAATAATTAAATAATTTTATACTTACATCTATTCCAATATTACTTTGAGCTTCTTGTGTACTTCCACCTATATGCGGAGTAAGAATAACATTAGGCAAATTTTGCAAAATCGATTCAAACATATCACCATTTTTTTCGGGCTCTAACGGAAAAACATCAATAGCTGCACCACCAATATCGCCACTGAGTATAGCTTTGCGAAGAGCTACCAAATCCACTACCGTACCTCTGGCATAATTTATAATAATTGCTCCTTTTTTGCAATAAGAAAGTGTTTGCTTATTTATTAAGTTTTCGGTGCTTTTTATTTCGGGTACATGCAAGGTTACAATATCCGATTTTTGCAATAATTCTTTTAGTGTTTTGCTATCGCTTGCATTGCCCAAAGGCAATTTTGTTTCGGTATCATAAAATATAACTTTCATACCCAAACCTTCTGCAAGTACACTTACTTGGCTACCAATATTTCCATAGCCAATAATACCAAGTGTTTTGCCTCGTAGCTCATGGCTACCAGCAGCGTCTTTCATCCATTTGCCTTGGTGTGCTGCTATATTCTTATCTACAATTTTTCTTATTAATAATATTGATGCGCCTATTACCAACTCTGCCACACTTCTTGTATTGCTATACGGTGCATTAAAAACTGCAATTCCATTTTCCGACGCTGCATTAATATTTACTTGATTTACTCCAATACAAAAACACCCTATTGCCTGCAACTTAGTGGCAGCAGCCAATACTGTACTCGATATTTGGGTTTTACTTCTTATACCAAGTATGTGTACATTTTTTATTTCTTTAATTAAATCGGCTTCGTTTAATGCACCAGTTATTTTTTTTACCGATGTGTAGCCGCTTTTGGTAAATTGTTCTACAGCAGCATTACTTATATTTTCTAAAAAAAGAATATTAATTTTTTCTTTAGGATAACTTGTTTTTTTCTTTTCTGCCATAATTATATTCGTATTTTGCACAAATATATCTTTATTACTTGTTTTTAAAAAACACATTTGAAATATAAAATTCCAAAATAAGAATTCATAAAATGATAAAACTGTACAAAACTAATATTTTCTGTTTTTTATTGATATTGTTATTAATGCAAGGCTGCTCATCATCTACAGCAAATAATGAAGAAAAAAAAGACGCAGAAAAAACAACCAAAATTCCACTTTACAAAGTAATTCCACCAAAACCAATTTCTAATAAAGAATTACTATCACTTCATAACCAATGTAAAACTTTTTACGATACTATTTTAAATCCATCGGGTTTTAATGGAGGTATAATTGTAGCAAAAGGCGGTAATATTATTTTTGAAAAATATAAGGGTTTTGTAAATTTAGACAGTGTAAACCCAATAACAGCAAGCACTCCGTTGCATATAGCATCTGTTTCAAAAACTTTTACAGCAATGGCAATTTTAAAATTGCAAGAGCAAGGTAAATTACATATTGATGATACCTTATCAAAATATTTTACCAATTTTAATTACCCAACAGTAACCATAAAAGACTTACTTACTCATAGAAGCGGCTTGCCTAATTACTTACATTTTTTAAAAGAAATAGCTTGGCCTGATACTGCAATTTTAAGAAACAGCGATATTTTAGAACAACTAATTCTAAAAAAACCAAACCTAACAACTATAACTACACCAAATACAAAATTTGCTTACAATAACACCAATTACGCATTACTTGCACTTTTAATTGAAAAAATAAGTGGCAAAACTTACCCAGTTTTTATGAAAGAAAATGTATTTGAGCCTTTAAGTATGCTAAATACTTTTGTAAGGTCAAATATGGATACAAACTCACTATCTAAAAGTTTTGATTGGAAAGGACGACTAATACATAATACCAATTTAGATGAAGTATATGGTGATAAAAATATTTATAGTACTGCGCAAGACTTATTAAAATGGGATAGAGCTTTAGCTAACCATATTTTTTTAACAGCAATAACCCTAGAAACAGCATACACACCTTATAGCAACGAAAAACCAGGTATAAAAAATTATGGGCTTGGTTGGCGTATGAATATTTATGGCGAAAGCAAAAAAATAATTTTTCACAATGGTTGGTGGCATGGCAATAATGCTGCGTTTATTCGTTTGCAAAATGAAGATGCTACTATCATAGTACTAAGTAATCGATTTGCAAGATCGGTTTATACATCAAAAATATTGGTAAACATTTTTGGAAATTATTTTGATGTAGAGGCAGAAGACACCGAAAATATAGTACCATCAACCATTCCAGAAATTTTTCCTGCTGAGAAAAGAGGTAAAAAAAGTAAAATTATGGATACCGATTTTTCGGACAGAAATAAAAAAGAAGAATAATTAATCGGCTAATTCCGATGGCTTTTTATTTAAAATTTTCCAAAGAGTTATCAAAGCTGTAATTGCAAATATGCCACCAATTACCCAATTAAGATATTGTTGGCTATTAGCGATACGACTTACCAAATATTTACCTCCAAAAATAAAAACACAATTGCCAGCAAGCGTACCCAACCCAATGCCCACTATGTAAATATTGTATTGGCTATTTATTGGTTCTAATATTTTTTTAGAAAATAAAACAGTGCTCCAACCAAACCAAAAAGGAATTTGAACCGGATTTATGGCGCATAATCCCATGCCTAATAAAAATCTATTTACACCAATATTTCTGTATGGGTTTACACCTGCATTTTCTGTATTAGCATTTGTTTGCAAAGCAGCATAAAAACTGGCAAATGCAAGCACAACTACTATTCCAAAGGTTATCCATTGCATTATATCCATTAGTTTTTTTTGTTTATTAATCCAATTTATACCTACCAATGATATGCGTACATATATCATTTCTACTAGTAATGAGCCAAAAGAAAATAAAATAGCATTGGTTATATTTTCGTAAATACCCAATTGCATTGCAGCTACATTAAGCGTACCTAATGGTAAAGAGCCTATAAAACTAATCATTAACCCCCAAAAGAAAATTCTTAATAATTTAAACATTTTGTAAGTTAATATTATCCAATTTTATTATCAATAATTTTCATAGCAGCATACAAATCTCTTGTATATTTTCTAAATTTAAAACCACGCACAAAACCCCAGGGCTTTACACCTTTCTGCTTATTGTATTTACTTATTTCATACAATGCTTTCCAATGTTTTAAAATTTCTTTGTAAGCACCAAGTAAAGAATAGCCAGTGTCGTAAAAATGATTAGGCTCGGCACCGCATCCATTGTATTCTAATATAGAAAAGTTTTTACCAACTTTTAAATCCTCAACTGAGTTGCACAAAATATCGTACCTCCCATAAAAAAAATCGTTTATTTCTATACTTAATTTATCAAAAATTGCAACAAGTTTATCGTCTATTTCATTTTTTAAATCTACAAAATGTGCGCCCCTATTGTGGTTGGCAGCATAGCTCAAAATATATTTTTCATTTTGTGTAATAATATTTTTCAAATTATTAGCATGCTTCACAAGCATATCGGCAGCAAATAAGTTTGCCTTGGGGTGTGCAAGTATTAATTCATTTAAAGTTAAAATACCATTACCAATTACATGCAAAGGTATTTTGTGTAAAAAGCCTGTAATTATCCCTTTTTGCTCTTTTGGATGCCTTATGTGAAAAACACTTACTTCCATTTTGTATAGCACCATTTCTTGTACAATGTATTCAAATTCCATCAAAGTATGGTAGTGCTTTAAAGCAGTTTCGTCATCTATTTTTCTAAACAAAATACCCTGCCCTCCTACTTCTGGCTTTACTACCAATGGATATGTAATTTCTGATTTTTGCAATTTTACTTTTAATTCTTCAAAACTTTGAGTAGGCAAAATATTAAAAGTTTTTGGATACAAATGCTGGGGTAACAAATCATACATTTCTCTTTTGGGCTCACCTTCCATACCACCAAAAGTAAGCTTAGGGTTACTTGGTGTAAAAAACCAAACCGAGCCAGAGCGTATCATATTCCATACCCAAAAAGGCACTAAAGGAGCATATATAATTTTGAAAGGCCATGCTTCCCAGTTAGTTATTTTTTTTAAAATATTTTTCAATACAAAAATTTAATTGTAAAAATAAATGCAATACTTCAAACTACAGTCATAAATTTGTACAATACAAAATAATTTTTATGCAAGTACCAATAATGGCAAATTTAGTAGCCGCAGGAGAAACACCCGAGGTTTTATTTTGGGTGGGCTGTGCAGGCAGTTTTGACCAAAGAGCACAAAAAATAACCAAAGCATTTGCTACAATATTAGATAAGGTAGGTACAAAATATGCTATACTTGGCAAAGAAGAAATGTGCACTGGCGACCCTGCACGCCGTGCTGGCAATGAGTTTATGTTTCAAATGATGGCTTATCAAAACATACAAATATTAGATGGCTATGGTATTAAAAAAATTGTAACTGCTTGTCCACATTGTTTCAATATTTTTAAAAATGAGTACCCTGCTCTTGGTGGTAATTACGAAGTAATACACCATGCCACTTTTATACAACAACTTATAGATGAAGGTAAAATAACTATGACCGAAAATGGTGCATACAAAGGCAAAAAAATTACTTACCATGATAGCTGTTACCTTGGTAGAGCAAATGGTATATACGAAGCTCCACGAAAAGTATTAGAAGCTTTAGATGTGGAACTAATAGAAATGAAACGCTGCAAAAGCAATGGTTTGTGCTGTGGAGCTGGAGGTGCTCAAATGTTTAAAGAAGAAGAAAATGGAGATACAAGAATAAATATAGAACGTAGCAACGAAGCGCTAGCTACTGGTGCAAATATTATAGCAGCGGCTTGCCCTTTTTGCAATACTATGATAACCGATGGTGTAAAAAATAAAGAAAAAGAAGATGAAGTGGCGGTGTTAGATATTGCTGAGCTGGTAGCAGCTTCTCTTTAATATTTTATTAATTTTCTCCTTCGGATAAAATTTTTAGGTAAGCAGTAATTCCCTGATTTTGCTTCAGTGGCGTCGCACACTTGAACATTTGTATTTCAATTGTATTATATTTATGTGTATAAATTAATAAAAAAACTCTTTTAATATTATGTATAAAATATTTGCCAACTTCCTAAGTTTTATCATAATATTTTTTTTATTATTTGGGTGCAAAACAAGTAATAATACATTTACAGTAAGTAGAAACTCAATAGATAGTACAGTAAAAAATGTAATTCAAAGTCATCATAAAAATTGTAACTGTAAAGGTGATGTATCAACTTATTATAACTTTAAAACCTTTAGAAAATACTCCTATTCTTTTCAACCAGTGTATATTAAAAATATAGATAGTGTAAATATTTATGATGATTCTAAAAAGATTTTAAAGGGTTTAATTCAATTGGATCCACATTATGGAGATTTTAAAAGATTTTTTTTAGAATATTATACTTTTAAAGAAAATGATTCATTGAGTTATAAAATGGTAGGTACTTTTTACCATATGGAAGGTTATTGCGATGGATTTATAAAAGGTATATCTGCAGAAGCATTACAAAAAAATACTTATAACCTTAGTGATAGAAAAAAACTATGTGAATTCAATAATAAATAAATTTCAAAAATGAGCTTCAACATATCAGAACACCTTCCCGAAGATTTTGCACCCAACTCCCGAGTGTGGATTTACCAAAGCAATCGTATTTTTTTTATGCAAGAAGCATTAGAAATTGAGCCTATGCTAAACCAGTTTGTAAAAGATTGGAAAAGCCATGGCACACCAGTAAAGGGCTATGCAAATTTATTTTTTGGCCGTTTTATTATACTTATGGCCGACGAAAATGCCACAGGCGTTGGTGGTTGTAGTATTGATAGCAGTGTAAGATTAATAAAAGAAATAGAAAAAAAATTTTCGGTAAGTATGTTCGATAGGCAAATGCTTACTTTTTACATAAAAGAAAAAGTAGAGCAGTTACCACTCTCACAATTAAATTATGGTATTCAAAATAATTTTATAACACCAAATACTTTGTATTTCGACAACACAATTTTAACAAAAAAAACTTTAGAAAATAATTGGATAACAGAAGCAAAAAACACTTGGTTGGCCACAAAGTTTTCATAAATTTTATTTAATCATTTTAATACTTATGCAAAGCCCACTAAATTAGCAAATAAAATATTGTACACTTAGTAATCTTTGTTACTTTGTGAGAAATAAAAAAAATGAAAAAAATAACCATAATAGGTGGCGGAAACCTTGGCTCGGCAATAGCTACAGGACTATTAAAAAGTAATTTTTGTACTTCAACAAATTTAACTGTTACCAAAAGAAATACAAAAACACTCGATTTTTTAAAATCAAAAGCTGTACAAATTACCTCCGATAATAAAAAAGCAGTTGCCCAAAGCGAAGTAATAATATTGGCAATAAAACCTTTTCAAATAAAAGAAGTTTTAGAAGAAATACAACCATTTATTACCGAAAAACACATACTAATATCAGTAGTTACTGGTATTAGCATTTACGAAATAAAAAGCATAATTACCAATAAAATAACCGTATTTAGGGCAATGCCAAATACTGCTATTGCCATACAAGAAAGTATTACTTGCCTTAGTTGGGATAATGCAAACAAAGTACAAATAAAATATGTAGAAGATTTATTTAATAAATTGGGTAAAACTGCCAACATTGATGAAAAATTAATGAATGCAGCTACAGTACTAGGCGCATGTGGCACTGCATATGCCATGCGCTATATAAGAGCCAATATACAAGGCGGTATCGAAATAGGTTTTGATGCAAAAACAGCAAGCCTTATAGCAGCACAAACTGTAAAAGGCGCTGCCGAATTATTGCTTACCACACACACACACCCAGAGCAAGAAATAGATAAAGTAACTACTCCAAAAGGTTGTACCATTACTGGATTAAACGAAATGGAACATCAAGGTTTCAGCTCATCAATTATTAAAGGTATTGCTGCAAGTTTCGATAAAATTTAAAAATATTATTTGCTGTACTTTTTATTTTTTACATACCATGCAGCAACCTGATAAAATGAAATAGCTTCTTTTACCAAACTATCATTTTCGGGTATTAGCTTTGCATTGCCAGTTGTATAATCTGGTATATATTGGCTTACTTTTTTTACAGGCGATTGTATTACCATTTCATTGTTTTTTAAATACCCCAATCCTTGATATGTACTAATAAAAGCACGCCTTTTTTCTTGAGGAGTATTTAATACATCTTGTCCAAAAAATTTACTTTTATAATTAAAATTAAGTAAACCCAAAAGTGTAGGAGCAATATCAATTTGTGCAGTCAATTCCTTTACTACAGTAGGTTGTATATGTGCTGGCGAAAATATTAATAAAGGTATATGATAACCAGTTACAGGCAGTTGTGTACTACCTGCACTGCTTGCACAATGGTCGGCTACAATTACAAAAACCGTATTACTATACCAAGGTTTTACAGCAGCTTCTTTCAAAAATTTATTAATGCAATAATCAGTATATTTTACAGCGCCTTCTCTTATTTGCATTTTCGATTCTATATCTATTCTACCATCGGGGTAGGTAAAAGGTCGGTGGTTAGATACAGTCATTACATGTGTAAAAAATGGATTACCTTTTTTATAATTTTTATCCAAAGTTTTTATTGCTAGTGCAAACTCATCTTCATCAGCTACACCCCATATATTTTGGTAATGAATATCTTTAGTATTTATAGCACTTCTATCAATTACTTCATAGCCATTTCCAGCAAAAAATGCTTGCATATTATCAAAATAGCTATAGCCTCCATAAATATACTGAGTTGTATAGCCTTTGTTTTTAAATACCGATCCTAAGGTAAACATATTGTCATTATCGGGGCGTTTTATAATACTTTGCCCTGGCACAGGTGGCATAGATAATGTGAGTGCTTCTAACCCACGCACTGTTCTAGTACCCGATGCATAATGATTAGTAAAAAACATACTCTTATCTGCCAACGAATCCAAATAAGGTGTAATGTTTAAAATACTACCAAAATGTTTCATAAATTCTCCACTCATGCTTTCAATACTAATTAGCACTACATTCAGTTTTTTTTCGGGCAGCTTGCTTACAATATTTCTTTCTATACTAAACGAATCGGAGTTTACAAAAATACTGCTGCTATCTTGTAATGCTTGTTTTACAATTTTAAAAGCTTCATAATCAGGTAATGTTTTATAAAAACTGAAAAAATCTAAATCATTATTTTTAAATGCAACTCCAAATTGATAAATACCATTTGCAGCAAGCTCATTAGTATATTGGTTTTTGCTAAACCTATGCCATTTTTCTTGCACTACAAAGTATAATATTGTAGCAACACAAAGCAACATAAAGGCTTTTAGCGATCTCCATTTTACATTTTCGCAGCTAAGTGCCCAAGTGTTAATTTTTTTGCGAAGCAAAAATAATGTTAGTATTGTTGCAGCTCCAATTACCGAAATAAACAAACCAAGTGGGTACGATTCTTTAATATTACCAATTACCTCATTTGTATAAATAAGATAATCTACAGCTATAAAATTATACCTTGTAGAAAACTCTTCCCAAAAAAAACATTCGCTTACTGCATTAAAAAACAAACAAATGTAAAATAATGCAAGCATGGCAAACATTAATATTTGCCTAATAAAAAGCCTTGTATTTAAATTTACAAATGCCATCAAAAGGTATATGCAAAATCTGAAAATTATATAACCTACAAAAATTTTAAAAATAAGTTCGTTAAATTCTTTTGGTACAATATTGGTAAAAAGCAATAAAGAAATTACAATTATAAAAGCACCAATTATAAAAGGTATTACTTTTTTTTGGTAAATAAATTCGTTTCTAAACCAAACATAAAAAATAAATGGAATAGATACCAATAAACCAACAACCACATCATACAACAAGCCACTACACAAGGCTACAGCATATTCCCATATTTTCATATTAGCATGCGGTGCAGCGTAAACCATTAGCCCAACTCTAACAAAAAATGAGGCAATAACAAAACTACAAAACACAATACCAACTGGTATAAAACGTTTGCTAAAAATATTTATAAAACCCATAAAATTATTTAAAATAAAAAAGTTTGAAAACAGTAACCCCATTTTCAAACCTAATACAAGTAATTCAAAACTATAAACTTATAACTTAAAACTTAAAAACTAATAACTCAAAACTAATCAACTACTTCTTTTCCTCCAACCATTTTTCTCTTCCCCAGTTTTGTATTACATGTTTTTCGCTATGATAACTAGAGCGTACCAATGCACCACTCTCTACATAGTCTAAGCCAAGCTGGTAGCCAATTTCTCTGTATTCAGCAAACTCATCAGGGTGTATAAAACGTTCTACCTGTAAGTGTTTTTTGGTAGGTTGCAAGTATTGTCCAATTGTTACTACATCTACCCCACTGTTGTATAAATCTCTAAGCGTTTGCACTACTTCCTCTTTATTTTCACCAAGGCCAAGCATAATGCCACTTTTGGTACGCATGCCACCCTCTTTTAATATTTTTAGGGTTTCCATACTTTGCCAATATTTGGCTTGTACACGTACTTGCTTTGTAAGCCTTTCGGTTGTTTCTATATTATGGCTTACCACATGTGGTGCTGCATTTATAATACGTTGTATATTTTCTTTTTCGGCCTTAAAATCTGGTATTAATGTTTCTAAAGTAGTATTTGGATTAAGTGCATACACAGCTTTTAT
>JABFQZ010000022.1 GCA_013141435.1 Ferruginibacter sp.
TATAATTCTTTTTCGATGGTGCGAAGTACCTCGTCGGAAAAAACACCAGCTCCATACATTTTTTTTATCATTCCAGCTGGTACCATACCTTTTCTAAAGCCAGGTATATTAGCTGTTTTACCATATTCTTTTAGCTTTTTTTCAAAAGCAGGTAGGTAATCTTCTTTTTGAAGTTTTACGGTTAATTTGTCTGTTAATAAACCAATGTTTTCTCTTACTACTGTTGCCATTTTGTTGTTTTTGTGCCACTTTTATTGATGTAGCATTTAAAAAAAATCCTTCCGTTTTGGCGGAAGGTACTTGTTTGTGTGCGGATAATAGGGGTCGAACCTACATGCCTTGCGGCGCTAGATCCTAAGTCTAGTGCGTCTGCCAATTTCGCCATATCCGCAAATGGATTGCAAAATTAAGGAATATTTGTATAATTGTAAAGTTTTTTAATATTTTTTGTAAAAAGGATATTTTATGCAACATCTTTTTTTACTTCTACATAATTTGTATAAATCCGATTTAGGTAAAACAACTTTTGGTAATTATTAAAAGTAGTGCTAATAAGTAATAACAAATTTTCAGAACTTTACATTTGTGATACAATATTTTTGTGAAAAAAAGTGTACATATCTCTTATTGTTGAAAATACTTAAACTGTTATAAAGAGCCATAAACAATACTAAAATTTTATTAACGTTGGTATATTTATAAAACAGAATTGGTTAATTTTTTCTATTGTCAATAAATTTTATAATTTTTCTACCAGTTTCGGGCATTTGCATTTTTTGTATTTCTTCTTTGTTTATATATTTTATGTGTGGGCTTACTCTTAATCTTGCTTGTAAATTTGCTCTTATTTTTCTATTTGTTTCGTCGGAAATATTTATTGGCAAAATGTAAATTAATACTTCGTCGGTATTCATTTCGTTTGAATATACTTCGGCCACATAATCTACAACTGTATCCATTTCATTTAAAATATCGAATAGTGCTGGAGGGTACAATGTAGTGCCTTTGTATTTTATCATTTGTTTTTTTCGGCCTACTATTGGCGATAGCCTAATGCTTGTGCGCCCACAGCTACATGGTTCTTCGTAATAATTGCAAATGTCGCCAGTTTTGTATCGTAGTAATGGCATACCTTCTACGCCTAAGGTAGTAATGGTAACTTCGCCAGCTTGGCCTGATGGTACTTGCTGGTTGTTTTCGTCGAGCATTTCCAAAATAATTAATTCTGGTTGCATGTGGCCGCCATTAAATTTTGTACACTCTGTAAATGCAGTTTGCATTTCGGTAGATGCATAGGTAGAAAATAATTGTAAATGCCAAGCATCGGTAATTTTTTTGCCTAAAATGTTTAACGAAAAATCGTTGTTACGAATATTTTCGCCAATGCAAATGGCTTTTTTTACTGATGTTTTATTTACATCTATATTATGTTCGTTTGCGTATTGTATTAGTTTTACTATAAATGATGGTACTGCTACAATTGCCGATGGTTGCAACCTTAAAATTGTGTCCCATTGTAATGATGGTACGCCTGGCCCAAGTCGTATAATGCCTGCACCCATTTTGCGTATGCCAGAGTAATATGCCATGCCTGCCATAAATTGCCTATCGAGTGTGAGCATTAGTTGGTACACATCTTCGGCACTACCATTGGCAGTAGTAAATGATGCATATTCGTTGTATGCTAATCTGTTTAAATCGTTTTCGGTAAGTGCTATGGTTACTGGACTGCCAAGTGTGCCCGAAGTAGAGCTGTACTCTATTATTTTATTTTTGGGAACACACAAAAAATCGTAGTTGTTTTTTTGTAAATCTTCTTTGCAAGTAGTTGGTAATTTGTTTAAATCTTTGAGGGTTTTTATGCAGTTAGGGTTTATATTATTTTGGGCAAATAGTTTTTTATAAAACGGCGAATAGTTGGTTACATATAATATTAAATCTTGCAATTTTTTTTCTTGCATTAATTGTATTTCGGCTTTTGGTTGAAATGATGTTTGTGTAGAATAAATCATTATTTTTCTATTATTACTATTGCTGTTGCTATTGTTTTTAAATGAGATAATGATACTGATATATTATTAAATTTGAGGGCTGCAATAGTGTTTGCTGTTTTGCCTTTTAGGTTTATTTGCGGCTTGCCGGCTTGGTTATTTATTATTTCTATTTCGTTAAATGCTGTGCCAGTTGCCCACCCTGTACCCAATGCTTTTAAAAATGCCTCTTTAGCTGCAAATCTTGCTGCATAATGCTCGTACTTATTTGCCATTTGTTCGCAATAATTTATTTCTGCTTCAGAAAAAACTAATTCTCTAAAGCCTTCGCCTTTACATATTTTTGTAGCTACTCTTTCTACTTCTATTAAATCTATACCTGTTCCAAAAATCATGTTGCTATTTTTTTGTACATTTTGCTATTTGGTTTGTAATATGTTCTTCTTCTGCTTTAGTAGCTATTGTTTTTGTAAGTGCTGTTTTATAATAAACTAAGGCTTTGGCAAATTGCTTTTTTTTAAATAAATAATCGCCTGCCAATAAATAACTGTTGTAAAATTGGGGATTACTTGCAACAAGGTTTTCAATATTTACATCTTTATCATCAGCAATTTGTTGTTTTAAGTTTCTGAAATTTACAAAGTTTTTATATGCCTGGGTTTGTAAAAAAGTATCAGCTGCTATTTCTAAATTGGTTTCGGATATTTCAATATTTTGCTTTAACCCTTTTAAAGCAAAAACTTTTTTTAAGTCGTAGGCCACAAATTTGCCAAGTTGCCATGGTGCTGTAGAAACCCAAACTATGCCTTTTTGTGGCTCAAAAACCACAGAATGGTGAGCTATTAATTGGTTTATAGCTTTTTCGTTTCCATCTCCAATATCTGTATTTTGTAAACCTTTTCTATCCCTTAAAATATCTACCGAATTTTGTACTGTGTTTTTTTCGGTTGCATTCATTAATTCCATTAACCTTTCGTACCTATATTGCGATGCACTGTTTTTAATTTGGTCAATATTTTTTTCGGAATTTACTAACCCTTTGCTTTGAAAATGATTGGTGCATGTAATAAAGTTTTTGTTGGGGTCGTACACATCTATTGCTGTAGGTGTTTTTTCTATTATTACTGCCTTATTATCTGCAGCCGATGCTACTAAAAACGATTCGGATACAAACATGTTTCTTTTTTTTGCAATGGCAATAGCTTCATTAATATTTTTTGCATATTGCAAAATTTCTCTGGTTACTATAGATACAGGTGTAGCAGAACCTGTAGGATAATCTGACTTGGCTGCGTTTATGGTAACAGCTAAACCTTCATCATTCATACCAGATACTGCACCTATAAAACCACCCCAAGTTATTGTCATAAATTTATGCCCATGTGTAGGGTTAAAAAAAGCTACAATTTTATCTTTGGCAAATTTATCGCCTACATAAAAATCGAAATTACGACCAATAATCATTGTACTATCTTTTGATTTGCTGCCCCAAGTGCCAAATGATGTACAACCTACTAGTGCAAGGTTTTGCAATGCATGCCCAATGTCGTGTGCGGCATGGTAATTTAATATTCGTTGGTAATTTGTACCAAGATATTGGTATGCTGGTGATGCCGATTCGGATACTCCATAAATTTCGTCTCTGTACTCTTCAGTTATATTTTTATCCAAATTTCTGTTGAACCAACCTATAAAATATTTTAACTTATTACGGGTAAAAGTTGATGGTATCATTTTAGAAATTTGTTCGCTAAAATGATCTTCTTGTAGCATTACAAGCTCTTTGGTAAGTTTTCCGTTTACAACTCCCATTTCGTAGCCATTTCCTTCTACATAAAGCTCGTATAATCCGCTATTACTTTTTTTAAACCAACTATTATTTAAAGTGTAAAAACCAGTAGAGTTTTGTGTACGTTGCCATTGGATACTATGTTTGTTTGCAATTTTTGGATTTGGCACATGGGCAACTTTTACCAAATAAATAGCGGCCACAAACAATAATAAAATTATTGCAGCTATTACCCTCAGTATTCTTCTTGCTATTTTTCTTTTATTAAGCATTTCTAATTTTTTCTATAATACTTTCGTTTTCCATAATAGCAGTACAAGTTACAAGCCCACTCATGGTAGCACCTAATATACCATGCAAATTTAGGTTTTGTCCGGTTAAAAAAAGGTTAGATATTTTTGTACGTGGCGATATAAAAGTTTTTAGCGGATTGCTATAATCTTTTGCAATACCGTACATGGAGCCATCTTCGGTGCCAATATAATCTCTAAAAGATAGTGGAGTAGATGTATAATATTTATCAATACTATTTTTTAGACCAGCAAATTTTTCTTCTACACAGTTCAAAAGGATTTCAGCTTTTTGCTTTTTAAATTCTTCATAATCATTTCCTCTACTGGTTTCTGAAGTTACTGTATTAAATGTATTTGCCCATTTTGCAACTTCGTCAAAACGCATGTAAGTCAAAATATTCATGCTTTCGGCATAATCTGTATTTTTTGATGATGCTCCAAAAAAAACAGCATAACCCAATGGCCAGTTTTCGTTAGTGTGGTTTACCATATTCCAAACATGGCCTTCTTTGTGATAGTAATAATTATGCTTTACATATTTTAGGGTGTCTTTTTTTAAAACAATATTTAATGCAAAGCATGCAATTGTATTATCTAAACCTTTTATTCTGTTTCGATAAGCATTTTTTATTAAATGCGTATCCGTCATATCTAAAGTACGTACAGGGTGCATATTTGAAATAAAAATTTTTCCTAAAACTAATGTTCCATTGCTAAGTTCTACAGCTGTTACCTTATCATCATCTACAATTATTTTTTTCACTTCAGCATTTCTTCTTATTTCGCCTTTGTTTTCTCTAATATTTTGCACCATATATTTTCCAATATTTGAGCCACCATCTATACATTTCCATGTGCTTTCTATATAGCTATTTAAAATCATAGCATGTACATAAAAAGGTGTTTTGTTTTCTTTTAAGGCGTACAACATATTGCTGCCTATGAGTACTGCTTGTAGTTTTTTATTATTGGTTATTGATTCAATAAATGTTTTTGTATCTATTTCTAAAACTGATGTTTTTTCGTTTATATCGCCTCCTGTACGCAAATTGTAAAGAGGAAATTTATCACAAATTTCTATTATTTTATTGCAATATTTTCGTAATGCATTTTCCTCATCTGGAAAAAATGCAAGTAATTTTTTTATAAAATTTTCGTAACCTTGTGCATGCGGATATTGGTTTTCGTCATTCTCTATTAAAATGGTATCGAAAACATCGTTATCCATTTTTTGCAATTTTAGTTTATTTAATATGCCTAAGTATTTAAAAACCTGATGTAAGTTTTGCCCTTTGCCAAGTCCTCCAAGATAATGCACACCAGAATCGAAAATTACTTTATCTCTAACATAAGTTTGTAGCGAACCACCTACTTGTTTGTTTTTTTCGAGCACACAGACAGTGTAACCTTCTTTGCTCAATATATCTGCACACAGCAAACCTCCCATACCACTTCCAATAATTACTATATCAAAAACTTTGTTATTATCCATACTACAAATCAATATTATTTTTTAATACAAATATGGTGTTAGATGTTACTTTTGAATCGCTAATTTCTTCACACAATAAATTATTTTCCTTTGCCAATTCTTTTACCATAGAGCCAGATAAAAAAAACAATCCTTTGTCGGTTATTTTATTAAACTTAAATAGTTTGGTAGAGAACATTTCTGTGAGTTCGGTTTTTTTGTGCTTTGTTGTATCATCTTTATCTCCATCTCTAATTATTAATACCCCATTTCTATTCAAATTATTAATACAATCTATTATTACTTTTTTTTGATCGTATGGTTGCAAATAATGCAATACATCTGCAATAATTATTGCATCGTATTTTTCTAATGTAAAATTTAATAAATTGGCTGCTATAAAATTTATATCATTTGTTTTACTAAAACAATGGTTTGCCGTTTCAATTTTTTCTTCGTCATAATCTATACCAGTAATTATTCTTTTATTAGATGTAAAATAAAGCATGTACGACATAAAGCCATAGCCACAACCAATATCTAAAATTTTGCCTTGTAATGGTACTAACTTGTGAAAAACTTCATAGTTGTTTTCGAGCCTTGTTTTTATACGCATGTACCACTCTACAAATGGGCCTTTGTAAATATAGTTGTATATTAATTTTTCTCTAAAATACTTTGGCTGTTCTATTTCTTTTCGTAAATTTTCAAACTCTTCGCTAAAGTATTTTCTTACTGCCTTTGATTTTTCGGCATAGTTATTTCCAAAATTGGTATGACTAATTTTAATTCGGGGCAAAAATTTTAATGTTACTTGCCCATCTTTTAATAATGCATCTTTTTTTGTAAGCGCATAATTAGTACCATGTATAATTATTGGTAATAAATCTATACCAAGCTTTTCAGCTAAATAAAAAGCCCCTTTATGAAATCTGCCAATTGTACCATCTTCGGATCTTGTACCTTCTGGAAAAATAACAATGGAATAACCATGCTTTATTCTGTCTGCAATTTTATCCAAATTTTTATCTACATCTTCGGCCGGAAAATAATCTGCCATACGTATAACTGGACCAAAAAATGGCGCATTCCATTTTTTATTGTTTGTAAACATTAAAATTTTAGGATGCAATTTTATTAATGGCACAATATCTAATGATGATTGATGATTGCATATTATAATTGCTGGTTCTGAAAAATTTTCGTTTAGTGGGTTTATAATTTTCTTTTTTACATTTATCATTACGTTCATTAATACCCAGCATGCCTTTGATAAAAAAGTGTGATACAACAATTTCCCTTTTTCTTTTACTCCCAAATGTGCAAATAGCCTACCAACTCCCACAAATAAAACACTGCAAGAAATAAAAAGTGAAAATGCAAAAGAAGATTTATGGAAATTGGTAAATGTCCAAGGAAATAACTTTTTATTAGCTCTGTTTTTTATTAATAAATTGAACAAAAATGGTATTAAAATTTGCGACATTATTACAACACTTAATATGCCTACAATTGCAATAATGGCAATAGATTGTAAAGCTGGGTGCTTTGCAAAAATTAAAACACCTAAACCTGCTATGGTTGTAATTGCCGATAAAAGGATAGATGATTTAAAGGACGATAAATTTTTCTTTCCTGTTTTGTATTCTTGCAATAATCCATCCATTATAAAAAGACTATAATCATCGCCCAAGCCAAAAATTAAGGTAGATACAATAATGTTTATAATATTAAATTGTATGCCAAATAAGCCCATAATGCCCAATATCCAAATCCAACTTATAAGCATTGGTATAAATGATACCAGCGTTAATTCGATACGGCCATACATAATAAGTAAAACAAAAAATACTAGTAGAGAAGTCATTAAAGCAATCTTTGAAAAATCGGCATTAATAATATCTACCAACTTGCTCGATAGGTATTGCTTATCTAAGACAGTTACGTATTTGTTATTTTCAAAAGTTTTGTACACATATTTCTTATTTTCTGGCGCAACTTTTACAAGTGTTACAACGGTTGTTTTTTCTGGCTTTTCGGTAATGTAATCGTCCAAAAAGTTTTTTCTTATTGCTTCTATAGCATCAGCATTTGCCGGCACAAAAGTTTTATTTATTAATGTTTTAAAATTATTGAATGCACTTGTGTTAAATTTAAGTTTTTCTCCTTTTTGTATAAGCGTATTTATTAATTTTGTTTTTTTATCGGATGTCCAATAGTTGTTCCATTTTTCGATTCTTGCTTTTTGCAACGAATCGGAAATAATGAGAGAGGAAACACCAGAATACTTTTTTACAATTCCATTTTTTTCTAATGTTTGAATATCGGAAAGCAACTTTTCATTATTTACCAATGCGTCATTATAAGTTTTACCTTCAGTTACAACATAAATAGATTGTAAAGCATATTTATTAATGTTATTTAATTGAGTTTCTGCTTTTTTTAAAGAAGCAGACATGTAATTCATTTTTCCTAAATCGGATTGAAACCCAACTTTTGTTGCCCAATAAGAAAAGAAAATAGTGCATACTAAAATAATAAGTACAAGGTATTTATTATACTCTGGCTTATAACTTGCAATTTTATCTATTATTGAAAGTGATTTTATTGTGGCCGTTGCTTGCTCTTTTTTTGTAACAATAAAGTGTGGTAAAAATATTAATGAGCAAATTGATGCTCCAATTAAACTAAATGCAGCAAAGAGCCCTAAGTCTTTTAGCATATCGGATTGTACAAATTGTAAGCATAAAAAACCACCAATTGTTGTAAAACTACCTACAGTCATTGGTATTGCTAAATCTTTTATTACTTGCTGTATATTTTTTGTATGCCTATAGTGATTAAAAACATGTAGCGAATAGTTTACAGCAATACCTAATACCACCGAACCAGTTGCAAGCGCAATTACTGAAATGCCTCCTTTTATAAAATAAATAGCGGCTATAGAAAATAATGCACCAAACAAAACAGGAATTAAAATAATAAATGGAGCTCTTTTTTTACGAAAATAAATTCCTAAAAAAACAATTAAAAACAACACAGTAATACCTTGCGTAAGCATTGTATCTTTTCGTAATTGCAAAGCATTCCCTACCGATACAGCTGTTGCACCAAAGTATGAGGCAGTTATGTTTTTATAATCGGTTGTAGTAAGTTCTTTTATAATTTTATTAATACCATCTAACAATAAAACATTTTTACCAGTATTATTTGGTGCATATTTAGGTGTTATAAAAAATAAAATATTTTTTTGATCCTTTGTAATTACATAATTTTCGTACAACTCAAAATTTTCGTCGTATTGTAGTTGTTGTAATTTTTTTAACCCTAAAAATGTTATGCCTACAGGGTCGTTACTTATCATGGTTTTTAAAGCCAACCCAGCAGGCGATGTAAGTGTTTTAAAATTTTGTTGAAGTGTTTCTTCAATTTTATTTTCAGTTATTAATGTATCAATGTCTTTATAATCACTTTCGTTTAGGTAAATAGGTAAATGATTGCTAACAGTACCATACATTTCCATGGCCAAATCATCGTCTACTTTATCGTTTATTTTATTTATAAACGGAGCTATTTTTTCATGCAATTTTTCTACAAAAATATTTGTAAATTCTACCAAACTATCTGGTTGTGCTTGGGTGGCAGTATCGGCTAAAGATACTGTAACCACTAGCTTATCCATAAATTTAGAATTTTGAAAAACTTCATTTAGTTTTTCAATTTTTTTATCTGTAGGTAATATCTTGGAAATGTCTTCTTCTAATTTTATTTTTGAAGCAAAATATCCAAGTACTAAAAAACTGGCCAAAAAGCATACAAAAAAAACTGTTCGTTTTTTTTCAAAAAAATTATAAATATGTAGTAATAAATTTTCCATGTAATGTGTGCTTATGAACCTGATCTTTCTTTTTTCTTAAATAATTTTAATAAAATAAAAGTAATTATACCAAAAAATAATGCAGCTACAATTGCTAAAGTAATACTACCATAAATATATTGTTGCAAATTATTTTTAATAGAGTTAACAGTAAGTGCATTGCTAAACTGCAATTGTACCGCATTTTTGCCCATCCATAATGCACCAGTTTTATAACTGGCAAAAATTATTAAAGGTATCATAGGCGGTACGCTTATATTGGCCGCAATTATTACCAAAGGCTTATTAAGTTTAAATAAAATAGCTAAAAATATGGCAGCCATTAGCTGAAATCCCCATATAGGAATAATGCCCATAAAAACTCCAAATGCAACTGATATTGCTTTAAGCAATATTGAATGATGTGGGTTCTTTAAATGCTCTTTTAATGTTTGCTTAAAGTTTTTTTTTATAAAGATAGACCGTAAAAGGTTTCTTGGTTTTATATACAAGAATGTGATTAGTACTAAAATGCTATTTAATACACCTATTCTAAAAAAATCTTTGTATGGTCTAAAATGAGATATTCTAACTTCCTTTGGAGCATAGTAAACAGTAACTGGCACCGAAATTATACTTATTCCACTCCAAGCTGCTCTTACTAATACTTCTATTTCAAACTCATATTTACGTGTAATAAATTTCATATTTTTTAAAGCCTCAAGTGGGTATAACCTATAACCAGATTGTGTATCTGGAGAAGTTATTCCTGTTTCTAACTTAAACCAAAAGTTAGAAAATTTATTTCCAAAACTACTACCACCAGGCACCGATGCTTGGTTCATATTTCTTGCACCTATAATTATTGCATTTTTTTCTACCAATAGTTTATCTATAAAAGTTGGTAAATCTTCTGCAAAATGTTGTCCGTCAGAATCTATTGTAATTGCATATTTATAACCCTTGCCAATGGCATATTCAAAAGCTTTGCGAAGTGCCCAACCTTTGCCAACATTTTGCTTGTAGCTTATTATTTGCACAGTAGAAAAACTTTCTATAATACTCAAAGTGTTATCGGTAGAACCATCGTTTACTACAATAACATTGTTGCAGTACGCTAATACATTTTTTATAACTACAGCTAACGAGGTTTCATTATTGTATGTAGGAATTATTACACAGGCACCTAGCTCCTCCATTAATATTTTACAATTGTGTAAATCTACCATCTATTATAAATTGTTTATCAACTATTTAATTATTATTTTATAAAAAAATTACAATTTGCCCATAAAAATAATTTGTGCAAAATTACAGCAAACAATTTTAACATTTTACTTTAGCAATAGCAATAAATTAAATTAAATTGAAAAAAATATGTACATATTTTTGCAGTTCATTTTTATCACACATATGCAAAATTTCAAGTTTACTTTTTCTATTATTATAAGTTTACTTTTTTACCATTTTTCATGGGCACAAAGTTTCATAGTTACAGGCATTATAAAAGATGCACATACACAAGAGCCAATAAGTTTTGCATCGGTTTATAATACAACAACTGGCAGAGGGCAAGTTTCGGATAGTGCTGGTATGTTTACTATTCGTATAAATGATATAAAAACCGATTCTATTGCTATCACATACATAGGTTACGATGAAGAAAAAATAGCAGCCACTTTTTTAAACGATACTACAGCGCTAATAGTTTTAATGAACCATACAAAAAAGAGTAGCGATGTGGTAGTAAAAACAAAAATAAATAGGGGCTTGTATTTGTGGAAAAAAATAATGACAAAAAAAGAGTCTTATGATAGGCATAACCTTGAAAATTATGCATACGAAGCTTATAACAAATTAGAAGTAGATGTAAATAATTTTAATGTAGATAAAATTAAAAAAAGTGTAATACTAAAACCATTATCATTTATAGTAAAACCATTTACCGATGTAGTAGGTGCCGAAGGATTTGTGCCAGCATATTTAACCGAAAGCCTTAGCGATTACGCTTACCAGCGAAATCCAAAACGCTATTTTGAAAATATAAAAGCTAGTAACACCAAAGGTTTTTCAAACGAGAGCATAGGAAAACTTTTGGGTGTAATGAAACAAAATGTAAATATTTACAATAATTATATAAATGTTGTAGATAGAGATTTTATTGGACCATTTCATGAAAATGCCGATAAATATTATTCTTTTTCTGTGCCAGATACACAAATTGTAAACAACAACAAAATTTTTCATTTTGTATTTAAGCCAAAAAGACCAGGGCAAAATACATTTGAAGGAGATGCGTGGGTAACTGCACGTACTTTTCAAATTCAAAAAATAACATTATATATTGGCAAAGAAGCCAACATAAATTACATAGATAAAATAAGTATTTTTCAGGAGTTTGCACAACTAAACGATTCGTTGGTATTTTTAGTAAGAGATAAATTTTATACCGATTTTAGAATATTAGGCAAAAAATCGCTTACGCTTACAGGAAGAAAAAGTACTTCATATAAAAACATTGTAGTAAATAGTGATACATTAACCTCCTATTTTAAAACTCAAAAAGTAGAAGAATACCAAACCACTGCAGAAAACTTTACTCAAAAAGGAGATGCTGCTTGGAATGATTTGAGACATGATACATTATCAACCCATGAAAAAGCTATTTACAAATCGGTAGATGATTTTTTTAATGGCCCAAAATATAAAAAAATACATGACCTTACAAAATTCTTAATATCGGGTAATATTGAAATAGGAAATATTTCTATTGGTAAATGGTATAGTCTTTTGGGCGGTAATAACTGGGAAGGCACTAGGTTTCAGTTAGATTTAGGTACAAATACAGGATTCAACAAAACACTTTATTTGCATGGCTATTTGGCTTATGGCACAAAAGATAAAGCATATAAAGGTATGGCCGAAGCTTTATGGATAGTGCAGAAAAAAAAACCAGGTTGGTCCAGTATTCATGCAGCTTACAAAGATGATATTGACCAAGGTATAAACCAGTATGGAGAAGTAAGCACCGATAATTTATTTTCGCTTGCAATACGAAAACCAAATAGTACTCGTAAATTTTTAAACATAAAAGAGTTTCAGGTAGATTATTATAAAGAATGGGGCAAAGGTTTTTCTACTGATGTATTTGTTACAAAAAAACAATTTACACCTTTACAAAACTTACCATCAAAAACTAATTATTTAAGTACTAATGGCAAACCATTAGAGAATACAGAGCTTGCAATTAAATTAAGATTTGCCTATTTAGAACAATTTATAGTAGGCGATTTTTATAGATATACTACTGGTACTTCGTTCCCAATTATCGAACTTTTATTTGCAAAAGGAATGTCGGGCATTTTTAATAGTGCATACAATTACACAAAATATAATGCAACTATTAAAGATGTTGTAAAAATTTCGCCATATGGTACTATTACTTACAAAGCTTATGCTGGCAAAGTAAATGGCACATTACCTTTTGTATTTTTAGAAAACCACCCCGGAAATGATTTGTATTACTACAACTCCAATACATTTAACTTAATGTATAGATTTGAATATATTAGCGATAGATATGCAGGCTTAAATTTTGAACACAATGTAGGCTCTGGCTTGTTTAGGTTTATTCCACTTACAAGAAAAATGAAGCTACGCCAATTTTGGAATGTAAAAACACTGTGGGGTTCTATGAGCGATAACAATAAAACCCTAAATAACACCAACATTTACTTTAAAACCCTTAATGGTAGTAATTATACCGAAATAGGTACAGGTATAGAAAATATTTTAAGAGTACTACGAGTAGATTTTGTTTGGCGTATAATGCCAACCCCATTACCACCAAAAGGAATATCGAAATTTGGAATTTTTGGTAGTTTTAAAATTAATTTATAAAAAAATTTAATCGTATTACAATACAAAAAAAATAAACATGCGTTTACAAATAATTTCCACCTTATTTTTTTTATTTTTTGCAGTACCTGCATTTTCAATGCCTACAACTTTAGGTTTCGATAAAACTGCTTTTTACGAAGCAATGGAATCGGAAAAAATATCGGATATAGAAGCTCAATTGATAATAATAAAAAACAGTACCATTGCCGAAAAAAATGCCTACGAAGGTGCATTACTTATGAAGAAATCGGGCATGGTAAATAAGGCAAAAGATAAATTACATTTTTTTAAAATTGGCAGAGTAAAATTAGAGGCTGCTATAGAAGCTGATAAAGATAATACAGAGTACCGTTTTATACGTTTAATATTGCAAGAGCATGCACCCAAAATTGTAAAATATCGCAACGAAATTAATGAAGATAGTAAACTAATAAAATCTAACTTTAAACAATTACCTTCATTTCTTCAAAAAACAATTGCAGCTTATTGTAAAAGCTCCAAAGTTTTAAAAATAGATTAATAAATAGGGTTTATGGGCAAAAAAATATTAGTGCTTTATTATTCTCAATCGGGCCAGCTTGGTAGTATTTTATCTAATTATGTAAAGCCACTAATAGCCGATGGTAATTTGGTAGAAACAGTAAATGTTTGTACAAAAAAAGAATATATTTTTCCATGGACATCTAAGAGTTTTTTTGACGTAATGCCAGATTGTGTATTGGGTGTACCTACAGAGTTGGAGCAATTTCAATGTAAAGAAAGCAAATACGATTTAATAATATTAGGTTACCAAGCATGGTTTTTATCGCCTAGTATTCCAATAAATTCAATATTGCAAAACAATACAGTTAAAAATATTTTACACAATACACCAGTTATAACTATTACTGGTGCTCGAAATATGTGGATTACTGCTTTGGAACGAATAAAACCTATGCTGCAAAATGCAGGAGCAAAACATGTAGCAAATATTGTAACACAAGATAGGCACAGCAACTTTATTAGTTTTTTTACCATACAACATTGGATGTACTCTGGCAAAAAAGATAAAATGTTTGGGTTTTTACCCTTGCCAGGTGTATCGGATAAAGACATAAAAGATTGTTCAGAATTTGGGCAAATAACTATAAAATATTTGGCTACCAATAACTACAATGGTTTGCAAGCTGAATTGCTGAAAATGAAAGCAGTAGTAGTTAAATACAACTTAATGTTTATAGAATCTAAAGCAAGTAAACTATTTGGCATTTGGGCAAAAGTTATTTCTACCCGAAAAAATAAGGCTACATGGCTTGTTGCATTCAAATATTATCTTATAATTGCATTTTTGATAGCTGCACCTATAATCTTGACCGTAAATACTTTATTTTTTAGGCCATTTTTGGGAAAGCGCATAAAGAAACAAATCAATTATTATTCAGGAGTAAATCAATTAAATTAATATGTCTTTCAAAGAAGTATTCATAAATAATACATCCAATTTTTTTCCGAACGAACCTATAGCAAATGATGAAATGGAAGCCTACCTTGGGTTAATAAACAATAAACCATCGAGAAGTAGGGCAATTGTGTTAAGAAATAATGGTATAAAACGAAGGTTTTATGCACTTACAAAAGATGGTACGCCTACACATACCAATGCACAAATGGCATCGTTGGCTATCAGAAAACTATTTGACAATAAGCCTGAAGCATTAAAAACTATAGATTTAATAAGTTGTGGCACATCTTCGCCAGATCAAATGATGCCATCGCATGCTGTAATGGTACATGGCTGGTTGCCCGAAACAAATGCAATAGAAGTAGTATCTCCATCGGGGGTTTGTTGTGCAGGTATGCATGCTTTTAAGTACGCTTTTTTGGCAACAAAAACCGGCGAAGTTTCGCAAGCAGTAGCTACAGGTTCAGAAAGATTAGCAGTATCACTTAGAGCAAATAATTTTGAAGATGAAGCGCAAAAATTGCAAGCCTTAGATGGCGACCCATACATTGGTTTTGAAAAAGAATTTTTGCGATGGATGTTATCCGATGGCGCTGCTGCATTTTTAATATCCGATAAAAAAAACGAAACAGGCATAAGCCTAAAGGTAGAATGGCTTGAAGGATTTTCGTATGCAAACGAATTGCCACCATGCATGTATATGGCAAGCGATTTAGAAGCCGATGGCACATTAAAAAGTTATAAAGATTACACACCCGAAGAGCTTACAGAAAAATCGATACTTACAATAAAGCAAGATGTAAAATTGCTTAGCCAAAATATTATATTGTATGGCGGTATTGGATTAAAGGCAGCATTAGAAAAGCACGGCATAAAATCACACGAAGTAGATTATTTTTTACCTCACATGAGTAGTGCTTTTTTTAAAGATAAAATTTATAACCAATTATTAGAAAACGAAACAGGAATACCTTACGAAAAATGGTTTGTAAATCTTAGTGAGGTGGGCAATGTAGGCTCGGCTTCTGTTTATTTTATGGTAGATGAATTGTTTCATAGCGGAAAACTTAAAGTAGGCGATAAAATATTATTGCTAGTGCCAGAAAGTTCTCGTTTTTCGTATATGTATGGTTTGCTTACAGTTTGTTAAAAATGTACAAAGGGCTTACTACTTTACAAAAAGTATAAAATGAAAAAAGAAGATATACCTCAAGATGATAGTGCACTTCAAAAATTTACAAAAGAAGTAGTGTATGCAACCGATACCGCTGGTAACTACACTACCGAACTTAGCAAAGGTTGGGAAATAAAAACTACAGCATTAGATATAACTTGGGAAGATATTGAACAAAGAATTGAAGAAGCTCAAAAAAAAGTAATTGCCAACAAAGCAAGCCCTATATTGTATTTTATGGAATTAAGACTAATGGATATAGGCATTGTATCTGCTTACACAGGTTTTTGGAAATGGCGAATAAAACAACATTTAAAACCAAGTATTTTCAAAACTTTATCTGAAAAAAAATTAAGCAAATACGCCGAAGCATTTAATGTAAGTGTACAACAATTAAAAACAATGAAAGCAGATGAAGCATGATTTTAAACACTTGCAATCTGCTCATTGCGAAAACGGTGTTACCACAAATTTATTAAATACAATTGGTGTAAATAAAATTACAGAGCCTTTAGCTTTTGGTATTGGCGCAGGTTTATTTTTTGTACATATTCCTTTTTTAAAAATAAACAATGGGCCAGCAATTGCTTTCAGAGCCATGCCTGGCCTAATTTTTAAACGCACTTGCGATGCATTAAATATACCAGTAGTACGAAAAAAATTTAACTCTAAAGAAGCAGCTCAAAAATATTTAGATGATTGCTTGCTTGCCGGAATGCCAGTTGGTTGCCAAGTAGGTGTTTATTATCTTACCTATTTTCCAAAAGAGTATCGTTTTCATTTTAATGCACACAATATAATAGTGTATGGCAAAGAAGCCGATAAGTATTTAATAAGCGACCCTGTAATGGAAGAGGTTACAAGCCTATCTACTTACGAATTAGAAAGGGTGCGTTTTGCAAAAGGTGCTTTAGCACCACGAGGACAAATTTATTACCCTACCGATACAAGAGTAATAACCGACGAACAAATTAGCAAAGCAATTATAGCTGGCATTAAAAAAAATATTTTTTACATGTTAAATATACCTGGCAATGTTGTTGGTGTTAATGGTATTGCTGGCACTGGTAATAAAATAAAAAAGTGGAAAGATAAATTGGGCGAAAAAACGGCAGGACTTTACCTAGCACAATTGGTGCGTATGCAAGAAGAAATAGGTACTGGAGGAGGTGGTTTTCGATATATTTATGCTGCATTTTTACAACAAGCACATGCATTTCATGCAAACGATAATTTATTAGAAATTTCTAAATTATTTACAAAATCGGGCGACTTATGGCGCAACGCAGCAGTGCAAGCTGCAGGCATATATAAAGGCAGAATAGGCTCTCAAGCCGATTTTGATATAATGGGCGATTACCTATTAGAAATATCTGAATTGGAAAAAAATGCATTTAAAGCTTTGGCAAAAATAAAATGGAGCAAATGAGCCAAGCAGCAGTTTCAATAAAAAATCTTGCTTTTAAGCACCAAGCACAAGAAAATTATTGTTTGCATAACCTGCATCTCGAAATAAAACTGGGAGATAGGTTTGGTCTATTTGGCCCAAATGGAGCAGGTAAAACTACACTTATCAATTGTATGACAGGCTTGTTAAAATACCAGCAAGGTAGCATACAACTTTGTGGGGTAGATGTAAAAAATAAACCCAAAGAAATAAATAAAATATTTGGCTTTGTGCCACAAGATTTTTCTTTTTACCAAGAGCTTACACCTATTGAAAACCTTGCTTTTTTTGGTGCTTGGAGTGGTATGAAAAAAAGCGACATTAAAAACAAAACTACCCAATTGTTAGAAATACTTGGCCTTACTGATGTAGCAAATAAGCAAGTACAAAAGTTTTCTGGCGGCATGAAACGTAGAGTAAACTTAGCTATAGGTGTAATACATACACCTAAAATTTTATTTTTAGATGAACCTACTGTTGGTGTCGATATACATTCTCGGCAGGCAATAATTAGTTATTTAAAAACCCTAAACGAAAGCGGAACTACGTTGGTATATACATCGCACCAGTTAAATGAAGCCGAAGAGCTTTGCAACAACATAGCACTAATAGATAATGGCCAAATATTGGCAAATGATACAATCAAAAATTTGCTTGCAAAACACAACCAACAAGGGCTAGAGGAACTATTTATTACCCTCACTGGTAAATCGTACAGAGATTAATAATGTATAAATTAAAAGCTACCATACTAAAAGATATACAAATATTAACCAGAGATAAAGTGGGGTTAATAATTATGTTTGCCATGCCCATAATACTTGCAATAGTTATTACAGCTACGCAAAATAGCACTTTCGATTTGGTAAATAAAAACAAAGTACCATTATTGTTATGCAATAAAGATACAGGTACAGCAAGCAAGCAATTGATAATAGCAATTGAAAAAATTGGCATGTTCGAAATTAAAAATGTAGTGCCAAACCATTCCGAAAAACAAATTGCAAACCGTATGCATGAAAAAGATGCATTAATAGCAATCATAATTCCACAAAATTTTTCTACTAAAATAAATGCAAAGGCAAATGCTACAGCAGCAAAGGCATTAAATAATTTTGGATTAGATTCAGAGCCTACTAAAATTCTTGTAGATAGTAGCTTGCAGCCAATAAGTTTGCTGTATCACCCAGTATTACAATTGTCTTTTAGGCAATCTATAAATGGAGCATTACAAAGTGCTTTACAAATGGTACAAAGCAAGCAAGTATTAAAAAGTTTATATTTTTCGTTAAACGAAAAAGAACTGCCCGATACTTTGGAGAAAGAAATAATAAACAATCAAGTGGCAATAAATGAAATTCCTATTTCGAGAGATGGGAGTAAAACAATACCAAATGCCACACAGCACAACATACCAGCTTGGACAATTTTTGCCATGTTTTTTGTAGTAATTTCATTAGGCAGTAGCGTAGTACGAGAAAAATTAAACGGAAGTTTTATTCGCTTAAAAACATTGCCTACAAATTATTTAGTAGCATTACTATCAAAACAACTTACCTATTTAATAGTAACCCTTTTGCAAGCGGTAGTAATTTTTGCCATTGGCATGTATTTGTTTCCATATTTAGGTTTGCCAAAACTAAATTTGCCATCAGATATATTGGGGCTTTTTATAGTGTCATTTATTTGTGGTTGGTGTGCAGTAAGTTTCGCTATTTGCATAGGTGTTTTTGCACAAACACAAGAGCAAGCTAATGGTGTAGGAGCAGTATCCATAGTACTTATGGCAGCTATTGGCGGTTTGTTGGTGCCAAGTTTTGCTATGCCAGCTTCATTTCAAAGTATAATAAAACTATCGCCACTGCATTGGTGTTTAGAAGCATACTATGGCCTTTTTTTAGAAGCAGGAAAATTAAAGGATATAGTACTAAATATTTTACCTTTGATAGGTATTACTATCTTTATACAATTAATAACATTGTATGGTTTAAAAAAGAAAAATTTAATTTAAGAAAACAATCATGGAAACAATAGAATTAAAAGCACAATTAAAAAAGCAAATAGTAGAATTTTTAAATTTATTAGAAGTAAAGCCCGAAGATATTAAAGACGATGAGCCCTTATTTGGCGAAGGTTTAGGGTTAGACTCTATAGATTCTATTGAGCTTATAGTATTGCTAAATAGAGAATACGGAATAGTTATAGAAGACCCAAAAGAAGGAAGAAAAGTATTGGTAGATATTAATACTATGGTAGATTACATCGAAAAAAATCGTACAAAATAAATTAACCATTTTGGGCAAAATTGTTGTAACAGGTATGGGTGTTATTAGTGCTATTGGAAACAATGTTACCGAAAACCGTCATGCTTTAATTGAAGGCAAAAGTGGCATTAGTACTTTAGAAATGTTTCCATCAAAGTTTGTAGGCAGCTTACCAGTAGGCGAAATAAAAATAAGCGACAATACATTTATAAAAAATTTACAAGTAAAAGAACAAGGCATTAGTCGTACTACTTTACTTGCTTTACATGCTTTTAACGAAGCCGTAGCAGATAGTAATTTAAGTGGCAAACAAATTTCCTCATTCGACACTGCTTTTATTACAGCAAGCACAGTTGGTGGTATGTGCCACACTGATATGATGTACAACGATGCAAAAATTGATACCGCTGGTTCTCCATTTATTTCGTCGTACGAATATGCTGCTACAAGTTTGTATTTGCAAAAAAGATTTTCATTACAAGGGCATGTAAATACTATTAATACTGCATGTTCATCATCTGCAAATGCAATAATGTATGGAGCAAAACTTATAAAATCGGGCAGAGCAAATAGAGTAATAGTAGGTGGTGTAGATAGCCTTGCCAAATTTACAATAAACGGTTTTAATGCTTTACATATTTTATCGGCAAAACCATGTACTCCTTTTGATGAAGAACGTACAGGTTTAAATTTGGGTGAAGCTGCAGCATTTATTGTTTTAGAAAAAGAAGAAGATGCAACACATAAAAAAAATTATGCAACGTTAAGTGGTTATAGTAATGCAAACGATTCTTACCATGCTTCTACACTTTCTAACGAAGCCAATGGCCCTTATTTTGCTATGAAAGCAGCGTTGGAAGCTGCTAATTTATTGCCATCACAGATCAATTATGTAAATGCACACGGCACATCTACCGAAAACAACGATTTAATAGAAAGTATTGCAATGTTAAAATTATTTGAAAATGCACCACTTTTTTCTTCTACAAAAGCCAACACAGGGCACACACTTGGTGCAGCAGCAGCGGTAGAGGCTGTGTATTGTATTCTAAATTTATATCATCAAGAGTTGTATGGGGCATTGCGTTTTTATAACCCAATTGCAACTACAAAACTTGCTCCTATACAAGCTTATACCAAAATACCTTTATCACATGTAATGTCAAATTCTTTTGGGTTTGGAGGCAATTGCTCATCTTTAATATTCTCTAAAATTTAATTTGCATGTTTTACATTCATTCCTCTTCATGTATATGGGCACAGCAATTTTTATTTGACGATGTTGCTACAAATTTGCAAGAACCAGTAGAAAAAAAAATGTATGCTGTAGAGCCATCGTACAGTAATATTCCGCCAGCTATTTTAAGAAGAATGGGCAAAGCTGTACGCTTAACCGTAGGTGCTGCAATACCACTAGTAGAAAATAATGAGAAACCTAATGGCATAATAATTGGCACTACTAATGCTGGAAAAGATGATTGTGTAAAATTTTTAAACCAAATTTTAGAATATAATGAGGGTATGCTTACTCCTATGAATTTTGTACAAAGTACGCCCAATGCTCCGGCAGCACAAATAGGGTTACTTACAAAAAATTATGGATACAATATTACACATAGCCAATTAGGCTTATCTTTTGAATATGCAATATTAGATGCAGATATGATGTTGGAAGAAAACCCAACACACAATTATATACTTGGTGCTGTAGATGAGCTCTCGGAATACAACTTTATTTTTCAAGAAAAACTAGGCACTTATAAAAATGAAAATACAACTTTAGCACAGTTATACAATTCTAATACCAAAGGTTGTATAGCTGGCGAAGGAGCTGCCATTTTTTATGTAAATAAAAATAAAATTGGCGCTACTGCTAAGTTGGTTGGCATAGATACTTTGCATACCGAAGATGAAAATATTTTGCAAGAAAAATTTATTTTATTTTTAAACACAAATAAAATAAATAGCAATGATATAGATTTGTTTTTGTCTGGCGAAAACGGCGATAATAGATTAGATAAATTTTACAATATAATTACAGATAATATTTCCAACAATTCCACTACTGCAAGGTATAAGCATTTAAGCGGCGATTTTCCAACCGCAACTTCGATTGCACTTTGGCTAGCAAGTAATATTGTGCACACACAAGTATTGCCCTCGATATTAATTAATAAAGATTGTAAAAAAAGTGTGTACAAAAATATTTTAATTTACAATAATTACAATGGTTTGCAGCATAGTTTTATGCTTGTTTCTGTTGTTGGTTAAAGGTAGCTCTCCTTTTTTTTATTGCTATTTTTTGCAATAACCAATCAGGCCAGTTTGTACTATCTTCTGCTTCTAGTATTTGTACCTGTTGGGTTTCATCAGCTATAAGCATATCTTCCTCTTTACATTTTAGAATAATTGCAGCTGTTTTTAAACCAGAATAACTTGCACCTGCAACCCCATGCGACATAATGCTTGCTCCACACATGTATAAGTTTTCAATTTCTGTTTTTGCAGTAAAAGAAAATGGCCCAGTTTGCATAAAACTTTTATTGGTACCATAAGTATTGCCTTTGGTAGCTTGCAAGTAAAAGTCGTTTGTAGTTGGAGTACCCAATTCTAAAGCAACTATTTTGTTGCTAATATTTGGTATTAACTTTTCCATGCTTTGTACAAATATTTCGCAAAGTTTTTCTTTTATTTTTTTATAGTCATCTTTAGTTTTACATTTTATAATAAACGAATCGTAATCTATAAATGTAATTACTTCTAAAATATGATGTACACCATCATAACTTGATGGATCTTTTAATGAGGAGCAGTTTATGAAAAGCGAAGCAAATTCGTTTTGTTCCAAAATATAATCTACACTAAGGTTGTTATATACTTCGTCCATTGCAATATTTGGCATTTTCCAAACATTGCCAGAGTCTAAACCAGCTGCTTTTACATCCATATCTACCACCATAAAAAAACTTAGCGATGTTATAGAGTATTTAGCATTTTGTAATTTTTTTTGCAATTTTTGACTCAAGTAAGCTTTGTCAATCATATTAAAAGTAGCAGTAGGGTCGGTATTAGAAATTATATTTTTTCCAAATAATTTTTCGCCGTTTTGCAATTCTACACCTATAGCTTTGTATTTATTTTTTTCATTTTTATCTGATAATAAAATTTGTTTTACTCCTACACCAGTTTTTATTTCGCCTTTATTTTTTTTAATATTATTTGTCATTGCTTTTACTATAGCAGCTCCACCGCCCATCGGATAAAATCCACCTTCAAAATAATGATCCATCATAGCACAGTGATATGGAAAACTTACTTTGCTTGGCGATAAGCCATGGTCGCCACATTGAACATTTAAAATGCTTTGTAGTAAAGGGTCTTTTACATGCCAATTTACAATACGTTTTAAACTAAACAAACCATATTTTCCTAAGTGGCGTGTACGATAAGGTATTAAAATATTATCCCAAAACCCACTCATTTTAGGTATTAAATGTATTTCTCTACTTACATTTTTTACCAATGCCAAATATTTTTTTAAACCTTTTTTTTCTTTTGGAAAACGAGCCGAAAGGCTTTCATACAAATTATCAATTCCAGCAGGCATATCAATTTTTTCTTCGCCTATCCAGCAATGCTCATAACCTTTAGGGTTCATTCTAAAAAAAAACAAATCGTTTGCTATACCCAATCCTTCATAAAGTTTGCTGGTAGATTGTTCTTTGTCCACCAATCCAATATAATGCACTCCAGGGCTAAAACGATGACCATCTATGTAAAAACTATGGCACCAACCTCCTGGTACATAGTGTTGCTCTATTACTGCTACTTTTTGTCCTGCTCTAGCTAAGCAAAGTGCAGCCGTTAATCCACCTGCACCCGATCCTATAATTATGCTATCGTATTCTTTCATATTTAGTTTCGAAGTTAATACTTTTAGAGATGCCAACATTTGCAAACTTGTCTTAATTGTATATGTTTTGCTAGTGAGGAATAAACCAAAACTTCAATTAATGTGCACATGTTTTTTAAAAGTAATAATATGTGGTTTTTGTAATCAAAAAAAAATTCAAAAAAAAATATATTATTTCGTTTTGCTCTATATATTCGTATATGAAAAAAAAATGGAGTGGTCTTTTTTATATTTTAATGCTAGTAGGGTTGTTGGCAATTATTTTTTGGATAGTGCGCAAAGGGAATATATTGCAAAATGAAATTTTAAAAGTACCAGTTAGTGAAATAAAAAATACAACTTCAGAAAGTAGCTTTGTAGTTTTTTTAAATTCTTTAAAAGATAGTATTTCTGATCCCTTATCTGTATTGCTTTTGCAAATAATCGTAATAATTGCCTTTGCTCGTATTTTTGGTTTTTTATTTAAAAAAATTGGTCAACCAGCAGTAATTGGAGAAATAGTTGCAGGCATCATTTTAGGACCATCTGTTGTGGGAATGTTATTTCCGCAAGTAAGTTGGTTTTTATTTTCACCTAATTCACTTGGAGGGTTACAATTTTTAAGTCAAATAGGGTTAATACTTTTTATGTTTATTATTGGTATGGAGTTAGATTTAAAAGCTATAAGCAAACAAGCTTTTAATGCTGTTGTAATAAGCCACGCAAGTATTATTATTCCTTACACATTGGGTATGGCTCTTGCATATTTTATCTACAAAGATTATGCGCCTGTTGGTATTTCTTTTCTATCTTTTGCATTGTTTATGGGTATTGCTATGAGCATTACTGCTTTTCCTGTACTTGCACGCATATTGCAAGAAAAAGGGTTAACAAAATCTCCGTTGGGTGCTATAGCACTAACTTGCGCTGCTGCCGATGATCTAACAGCTTGGTGTATTCTGGCAGCTGTAATAGCTTTAGTAAAATCTGGTTCTTCTACAAGCGTTTTTTATACTATTGGGTTTACAATTGTGTATTTGGTTTTCATGTTAAAAATTGTTCGTCCGTTTTTAGAAAAACTTGCTTTAGTTTACAAACATAATTCCAAAAAACAAACCTCTATAATTGCCTTTCTTTTTGTAGTGCTAATTCTATCTTCTTATTTAACTTCTATAATTGGTATTCATGCATTATTTGGTGCATTTGTAGCTGGTGTAATAATGCCAGCAAGTTTTAGTTTTAGGCAAATTGTTATAGATAAAATAGAAGATGTAAGTATTATTTTATTGCTTCCATTATTTTTTGTAATTACAGGATTGCGAACACAAATTGGTTTGCTAAACGAATGTTACTTGTGGGTTACTTTTTGTTGGATTATTTTGGTTGCTGTTGCTGGTAAATTTGGCGGTAGTGCAATTGCAGCAAGAGTGGTGGGGCAAAGTTGGAAAAATAGTTTTTCTCTTGGAGTATTAATGAATACAAGAGGACTAATGCAATTAATTGTATTAAATATTGGGTTCGACTTGGGTATTTTATCTGCACAAATTTTTGCAATGATGGTATTAATGGCTCTTGTTACAACATTTATGACTGGTCCTGCTTTAGATTTTATAAATTGGGCAATGCCCGAAAAAATAGCGAAATAAATAATCCACAACAAAATATTGTGGATTATTAGGTATGTGCTATAATTAAAAAGTTAAGCTATTTCTATAAGCTCTATATCAAAAATTAATTCTTTTCCTGCCAAAAAATGATTGGCGTCTAAAATTACAAAATCGGCTTTAATTTCTTTTACTACCACCGGAAAAGGTTGCCCTTGCTCATTGCTAAGAGTAAGTTGTTGGCCAATTTCTAAGGTCATTTCGGCAGGTACATTTTCTTTAGCAAACTCTATAATTGCATTTTCATCTGTTTCTCCATAACCATCTTTTGGGGCAATGGTTACTGTTTTTTTATCACCTACTTTCATGCCAGGCATTGCAGCATCAAAACCTGCAATCATCATACCAGCACCTACAGTAAATTCCAATGGCTCTCTGCCATTGCTCGAATCGAATTGCTCACCGTTTGTAAGCTTACCAGTATAATGTACTTTTACTACATCACCGCTTTTAACCTCTGCCATAATATTTGTTGTTTTATTATTAAAACTGCAATATAATTAATAAGAACTTGCTATCATTTAAAATTTATACGCAAATTTGCAATATGGTAAAAAAACTCATTTTATTCGCATCTTTATTTGTATTTAGTTTATTAAATAGTTTTGCACAAAATTACACTAACGGTAAAGTAATAACTGGAGCAGAAAGAATTGAAACTTATTTGCCCTTGCTAAAAACAAAAGCAGTAGCTGTTTTTGCCAACCAAACTAGTAGCATTGCTGGCACACATTTGGTAGATAGTTTAGTAAAAAGAGGTATAAATATTGTAAAAATATTTGGGCCAGAGCATGGTTTTAGAGGTGTAGCCGATGCAGGAGAGCATGTGGAAAATGGCATAGATAAAAAATCGGGCTTACCTGTAATAAGCTTATACGGCACACATAAAAAACCTACTAAAGAAGATTTACAAAATGTAGATGTAGTTGTTTTCGATATTCAAGATGTGGGTGTACGTTTTTATACTTTTATATCGTCGTTGGAATATGTGTTGGAAGCTTGTTTAGAAAACCATAAGCCATTGCTAATTTTAGATAGACCAAACCCAAATGGGTTTTATGTAGATGGACCTGTTTTAAGTACAAAATTTAAAAGTTTTGTAGGTATGCAACCAATACCAATAGTGTATGGCATGACTTTGGGCGAATATGCTCTTATGCTTGCTGGCGAAAATTTATTATCGGCAGAAGCAAATAAAGCCAATGCCTACAATATTACTACAAAACCTAGTGCCGATACGCCTTTTCATGTACAAGTTATAAAATGCAAAAATTACGACCATACTACCCAATACATTTTGCCGGTAAATCCATCGCCAAATTTGAGAGAAATGCAATCGATATATTTGTACCCAAGTACATGTTTTTTTGAAGGTACAGTACTAAGCGAAGGCAGAGGAACAGATAAGCCATTTCAAATTTTTGGACACCCATGCTTACCCCAAAATTTATTTGCATTTACACCTGTGCCAAACGATGGTGCAAAAAATAGTAAATGCTTTAACCAATTGTGTTATGGTTGGAATTTAGCAGATACAAAAGAAAATGTTTTAAAAAAAGTAAACAATAAAATTCAATTAAAATATTTGTTAGATGCATACAAGCTTTTTCCAAAAAAAGATAGTTTTTTTCTTGCAAATAATTTCTTTAATAAGCTTGCTGGCAACGATGTATTAATGAAACAAATAAAAGCTGGAAAAACAGAAAAAGATATTAGAAAAACATGGGAAAAAGATTTGATAAAATTTAAGGCAATTAGAAAAAAATATTTGTTGTATAAAGATTTTTAATATCCCATATTTCGTTAATAAATTATATTGCATAACCATTAAAAAAAAAATTGAAAAATCTTTGAATGTTAACTAAGATTTAGATACTTAACCTTTAACCTTGAACCTTAAACCATTTAAAGAACTCAGAATAATCTTTATGGGCACACCAGAGTTTGCTGTAGCCTCGTTAGATAAATTAGTGCAAGCAGGCTGCAATATTGTAGGCGTTATTACTGCACCCGATAAGCAAGCTGGCAGAGGAATGCAATTACAACAAAGTGCTATAAAAAAATATGCTGTAGAAAAAGGCTTGCATATTTTACAACCAGAAAAATTAAAAAACGTAGATTTTTTGGCAATGTTAGCAATGCTTAATGCCGATGTACAAGTTGTTGTAGCATTTAGAATGTTGCCCGAAGTAGTTTGGAATATGCCTCCCATGGGCACAATAAATGTGCATGGCTCATTGTTGCCCCAATACCGAGGCGCTGCACCTATAAATTGGGCTGTAATAAATGGCGAAGAATATACAGGTGTAACCACTTTTAAATTGCAGCAAGAAATAGATACTGGCAATATATTATTATCAGATAAATTAAAAATTGAAAGCACAGATACCGCAGGTACTTTGCATGATAAATTAAAAGAGCTTGGAGCTAATCTTCTACTAAAAACAATTCAAGGCATTGCCGAAAAAAGTATTAAAGAACAATCCCAAGTTTTAACATTCAACTTTGAACCATCTACCCTAAAACATGCACCAAAACTATTTACCGAAACAGGTAAGATAAACTGGGCAAAAAGTGTAGATGATGTATATAATTTAATAAGAGGGTTATCGCCTTATCCGGCTGCATATACAAACTTTAATGGTAAAAAGCTAAAATTTTTTTTGGTAGAAAAAATAACCGAACAACCAAATATAGAAATTGGAAGTTACAAAACCGACAATAAAAATTATTTGCAATTTGCTTGCAATAATGGGTATATAAATGTATTGGAATTGCAATTAGAAGGAAAAAAGCGAATTGATGTTAAAGATTTTTTAAGGGGATACAGATTTTAGCTTATAAACAGGCAAGTGTTTTTTAATATAATTATTGCAAAGATTGCTGCAACTATTTACCACAAAAAACTGCCTAAAAAAGAAATATTGCATCATATCTTTGCAATAGCATAATAATTACTATAAAATATACGTATGGCCAAACAACAATTACTCCATTGCTCCTTTTGTGGGCGTAAAAGAGAAGAAGTAAAAATACTAATTGCAGGGCAAGATGGGCATATTTGCGAAAGCTGTGTAGAGCATGCAATCGATATTATTGGTCAAGAGTTGGGAGAAGCAGTAGAAGCAAAACCTACACCATCGTCGTATAAACTAACTATTAGAAAGCCAATAGAAATTAAAAATTTTTTAGACGAATACGTAATTGGGCAAGATGATGCCAAGAAAATATTAGCCGTAGCGGTTTACAACCACTACAAAAGGCTCAATCAAAAAATAGAAAATGATGTAGAAATTGAAAAAAGCAACATCATAATGGTTGGCGAAACTGGTACTGGAAAAACGCTTATGGCAAAAACAATAGCCCGAATGCTAAATGTGCCATTTGCTATTGTAGATGCTACTGTATTTACCGAAGCTGGTTATGTAGGCGAAGATGTAGAGAGTATGCTGAGCCGTTTGTTGCAAGCTTGCAACTATGATGTAGCAGCTGCCGAAAAAGGAATTGTATTTATAGATGAAATAGATAAAGTAGCTCGTAAAAGCGATAACCCAAGCATTACAAGAGATGTAAGTGGCGAAGGCGTACAACAAGGATTATTAAAATTGTTAGAAGGTAGCGATGTACTTGTACCACCTCAAGGAGGACGAAAACACCCAGAACAAAAGTTAGTAAAAGTAAACACACAAAATATTTTATTTATATGTGGTGGTGCATTTAGTGGTGTAGATAAAATTATTGCTCGCAGGGTAAATACCAATGCAATAGGTTTTAATGTAAATAAAGGACTACAGCAGTTTCAAGAAGATAATTTATTGCAATATATTAGTGCGCCAGATCTTAAAACATTTGGTTTAATACCAGAGCTACTTGGTAGGTTACCAGTAGTTACTTACTTAAACCCATTAGATGCAGAAACACTAAGAAATATACTTACCGAACCCAAAAACTCATTGGTAAAACAATTTAAAAAATTATTTGAATTAGAAGGTATAGAGCTAAAATTTGAGCCAGATGTGCTAGATTTTATGGTAGAAAAAGCATTGGAATACAAATTAGGTGCCAGAGGCTTACGTAGTATTTGCGAAAGTATACTTACCGATGCTATGTACGAATTGCCAAGCCAAAAAGTGAAATTATTTGAAGTTACGCTAGAGTATGCACAACGCAAATTTGGCACAAGCAAATTAAGTTTATTAAAAGTGGCGTAAATGATAGGTGTTAGCGGATATTCCAAAGAATAAAACCACACATATTAAATAGCAAGAAATGTATATTAAAAACTCTTTCTTATTTACCCTTCTATTGTTAAACGCAATCGTTTTTACTATTCCATTGACATCTCGAGCACAAAGCCCTGTTTTTTCAAACGATACTCTTTATACCAGTTGTGGCTATAAAATTTACAGAGGGCAAGTTCTGCATTTTGGGAAAGGAACTGCCCGAAAAGGAAACTTCAATTTTGTAAATATTAAAAATGATGTCTTTCGATTCAAATTAACTGACAAACTTGTATATGTAACAAAAGTTTGGAATTTTGGTATTTCAACTTTAGGGAATGCGTATATCGAAATATGGGGAGTTGACGTATCGCCGAATAGTGAAAGAGAGTATTTGAATTTGCATTTTGCATTTGATAATGCAATTGGATATTCAAAGGATACATTGGGAGAGTTGCTTGTTCCTGATGATTATAGAAATAATATTAAACCTAAGGAAATTAAATAGTAGGCTTATAGGATTTGCTGAATGTGAATCATAGTCGAACATTGTTGTGTGACAAGGATTTGAAAAGGAACATCCGCTAACATGGGTATTACCAAAAGTTTGGCTTGACGGAATAACAATAAGCAGTTATGCGCAACTCAACTTCAGTTCGGGCTTGACAAACAACATTCAACATTAGTTCTTATCATCAACATTTATTAACTTTACTCAACAGCGATTACGGGCTGAAGGAATAATACTAATTCCCAACCTGCACAAAGCCCCAAAACGTTGGCAGCAATTTTAGCGACATTTCCAAAATTAGAAACAACTACTATTACTGAAAAAATAAAGAATTCAAGACAAAATTGAAAATTACAAAAAATGAAAAATATTGTATTTGCGTTATCCTTTTGTTTGGCAACAACTATTGTAGTTGGACAAAATATAGTTTATGACACAATTCAATATGCAGAGGAACACCATCAGAAACGAACGGCACTTTTTAGAAGTGAACCTATAGTTAAAGGGAAAATTATTTTTTTAGGGAACAGTATTACTGAGTTTGGCGATTGGCAAAAACTTCTGAATGACTCAACGGTAATTAATAGAGGAATCGCAGGCGACAATACTTTTGGCGTATTGGCTCGTTTAGATGATATAATAAATAGGGAACCAAACAAGCTTTTTATTAAAATCGGGATAAATGACATTTCACAGAACATTCCTGTTGAAATTATTGTCAAAAATATTTCAACTATTATAAAAAGCGTAAAGATAAAATCACCTATGACAAAAATTTATATTCACAGTGTTTTGCCGACAAATGACAATGTCAAAAATGAGTACCCTGACGCATACAATAAAAACGGTATAGTGAGCTTAGTAAATAGACAGCTTAAAAAACAAGCAAAAAAATATAATATTATTTATATTGACATCAATAAAATTTTTAGGGACAAGTATGGTAAACTTGACATAAAATATGCTGATTCTGACGGACTTCATTTAAATGATTTCGCTTACAAAACTTGGATTGAGCTTCTGAAGAGTAATAAATATTTGTAAAATAAATTCAGATTTTTTATCGAAAGCAGGAAAAACTGCCACCAACATTGGGTTTTGTGCAAGTTGGGCAGACGGAATAACAATGAGCATTTGTAATTCTATTTTACTTCAGTTCGGGCTAGACAAACAACATTCAACATTAGTTCTTATCATCAACATTTATTAACTTTACTCAACAGCGGTTACGGGCAGAAGGAATACTATCTCTCCATCTGCTACAAAGCACTATCAGTTGTCACCAATTGTAAGATAGACACAAAACAGAAGAATATTAGCTAAGAATGAAGTATAAAAACATAAGAGAAGAAGAACTAAAAAATAAGGTTGGTGCAGATTGGTTCAAATCTTTTGACACAACAGAAATTTTAGGAAATATTGACTTTACAGTTTTTCCAAAACAAGACAACTTATTTGGACGTACACCTTTACTTTGGGCAGAAGCAAAAACAGGCGACTTTGATGTTACAACAATGTTTGTACAATTGATTTTGACAATTGGAAAAGCAAGAACTTTCGACAAAACTTTACCACCAGCATTTATTGGAGCATTTGACTTTAAGAAAATTGCCTTCGTTTCTTACATTAGTATTCAAGACATTTTTTATCTGAACGACTTTAATTGGAACGTAACACCAAGCAACCACGAAACCAAAGAATTTAAACTAATTAAAGACCGAATACAGGCGACTTTAAAATCAAATTCTTACGTTTATGATTATCAAACAGACGAAAAAGACCTTAAGACTTTCATAGCCAACAATATTGCAAATGCAACAGAAGCCAGTAAAATAAAAATTGACAAAAACAATTTTATTCCAATTTATTTGCGTTGGCTTGAAATCGTAAAACCAAACATTGACGTTAATTGGGACGACTTAAAAAAAGCTAATATTTTAGACAGCGAATTTTATTTGGCTGACTTATTCATTGACGACAAAGACACCAATAAAATTGAGGATGATAGTTCAATAAGAGATAGTTTGTTTGTGGTTTTTCAAAACCAAGGGTACAAAATTGCAAAGGAAAACATTAAGCAAATGTTTGACGCAACAATCAACCTTAAAAACAAAGAAACCTACTCACAATTTTGGAAGCGTTATAAACGACCACCATTAGTTCAGTTTCAAGATTACATAATTGAACGTAGAGATTTACTTGTACCACAAGACATTAGAGAACGAAAAGGAGCATTTTTCACACCTTTTCAATGGGTTGAACTTTCACAAAAATACTTGACAGATACTTTTGGAGAAAACTGGCAAGAAGAATATTACATTTGGGACTGTGCCTCCGGCACAGGCAATCTTCTTGCAGGTTTAACCAACAAATACAATATTTGGGCAAGTACACTTGACCAAGCCGATGTGAAAGTAATGCACGAAAGAATTGAACACGGTGCAAATTTATTAGAAAACCACGTTTTTCAGTTTGACTTTTTAAATGATGATTTTTCTAAACTTCCGCAAGGTTTACAGGAAATTATTAATGATGAAAACAAACGTAAAAAGCTAATTGTTTTTATTAACCCACCTTATGCCGAAGCAACCTCTGGAAACACAATTGCTGGCACAGGAGAAAATAAGAAAGGTGTTGCAACACAACATAAAACAAATGAAATTTTTAATAGCAAAATCGGAAATGCTTCAAACGAACTTTTTGCATTATTTATGGCACAGGTATATGAAAAAATACCTAATTGTTCATTAGCATTATTTTCAAAACTGAAATTTATACAGGGTACGAACTTCATAAAATTTAAAGAGTTTTTTAAAGCTCAATATTCTTGTGGCTTCGTTGTTCCTGCTGATACTTTTGACAATGTTAAAGGAAATTTTCCAATTGGTTTTACTATTTGGAATTTAGATATAAAAAATAAAATAGATAATATTTCTTGTGATGTATTTAATAAAGATGGCGAAAAAATTGGAGCAAAGACATTTTATGGAGAATTGCCCCAAAGTATAAATAAGTGGATTAAGAAATATGAGAATAAGAGCCAAAATACAATTGGTTTAATGGTAAGTTCTGCACCTGATTTTCAGCACAATAAACAACTTGCAATTTTATCTAAACAACAAGAACGATATTGCTTTAAAATTAATCAACATAATTTATTACCATTTACCGTCTATTTCTCAACTCGTCACTGCATTTCAGCAAATTGGTTAAATGACAGAGACCAGTTTTTAGAGCCAAATGACAATTGGAAAACTGATAAAGAATTTCAAACAGACTGCCTTACTTTCACTCTTTTTAATAATACAATTCAATCTCAATATGGTATAAATAATTGGATACCATTTACTGAACAAGAAGTAAATGCAAAGGACAAATTTGCAAGTAATTTTATGACAAATTTTATTGCTGGGAAATTGAAAATCGAAGAAAAATCAGAAGCAACACTTTTCAACGAAGAAGTTTCAGTAAACAACAATTTTCCTCTTCAATTTTCAGACGAAGCAAAAACAGTATTTAATGCTGGTAGAGAACTTTGGAAATATTACCATAAGTAAATGCAAAGGACAAATTTGCAAGTAATTTTATGACAAATTTTATTGCTGGGAAATTGAAAATCGAAGAAAAATCAGAAGCAACACTTTTCAACGAAGAAGTTTCAGTAAACAACAATTTTCCTCTTCAATTTTCAGACGAAGCAAAAACAGTATTTAATGCTGGTAGAGAACTTTGGAAATATTACCAT
>JABFQZ010000010.1 GCA_013141435.1 Ferruginibacter sp.
CGTAATAGCATCAATTTTATTGCTTGCAAGTTGCTCTCCAGCAGAGCTTGCGTCCTCTTCAAATTGACAAAACAAATAAAAGGGTTTTTGAGTAAAAAATCACCAACTATTTTTCAGTACATTACCAGAATTAGACTCTTACTTTGCAAAATTAAAAATGCTGAAACCTATTTTGGTGCAGCATTTTTAATTTTAATCTATTAATATGAATTTTAATTTTCTTTTATTTTTCTCACTGCTTCAATAATTTTGGGCATTACTTCAAATGCATCGCCAACTATTCCATAATCTGCAGCTTTAAAAAATGGAGCTTCTGGGTCTTTATTAATTACTACAATTGTTTTACTACGATTTACTCCAGCCAAATGTTGTATAGCGCCAGATATACCAACAGCAATATAAAGGTTGGGAGCAATGGCTAAACCTGTTTGTCCAACATGCTCATGGTGTGGGCGCCAATTTATATCTGCCACAGGGCGGCTACAAGCAGTAGCAGCACCTAGCAATTTTGCAAGGTCTGTTATCATTCCCCAATTTTCAGGTCCTTTCAAGCCTCTACCTCCACTAACTACAATATCAGCTTCGCCCAATGGTACTTCGCCTTTTACTAAATCGGTACTTATCACTTGTACTTTTGCTCCATCTATAGTTGCAGCAAATGGTACTACTTCGGCAATGCCACCAGTTGTTATTAAGCTAAACGAATTTGGATTAAGAGCAATTATTTTTTTAGTAGTAGTTACATTAATATTAGCAAATGCTTTTCCGCTAAATACTGTTTTTGTTACTGTAAAGCCATTAGTTAAATTTGGTAATGCAACCGCACCCGATACTAAACCAGCTTTTAAACGTACACTTAATCTTGGTGCAATAGCCTTACCAGTGGTATTGTTCGAAAACACTACTACGTCTGCATTTTCGGCAGCTTGTGCAATAATTTTAGCAAATACCTGAGCATCAAAATTATTTAATGAAGCATCTGCTACTGTATGCACTTTTGCAATGCCATAGTTACCTAAACTTGCTAAGTTATCATTTACATTGCCAAGCAAAATTGCTTCCGCATTTGTGCCTGTTATTTTTGCCACTTCAGCTGCATAACTTGCTGCTTCAAATGAGCTTTTCTTTATGTGTCCGTCTTGTTGATCAATAAAAACTAAAACCATGATAATTAATTTATGAATATTTTAAAATGCTTTTGCTTCTTCATGTAATAATCTAACCAATTCTTCTGGATTATCGGCACTTACTAATTTTACTCCAGCCTTTGCTGGTGGTAAATCAAACGATGCAATACTTGTGTAACTATCTGCAGCAATTGGTTCTAGCACTTTCAATGGTTTTGTTCTTGCACCCATAATGCCTTTCATATTTGGTATGCGTTGTTCTGCCATTCCTTTTTGGCAACTTACTACCAATGGTAATGCAGCTTTGTCTGTTTCTTCGCCACCATCAATTTCTCTTACCACTGTTGCATTTGTGCCATCTGTATCAAATTTTATGGCATGCGAAATATACGGTAAATCTAAAATCTCAGCAACCATTCCACCTATAGATGAGCCATTGTAATCTATGGTTTCTTTGCCAGTAAAAATTAAATCGTATCCACCTTCTTTTGCTACAGATGCAATTTGCGATGCAATGTAAAAACTATCTGCATTATCTGTGTTTACACGTATAGCTTCATCTCCGCCTAGTGCCAAAGCTTTGCGTATAATGGGGTCGCTATCTGCATTGCCTACATTTACTAAGTGTAATATTGTTTCGGGTGCTGCTTCTTTAAGCTCCAATGCTCTTACCAAAGCATACCATTCGTCGTATGGGTTAATAATAAATTGTACACCATCGGTAACAAATTTCGTATTGTTATCTCCAAAAGCTATTTTTGAAGTTGTATCGGGTGTTTTACTTATACAAACAAGTATTTTCATTTTGGTTATTTTATAATGGTTGTTTATGCAACTAAAATGCAAATATACGGTTTAGCTGTAAATTAAATGCTCAAAAAAAAATATTTATGGATAAAATTATTAAGCTAAAACAATTTTTGATAGCAACCCCAAGCGATAGTTTTTTGCAACATGCATTGGCATTAGAATACATAAAAATAGGCAATGATATTGATGCTAAAATTTTATTTGAAACTATACTTGCAAGAGAGGAAACTTATATTGGCTCTTATTACCATTTAGGCAAATTATTAGAAAGACTAAACCAAAATTTTGATGCTATACAAGTGTATAAAAATGGAATGCATCAAGCAAAAACAATGAAAGATAACCATGCTTACAACGAATTGCAAGCTGCTTTAGAAGACTTGGAAGAATAATTTTACAACTGTATTTGTATCTTTATTTTTAACTAATTGGAGTAGGATAAATAAAAAACTACCTACATTTTGCATGAGGTAGTCTTTTATTTATTAGAACTAATTTTTAGTTAAGCCCATGGCAAGCTTTATACTTTTTGCCACTACCACAAGGGCAAGCATCGTTTCGTCCAATCTTGGGATCTACTCGTATTGGCTCTTGTTTTACTGTGCCAGCACTTGGGTCGAAATAATCGTTTTCATTTGCTGCATAGTCTTCGCCAGCAGCATCTATTTGCGCTTTGTTCATATTCATTTTGCGCATATCAGTTTTTTGTTCTTTGCCTTCTTTTATATTTCCGTTATTATTTTGCTCTAAAGGTATAGCTGCATGGCTAAGAAAACTTACAATATCGCTATTCACTTTATCATCCATTTGTTTAAAAGCAGCAAATGCTTCTATTTTATAAATTACTAAAGGGTCTTTTTGCTCATAGCCTGCAGTTTGTACACTATGGCGAAGATCATCCATGGCTCTTAAGTGTTCTTTCCAAGCATCATCTATAGTAGAAAGTGTTATACTACGTTCCAATGCATTGCCAAGTTCGGCTCCATTTGTATCTAAATATTTATCTAAATTAGCCAATGCTTGTATTCCTTTTTTACCATCGGTAAATGGTACTGCTACATTTTCTATATGGTTACCTTGCTCTTTTCTAATATTAGTAATTATTGGCATTGTTTGTTGTGCCAATGCTTCCTTTTTTTTGCTGTAATGTACAATTGCTTCTTGATATAATTTTTCGGTAAGTGCATGTGCATTTGTTTTTTCTAAATCATCGGCAGTAATGGCAGTATCCATTCCATAATTTAAAATTACAGCAAGTTTAAAACCTTCTATATCGTTAGCTTCTTTGTAAGAATTTATTAAACCCTCGGATACTGAGTAAAAGGAGTTATCTAAATCTAAAGCTAATCTTTCTCCAAATAATGCATGGTTACGTTTGCCATATACAACATTACGTTGTTTGTTCATTACATCATCGTATTCCAATAATCTTTTACGAGTACCAAAGTTATTTTCTTCTACTTTTTTCTGAGCTCTTTCTATACTTTTTGTAATCATGCTATGCTGTATTACTTCGCCTTCTTTGTAACCCATTCTATCCATTAATCCAGCTATTCTTTCAGAACCAAACATGCGCATTAGGTTATCTTCTAACGATACAAAAAAGATAGATGAACCTGGGTCGCCCTGACGACCAGCACGACCTCTCAACTGCCTATCTACCCTACGACTTTCGTGACGCTCAGTACCTACAATTGCTAAGCCTCCAGCCTCTTTTACACCAGCACCAAGTTTAATATCGGTACCTCTACCTGCCATATTTGTAGCAATAGTTACTGCACCTGCAAGCCCAGCTTCTGCTACTACTTGCGCTTCTCTGCTATGCTGTTTTGCATTTAATACATTGTGTGGTATATTTTTTTGTTTCATCATTCTACTTACCAACTCACTCACATCTACCGATGTGGTACCCACCAAAGTAGGTCTTCCGGCAGCAATGTTTTTTTCTACTTCTTCTATTACAGCTTTATATTTTTCTCTTACGGTTTTATATACCAAATCTTCGCCATCTATACGTACTGCTTTTACATTTGTAGGTATAGATACTACATCTAATTTATAAATACTCCAAAGCTCTGCTGCTTCAGTTTCGGCAGTTCCTGTCATACCAGCAAGCTTGTGGTACATTCTAAAATAATTTTGTAAAGTAACGGTTGCATAAGTTTGTGTAGAAGCTTCAATTTTTACATTTTCTTTGGCTTCCAAAGCTTGGTGTAACCCATCGGAATACCTTCGACCTTCCATAATACGCCCTGTTTGCTCATCTACAATTTTCACTTCTTCTTCTACTACAATATACTCTTTATCTTTATCAAATAAAGTGTATGCTTTTAGTAATTGTTGTATAGTGTGAATACGCTCCGATTTCATGGAGTATTCGGTCATTAAGGTATCTTTACGTTGCAGTTTTTCTTCGGTAGATAAATCAGATTTTTCAATATCTGCAATTTTTGTAGATATATCTGGTAGTACAAAAAAATCTTGATCTTCGCCTTGTTTGGTAATTAAGTTCAAACCATTTTCGGTAAGTTCTACTTGGTTATTTTTTTCATCAATGCTAAAATATAATTCTTCATCTACTTTTGGCATTTGCTTTTGCTGATCTGCTAAGTAATAGTTTTCACTTTTTTGTAATTTTACTCTATTACCTTCTTCACTCAAAAATTTTATTAATGCACCATTTTTTGGCAATCCTCTAAAGGCACGCATTAGGGCAAGTCCACCATCTTTTGGGTCATCATTACCTTCGGCTATTTTCTTTTTTGCTTCTATCAAAAATCCGTTTACTACTTTACGTTGTGTTTCTACTAATTTTTCAATTCGGGGTTTTAAGTCAAAAAATAATTTTGTATTATCTCTATGCCCAACAGGACCACTAATGATTAATGGCGTACGAGCATCATCTATCAATACGCTATCTACCTCATCTACCATGGCATAATGGTGTTTGCGTTGCACCATTTCATCGGGGCTATGCACCATGTTATCTCTTAGGTAATCAAATCCAAATTCGTTGTTGGTGCCATACGTAATATCGGCATTATATGCTTTTCTACGAGCATCGCTATTAGGCTCATGCTTATCAATACAATCTACACGTAGCCCAAGCCATTCAAATATAGGGCCATTCCATTCGCTATCTCTTTTTGCCAAATAATCATTTACAGTAACAATGTGTACACCTTCGCCAGCAAGTGCATTGAGGTATGCAGGTAGCGTACTCACAAGGGTTTTACCTTCGCCTGTTGCCATTTCGGCAATACGACCAGAGTGTAGTACTGCCCCACCTATTAACTGCACATCATAATGTACCATATTCCAATTTACCAAAGTACCAGCGGCATTCCAGCTATTTTTATGTATGGCATTATTACCATCTATGTTTACATTTTTGTTTTGTGTAGCTAGCTCTCTATCTAAATCGGTAGCAGTAGATGTTAGGCTTTCGTTTTCCTTAAACCTACGGCTTGCTTCTTTTACTACAGCAAATGCTTCGGGCAATAATTGTTTTAAAACCTCTTCTATTTGTGTATTGCGTACTTTTTTAAGTTCATCTATTTCTTTAAAAATAGCATCTTTACCATCAATATTGGTTAAGTCTAATTTTTCGGCAGTTTCTTTTTTTAATTGAATATCAGCATCTATTTCCGATAAAAAATCGGTTATTCGGGTTTTAAATTCAACTGTTTTATTCCGCAATTGATCATTAGATAAGTTGGCAAATTCGGCAAAAAACTTATTGGCTTTTTCTACTTCAGGTGCAATTTTTTTTACATCTTTTTCACTTTTATTTCCGCCAAATATTTTCGATATAAATCCTAACATAAGTATGTTTTTGTATAATTAATTTTACAATTGCTTTGTCAAATATAGTGCTGATATTTATATTTAGCCAAAATGACAGATTTTACCACAAACTTGTGGGTTGCAAATGTACAAATAAGTTTTTGGGAATAAAAGGTTGTTTAATATTAGTTACTAAAAGCTACTTTTAAAATCCTTAAAAAAATGTAGTTTAAATGAGCACACTTTTGAAAATGATATTTTTTACAAATTACAATAGCATTAAAATATTCACTATTTTTTCATACTTTTGCGCCTTTAAAAAGGAAAATATTTAAAATTTAAGACCATGAGTGGTGCATTAAAAGAAGTAAGGGTTCGTATAAAGAGTGTACAAAGTACACAGCAAATTACAAAAGCCATGAAAATGGTGAGTGCGGCTAAACTTAGGCGTGCACAAGATGCAATAACACAAATGCGACCTTATGCACACAAATTACAAGAAGTGCTTAGCAATATTGTAAGTGGTAGCGATGGTAATGCTGGCATGGCTTTGGCTACAGAAAGAGTAGTAGAAAAAGTAATGATAATTGTAGTAACCAGCGACCGTGGGCTTTGTGGAGGGTATAATAGTAATTTAATAAAATTGGCAAAAAGCCTTTTAGTAGATAAATATGCCGCACAACATGCCAAAGGCAATGTATCATTTTTGCCAATTGGGAAAAAAGGGTATGAACATTTTACAAAAAATGGTTTTAAAGTAATAGATAATTTTTGGGATATTTTTACAGGTCTTAGTTTTGATAAAGTACAAGCAGCTGCTAAATATGCAATGAATACATTTACAAATGGCGATGTAGATAAAGTAGAATTAATTTTTAGCGAATTTAAAAATGCTGCTACTCAAGAGTATATTGCTGAACAATTTTTGCCAGTACAAAAAGCAGCAGCAACAACATCTAAAGTAAATGCCGATTTTATTTACGAACCAAGTAAAGATGTATTGGTAACAGAATTGATGCCAAAAATATTAAACACACAATTGTACAAAGCGGTGTTAGATGGCAATGCAAGTGAGCATGGTGCTCGTATGACTGCAATGGATAAAGCAAGCGATAATGCAAACGAATTATTGAAATCATTGAAAATAAGTTATAACCGAGCAAGGCAAGCAGCTATTACCACAGAACTTAGTGAAATTGTGAGTGGCGCAGCGGCGTTGAATGGTTAAGCAGTTTGCAAATGACAAATTGCAGTTGGCAATTTAAAAAATGAAACTGAATTGGATTGCTAAAAAAAGAATAATTAAAACAAAATCGCTTTTGCAAACTGCTCATTGCAAACTGCACACCGAAAAATGGAAATATCTCAAATTATACCACATATAGAAGCATTAATTTTTGCAAGTGATAAGGCTCTTTCGGCTGCAGAAATAACAGAGCTTATAAATAATGCACTTGGTTTTATAGAAGACCGAGCAGATACCGAACAAGTGCAAGCTGCTATAGAAGGAATTAAAGAAAAATATGATTCAGAATTTTATGCCTTTGAGCTTAAGCAAAGTGGGGGAGGATGGCAGTTTCTTACCAAACCTGCATACCATAAAACTGTAGCTTTAATAAATGGAGATAAATTTATAAAAAGATTATCTACAGCATCTTTAGAAACTCTTAGTATAATAGCCTACAAACAACCTATTACAAAAAGCGAAATAGAAAGCATAAGAGGTGTAAATTGTGATTATGCGGTACAAAAATTGTTGGAAAAAGATTTAGTTGTAATTAGCGGACGAAATGAAGATGCTGTAGGTAAGCCATTAATATATGCTACATCAAAATCATTTATGGATTATTTTGGTATAAACAGTGCCGATGAATTGCCAAAAATTAGTGAAGTTTTTATGGAAGAAATGGTAAGAGCTACCCAAGTAAATGATGATACAAATATTGAAGAAGATGTACATGTACATGATGTAATAGGAGAAGCTGGAGAACTACATATTACCGAAGGAGAAGTGCCTACACATATACATGTAGAAGCACATGAAGAAGAAGCTAACAATATGGAAACAGAAATAAAACAGAATAAACAGAACGAAAACGAAGAGGAAGCATCGTAAAATATCAATGTACAACGATTTTTTATAAAAGCATTTCTCAAAAGGGAATGCTTTTTTTGTAACCATTCAGTTCTGCTAATGAAAAAAAATAATAATATAACAAATAAACCATGAACCATCTTTCACACGAAACTCTTGCCAACCTTGCCAACCAATACGGCACACCATTGTATGTGTATAATGCCGAAAGCATAAAAACACAATACGAAAAATTAACAAATGCTTTTAGTAGTTGTAATGCAAAGTTTTTTTATGCATGTAAATCACTTACAAATATAAATGTGTTGCGTTATGTAAAATCGCTTGGTGGCTCGTTAGATTGTGTAAGTGTAAACGAAGTAAAACTTGGGTTAATAGCTGGTTTTGCAAAAGAAGAAATATTATATACTCCAAACTGTGTAGATTTTGAAGAAATATTAGAAGTAAAAGAATTGGGAGTAAATATTAATCTTGATAATATTTCAATATTAGAACAATTTGGAAATAAATTTGGAGGTAGTTACCCCATTTGCATTCGCTTAAACCCACATATTTTAGCTGGTGGAAATTATAAAATATCTACAGGTCATATTGATAGTAAATTTGGCATATCTATACACCAAATGCGCCATATAGAGCGTATTGTAAAAACCACCAACCTACGTGTAGAGGGGATACACATGCACACTGGTAGTGAAATAAAAGACATTAATGTTTTTTTAGAAGGATTGGAAGTAATGTTTTCTATGGCTACACATTTTCCCGATTTAAAATATATAGATTTAGGTAGTGGGTTTAAAGTGCCTTACCAACCAGGCGATAAAGAAACCGATGTAAATTTGCTTGGCCAAAAAGTAGCAGAAGCATTTGCACAATACGAAACCGAAACAGGAAAAAAATTGCAAGTGTGGTTTGAACCAGGTAAATTTTTGGTTAGTCAATGTGGTTATTTAATTGTAAAAGCCAATGTAATTAAGCAAACAACATCGGCCGTATTTGTAGGTGTAAATAGCGGCTTTAACCATCTTATACGCCCAATGATGTACGACTCTTATCATCATATAGAAAATATAAGCAATGCAGAAGGAACACCCCGTATTTACAACGTTGTTGGTAATATTTGTGAAACAGACACCTTTGCTTGGGATAGAACTTTGCCCGAAGTAAAAGAAGGAGATTACCTTGCTTTTTACAATGCAGGTGCATATGGGTTTGAAATGAGTAGTAATTTTAACAGCCGCTTACGCCCAGCCGAAGTAATGGTAGAAAATGGCCAAGCAAGGGTTATAAGAAGAAGCGATGTATTTGAAGATTTGTTGAGAGGGCAAGTGATATAAGGTATTTTTTCAGTAAGAATTGTAAAAAATAAATAGAAAAAATAAAATTAAATTTTCGTACATAAAATCTTTTCTAATTATTTTAAAAGTTCTTTTTATAATCACACAACAAGTTAAATGAGCAAGACTTTATTCATTGCAATTGTTCATAATTCTTATTTAATTATTATTTACCTTTGCGGCATTAAAAATTGATTTTTATGATAGATATTTTTGAAAAATTGGTAAAAGACGGTGGACCGATAGGGCAGCACATGGATAGGGCACATGGTTATTTTGCTTTTCCAAAATTAGAAGGAGAGCTTGGGCCGCATATGAAGTTTAGAGGAAAAGATGTATTGGTATGGAGCTTGAATAATTATTTAGGATTGGTAAACCACCCCGAAATAAGAAAAATAGATGCTGAAGCTGCTGCTACTTATGGCATGGGAAACCCTATGGGTGCTCGTATGATGAGCGGCAATACTACCAAGCATGAAGAGCTAGAAAAAGTGCTTAGCGAATTTGTGGGTAGAGAGGATACTATGCTTTTAAATTTTGGGTATCAAGGAATAATGAGTTGTATAGATGCGATGGTAAATAGAAGAGATGTGATTGTTTATGATGCGGAGTCGCATGCTTGTATTGTAGATGGCGTAAGGCTTCACATGGGGAATAGGTACGCATTTAAGCATAATGATATTGAGGATTGTGAAAAACAATTGATACGAGCAAAGGCATTGGCCGAAAAAAATGGCGGTGGTATTTTGGTAATAACCGAGGGGGTTTTTGGTATGGATGGTGAGCAAGGTATATTAAAAGAAATAGTTGCCTTAAAAGAAAAATATGGCTTTAGAATTTTGATAGATGATGCTCATGGATTTGGATACATGGGGCCAACTGGTGCTGGTGCCGATGAGGCACAAGGTTGCCAAGCTGGTATTGATTTGTACTTTTCGAGCATGGTAAAAAGCCTTGGTAGCCTTGGTGGGTTTATTTGTGGCGATAAAGCGGTTATTAAGTATTTGAGGTATAATACTAGGTCGCAAATATTTGCAAAGAGTGTACCATTGCTAGTTGTAGAAGGAATGTTAAAGCGTATGGATATGATAAAAACTATGCCAGAGCTTAGAGAAAAATTGTGGGCAAATGTAAATAGATTGCAAAATGGATTGAAAGAAAGAGGTTTTGATATTGGTAGTACCAACAGCCCTGTAACACCAATTTACATGAAAGGTGATGTGCCAGAAGCTACACAAATGGTAATGGATTTGAGAGAGAATTTTGGTATTTTTTGTAGCATTGTAGTATATCCTGTAATACCAAAAGGCGATATTATTTATCGTTTAATACCTACGGCAACCCATAGTTTTGATGATGTAGATATTACTTTAAAAGCATTTGAAGAAACTAAGAAAAAATTAGATGCTGGTATGTATAAAGCGGCAGATATACCTGATATGGCGGAAGTAGGAACGTTATAAATTATTTTGATGATTATTGATTTTAAACCCTATGCTTTGCATGGGGTTTTTATTGCAATAAAGTTGTTAAAATAAGGTTTCTAGATAATGTTGTTTTATTCCAAATAGCTCTTTCAATGATTTTACTTTATTCATATTTTCGGTGTAAATAGTATCGGAGTATGCTGTTTTTGTACCCACAATTAAAACATTTTTTGGTGTATCTTCTTGCTCTATAAAATCAAAAATTTTTGTTTTGTAACCATTTGCTTCTAATATTAAGGAGCGAATAGTATCGGTTACCATTTCGGCTTGACGCTCCAATAAAATACCATGCTTTGTAATATATTGCAATGAATTTGTAGGTGCCATTTGTTTGCGAATTTGCTTATGGCAACAAGGTGCGCATATAATAAATTTTGCGTTTGCTTTTATACCTTTGTAAATAGCATCGTCGGTAGCTGTATCGCAGGCATGCAGGGCTATAAGCATATCTATATTCTGCAATTGGGTATCTTTAATACTGCCTTTAATAAATTGTAAACCATGGTATTTTGCAAGAGTAGCTATATGGTTGCACTTTTGTACCAAATCATCTCTCCACTCTATACCTTTAACTTTTATGCCTTTGTTTTTTTGTTGTAAAAAATTATGCAACGCAAAGGTTAAATATCCTTTGCCACTGCCCATATCTACTACCGAAAAATTGTTGTGTATTTCGGTATTCTTTAAAATACCATCTATAATTTCTACATATTTATTTATTTGTCGAAATTTGTGTTGCATTTCTTTTTTTATATTGCCATTGGATGCAGAAACGCCTAACTCTTTTAAATAAAATTCGTTTGATTGTAAAAGATGATTTTTTTGTTTGTTGTGCAATTGTGGAATAACTTCAACTGGAGTAACTAAATTTTTTGTTACTATTTTATCTTTATCTAACTTATTGTTGGTGTAATACAAAGTTTTTGTGTTTGTATATAAATCTGCATTATAAAAACTTGTGGTTAGTAATTTTTTTATTTCTAAAATACCATCACTTACACTAAAATTTTTTGTAATATCGTTAGTAGTATTTCTATAAACAAAAGATAATGTTTGTATTTCTTTTAGCAATATTTCTTTTACAAATACATTTTTTAAAAGAGATGTTTGGTCTCGTTTGTTTCCTAATGTTATTTTATGGAGTGTATTTTCTGTGGCAGATGTTTGTACTGTTTGCAAAAATGTTTCTATTTTCGGCATCAATTTTTTATACAAAGATAAAAACTACCACTCAGCTTTTAAATTTTTATTGAAGTTTACATATGTTTGTTTGGTGTCTTCTTTTTCGCCAAAATATTTTAGAGGAGCTTCCATTTCTTTTGGTTTCATAAAACCTGGTATTGGTGCTGGCTGTGTGTTGGGAGCATTTATAAAAACTGTTGTTGGGTACGATAGTTGACCATTAGTTAAGTAAATAGCCAAATCGTTGGTTTTATATTGTTTGTTGTATTTATATTTTTTGTTGTTAAAGGTAAGTTCCTCTTTTGTTTCGGCATCTAATTTCACTGCATAATAATGTTCATTTATATATGCTGTAAGTTTGTTGTGTTGATAGGTTTTTCTATCCATTTCTTTACACCAACCACACCAGTTGGTGTATATATCTATTAATATTGGTTTAGGATTAGATGCATAGATTTCGTTTAGCTCTTGTATGGTAATCCAATTTATTTTATCTTTTTTATTATTGGTAAAAGATAAAATGAAAAATGTAAAAATTAATAAAAATATAGAAACGATAAATTTCTTCATAGTTTAAATGCTTTAGCTTTGTATAATGAGTGAAAAAGTACAAAAAAAAATTGTAGTAGCAATAACAGGTGCAAGTGGCTCTATATATGCAAAATTATTATTAACAAAATTATTGCATTTGCAAAGCCAAATAGAAGAAATATCGGTAGTAATAACCGATAATGCAAAGCAAGTATGGAAAACCGAATTAGATGATAACAACTACAACAACTTTGCTGTAAAATATTTTGATAAGCAAAATTTTTTAGCACCATTTGCATCAGGTTCGGGTAAATACGATACCATGATTATTGTACCTTGTAGTATGGGCACTTTGGGTAGAATTGCTTCGGGAATATCCAATGATTTAATTACAAGAGCGGCAGATGTAATCTTAAAAGAAAAACGTAAACTTATTTGTGTAGTAAGAGAAACTCCTTATAACCTTATTCATATTAAAAATATGGAAACAATAACACTAGCTGGAGGTATTATTTGTCCAGCCACTCCATCATTTTATAGTAAACCAAAAACAATTGAAGATATGGCAAATACAGTAGTAGATAGAGTTATAGACTTAGCAGGATTGGAGCAAGAAAGTTTTAGATGGGGTAAGAATTAGAAATGAGTATTAAGATTTGAGTATTGAGATTAGTCTATTAAATTTATAACTTAGTTCAAAACTTTACCCTTAACACCTTGATAATTTTGAAAAAGAATAAACATAAATTATGGATACAAGTTTAAATAAATACATAAGCGAAACTGGCTTTTGTAGCCGAAGAGAAGCCGATAGGTTTATAGAAGAATGTAGGGTAACAATAAACGGTAAAGATGCAGATAAAGGCAACAGAGTAAAAAATGGCGATGTTGTAAAAATAGATGGTGAAAACCTAAAAAGAAAAGATGCACCAGTTTATATAATGTTAAATAAACCCAAGGGAATTACTTGTACCACCGATACAAATGAAAAAGCCAACATTATAGATTTTATAAAATACAAATCTCGTATTTTTCCAATAGGTAGATTGGATAAGCTTTCGGAAGGATTAATTTTTATGACCAATGACGGAGATATTGTAAATAAAATATTGAGAGCTGGCAATGGGCATGAAAAAGAATACATGGTAACTACCGATAAAAAAATTGATTATGATTTTATAAATAAAATGCGAAACGGTGTAAAAATTATGAACACTACCACAAAACCTTGTTTTGTAAAACTTGAAGGAGATGCTAGATTTCGTATTATTCTAAAACAAGGTCTTAACAGGCAAATACGCCGCATGTGCGAAACTCTAGGTTTTAAAGTAACATCGCTAAAAAGGGTACGAATAATGAATTTTACCATTAAAGGAATAGAACCTGGCAAGTGGCGATATTTTACTACTGCCGAATTAGAATTGCTAAATAACTTATTAGCCAATAGTAGCAAAACCGATGGCGAAGATGGAATGGGGGAGTAATGAAAATAAAAAAATGCATTCAATGAATTACAAGTTTAATATTCTTACAAATAAATTATTTCCAAATTTTTGTGAAATTGTATTGAAAAAAAACTTGAATGATTTTTTTTTGTTGGAAGAGAGTGAATTAACAATTAGTACCTTTAGCTTTTATACTTCAGTATCGGCAGTATTTTCTTCTAAAATTGAAGGAGAAGATATTGACCTAGATTCGTATATAAAGCATAAGCGATTTGGAATAAAGTATTTGCCCGATTATACTTGTAAAATAGATGATTTGTATAATGCATATCAATTTGCAAAAAATACTAGATGTAATAAAAAAAGTATAGAAAAAGCTCATCAAATATTAACTAAAAATATTTTACCAAAAAATAAACAAGGCAAAGAAAGAAAAAGTAACATGTATGTTGCATCAACCGATGGAAGAATAGAGTATGTAGCTGCATCTCCTTTTTTGGTAAATAAGGAAATGAATAAGTTTTATAAAGATTTAGAATTTCTAATATCCGCAGAGCTTACCATTCAACAAGTATTTTATTATGCATCTTTACTTCATTTAGTATTTGTAAAAATTCATCCTTTTGATGATGGAAATGGGCGTACCGGAAGATTATTAGAAAAATGGTTTTTAGCAGAAAAACTTGGAGAAAATGCATGGTTAATTGAATCAGAAAAAAACTATTATCAACAGCATCAATTGTATTATAAAAATTTAAGATTGCTAGGGTTAGACTACGAAGACTTAAATTACCAAAATGCTATTCCATTTTTATTAATGTTACCTCAATCTTTAATTTTAGATAAAGAGTAAACCAAATCGCCATAAAATATTGCTATTTTTGCACCATGAGCAACGTACTTACACAATCTCCTTACTTAATGTTTTCCGATGGCAAAGGTGGTATTTATGAAGATGAAACTTTGTACACCGCTGGGCGAACAGGTTGGGATGCAATGCCAATAGCTACCGATGAATGGATTTTGTTGCCCGAAGGTGGACAACTATACGAGCTGCCTGGCCGAAGAGGAATAGGAATAGACGTACAAACTGGGGAAATGCGTATTTGCGAAAAAGGTTGGGCTGTAGCAGCCTTTATACCACCTGCACATACAGGTTTATACATATCGGCATACGAAACAATGCCAGATGCACCTACGCTTCCATTATTTTGTTACACGGCTGCTGGCTGGCAAAACGAAAAAATTTATGTACCTGCAGTACGTATAGAAAATGATATTAGGCAAGAAAGCGAAGGCTATAACGATGATGAAATTGAGGTAGGTACAGCGAATTTGTTAAAAGCATATCCTACAAATAGATTAATAAAACATTTAATGGATAATTGTTGCATGACATACACATGCCCAGCAGCAAGAAACCTTGCACTTGGTAGATGGGAATGCCCTGTACCAATATCGCCAGCTTGCAATGCAAATTGTATAGGTTGTATATCTTTTCAGCCAAGCGATGAAACCATTGTAAGCACACAAGATAGGTTAACATTTAAACCCACTGCCGAAGAAATTGTAGAGTTTACTGTACCGCATTTAGAAACTGCTCCTTTTCCAATCATAAGTTACGGCCAAGGTTGCGAAGGTGAGCCATTATTAATGTGGGAAACCATTAAAGAATCGATAATAGAAATTAGAAAACATACACAAAAAGGAAGCATAAATATTAATACCAACGGCAGCATGCCAAAAGCCGTAAAAGCCTTATGCGAAGCAGGGCTTACAAGTATTAGAGTAAGTACAAACTCTGCCAGAGAAGAAATTTATAACCCTTATTACAGACCCAATAATTACGTATTTGCCGATATTATCGAAAGCCTAAAAGTTGCCAATAGTTTTGGTGCTTGGACAAGTTTAAACTATTTTGTTTTTCCGGGTATGACAGATAATATTGAAGAGTACGAAGCTTTAAGAAAACTTATAAAAGAAACTGGGCTTAAAATGATACAGTGGCGCAATTTTAATATTGACCCCGATTGGTATTTAGGAAAAATTAGCATTACAGACACAGGAGAATGTATGGGAATAAAACAAATGTTGGAATTGATAAGAGAAGAATTTCCTGATTTAAAATTTGGATATTTTAACCCATCTATAGAAAGAATAAAAGGAAATTTTGAAAAGGATTATGCTCATTAAAAAATAATATATGCGTAAAAATATAATTTATACAATTTGTTTTTGTTTAATTTCTTTTGTTGGTTATACTCAAAATAAAAAAGTAATAAAAAGTGCTAAAGCCTTTTATAAACTTACTTTACCTGGTATGATAAAAGTAAATGGAAATGGGCAGCAAATAACACCAACTCCAAGCAGAGAAAGATTTATATACATTGAAACCTTTGGAAAAGCAAAGCCAATACTTCAAAAAATTACTTACGATGCACTAGTATATTCTTTTTCGTTAAGTAATGATGATAGCACAAAAACTGAAATAGGGATTGAACCACAATCAGGCAAAAAAATATATTTGCAACCAAGTAAAGGTAATAAGTTATGGAAAATTTATTTAGTCTTAAAAACTGGTAAAGAAAATACTACACAAAAAGCAAAATTAATTACCATAAAAGGCATACAAAATGATGCACCATTTATGTATCTAATTAAAAACGAAACAGAGCTTGTAGCGCCCGAGTCACAATAAAATTTATTGCCATTTTTCGCTATTAGCATTTGCAAAATCTACTTTGTATTTTTCAGGAATTTTATCGTTTACCATACAACCACTTTCAAGCGAAGGAAAAATTTCTTCAAAAGTTTTTACCTCATTCATCGATACTCTTCTATAAATATGGCTTCTGGTTAAAGTTCTATAATCTTCCAAACCAGCAGCACCACAAAGTTCTACCACATTTTTTAAGGTTTCGCTGTGGTAATTTGCTACCCTTTGTTTTTTATCAGCAACTACCAATCCGCTCGACAAACTTTTATCTTGCGTAGCAACACCAGTAGGGCATTTGTTTGTATTGCATACCAGTGCTTGTATGCAGCCAATAGACATCATCATAGCTCTAGCACTATTGCATGCATCTGCACCTAAGGCTATAGCTCTCACCAAATGAAAACCACTAATCATTTTACCACTAGCTATTATTTTTATTTCGCTTCTTAAGCCAAAGCCACAAAGCATATTATGTACAAAAGCAAGACCATCCATAAGTGGAGCACCTACATAATTGCTAAACTCTTGTGGTGCAGCGCCAGTACCACCTTCGCCACCATCTACAGTTATAAAATCGGGGTAGATATTAAGCTCTAGCATGGCTTTACAAATGCCTATAAATTCACTTTTTTGACCAATGCAAAGTTTAAAACCTACAGGTTTACCTCCACTATTATCTCTTAATACTTTTATAAATTGCAACAATCCTTTTGGGTTATTAAATGCACTATGGTAAGGCGGCGAAAAAACAGTGGTTCCAGCCTCTACCAACCGTATAGCTGCTACTTCTGCTGTATTTTTTTTTGCAGGTAATATGCCACCATGGCCAGGTTTAGCACCTTGGCTAAGTTTAAGTTCAATCATTTTTACTTCTGGCCTAAGCGCATTTTTTTTATATGCATCTACACTAAAATTGCCATCTTTATCTCTTGCACTAAAATAGCCAGTACCTATTTGCCAAATAATATCGCCACCTTGGTTTAAGTGGTATGGGCTCAAGCCACCTTCGCCAGTATTGTGTGCAAAGCCACCAATTTTTGCACCACCATTTAAAGCCTCTACAGCATTACTACTAAGCGATCCAAAGCTCATGGCACTTACATTAAAAATACTTGCGTCGTATTTTTGCAAGCAATCTTTGCCACCAATAATTACCCTTGGTTGTGCATTCAAATGATGAAAATCTTTTGGTGCAATACTATGGCACATCCACTCATAACCCTCTGCATACACATCTAACTGAGTACCAAAAGGCATTGTATCTGTTTCTTTTTTTGCTCTTTGATAAACAGTGCTTCTATCAATTCTATTTATTGGTCTGCCATCAATATCACTTTCTACAAAATATTGGTAGAGTTTTGGCCTCAAATCCTCAAACCAATACCTAGCCCTACCAAGTATCGGAAAATTACGCATTATCGTATGCCTAGTTTGAAGCATATCTAAAATTCCAATAACTACAAGTAAAACAACTGCCCCAAAAACCCATATAAAAAACTGGCTATAAAAAATACCCAATAAGCCAAAAACTATTGGCGCAATTATAGCAAAAATGATAAACTGTTTACGCATAAAAATATATTTTGCACAACAAATGTAATGAACCTAATTTACTCAACACATAATATTTAATAAAACCTTAGCAACAACTAAAGACTTTTTTTTTGAAGCATCAACTTTAAAATCATTTGTGAACATTGGTATCCAGCTTTTCGCTTTTATTTTTTTTTGCCCATAAAGGCAAGCAAAAAAAGCTAACCGCTACAATCTGGGCTAGGCTCAACATAAGTACATTAATCTACATTTCATAAAGAGATACAATTTTAAAAATCTGGTATGCTTAATTCCAAATTACACATTAAGTACACATTTAAAGCTAGCAAAATGTTGCTTCAAAGAAGTCAAGCCTTTAAAGTTTGAGTTCCTTAATTTAGCTCTGATAAATTGCCTAATGTGTAATTGGGTTTAATAGTATGAAGCCAATTTGATAAGCACACTATAACTTAATGGTAGCAAACTTTTTAATCGTATTTTCGTAAAGTAAAATCGGTGTTTAACTATAACTAACACACACTAATTTTAACTTAAAATATTTAATATAAAAAAAGCAATACCATATAATTTTTTTAGAAGCATTAAAAATAATTTTACATGCATTGCAATAATTTTTTTTACAAATATTGTACATGCTCAGGTAGAATTTTCTGCTATTTCAAACTTTCGTTCCAAAAAAGTTTCGGTAAGTTTTCCTATTCAAATTTTAGATACTGTCAGTATTGCACCAGGCACAATACATATTCAAAATATTTCAAAAAATAGTTACACAATAGATGAGGTAAAAGCATTAATAATTTGGAAACAAAATCCAAATATTGACAGTATTTACGTACAGTATAGAGTGTTTCCATACAAGCTAAGTGCTATTTCACAAAGAATGGATTATGATTTAATAAAGGATAGATTTACCATAGATAACCCATTTGTAATTAAAAATAACGATAAGCAAAATAATCCATTATTTAATTTTGGTACAGTAAAAACAGATGGTAGTTTTGGAAGAGCAATTTCTTTTGGCAATAATCAAGATGCCGTTGTAAACAGTACCATGAATATGCAGCTAAATGGTTTTATTGGCGATAGTATAGAAATATCGGCAGCCATTACCGATAATAATTTACCAGTACAGCCCGAAGGTAATACCCAAAATTTAAGAGATTTCGATCGTATATTTTTTCAAGCCAAAAGAAAAGGGTGGGAAATAAATTTAGGCGACATTGATATTAGAGAAGATAAAAATTATTTTTTAAATTTTTATAAAAGAGTGCAAGGTATATCAATATTATCTAAAAATAGTATTGGAAAAAATGCCTCAAATACCATTATGGTAAGCGGAGCAGTAGCCAAAGGTAAATTTGCAAAAAATATATTAAAAACGTTTGAAGGAAACCAAGGGCCATATAGGCTTGCTGGCAATAATGGCGAATTGTATTTTGTAGTATTAGCCAATACCGAAAGAGTATTTTTAGATGGTATATTATTGCAACGAGGCGAAGATGAAGATTATGTAATAGATTATAATACAGCCGAAATAAGTTTTACACCAAAACATTTAATTACAAAAGATGTAAGAATACAAATTGAATTTGAATACTCCGACCGCAATTTTTTAAATGCACAATTGTTTTTAAACGATGAAATAAAAGTAAATAAAAACCTTAATATTACAGTAGCAGCTTACTCTAATAGTGATGCTAAAAATTCTTCTATCGATCAAAAATTAGAAGATACTCAGAAACAATTTTTATTTAACCTTGGCGATAGTATAAAAAATGCATTTTTTTCTAGCGAAACTAGAGACACTTTTGCAGTGGGAAAAATATTATATAAGAAAATAGATTCGCTTTATAGCAGTGTTATATATCCTAAAATATATGTGCAATCCAATAACGCTAACGATGTACTTTATAACTTATCGTTTTTAAATGTAGGAGCAAATAAAGGCAACTATGTGCAAGTACAAAATACCGTAAATGGCAAAATATATAAATGGGTAGCTCCATTAGCTGGGGTAAAACAAGGAGATTGGGAGCCAGTTTTTTTATTAGTTACACCAAAAAAATTGCAAGTTTTTTCGGCAGGTGTTGATTATAGATTAAGTGCAAAAACAAAATTAATTACAAATGTAGCCATGAGTAATTATGATATAAATTTATTTTCTAGTAAAGATGAAAAAGATAATATAGGCTATGCAGCAAAATTTATTTTGCAAAACGATAATAATATTAATTTGTTAAAAAAGAAATTTGCAATACAATCAATCATAGGTTATGAATATGTGCAAGCCCTTTTTAAACCCGTAGAAAGATTGAGAAATATTGAATTTTTAAGAGACTGGAGTTTGCCCTACGATGAGTTGCCAAGTAATGAAAATATTATAAATTTTTCTACAAAAATTACCGATAGCACCAACACTACTTTACAATATAGTATGTCAAACTATAACCGAAAAAATGGTTATAATGGCTTTGCACAAAAACTTGTAGAGCAATATCAAAAAAATGGCTTTGCAATAAGCACCACATTGAGCCATACAAATTTTACAACTACTTTGCAAAAAGGTTATTTTTTCAGACCTTCTTTTGATGCAAATAAATCATTTAAAGCAATAGCAAACTTACAGCTTGGGGCAAAATATTATAGCGAAAATAACAATATAGTAGATAAGGTTTCCAATACATTAAACTTCAATAGTTTTGCTTTTAATGTTTACGAATTGTATTTAAAATCTGATCCTAGCAAATTAAATAAATGGGGTATTTTATACAACAAAAGAAACGATTTAAAACAAAAATTTAATTCATTATTACAATCTGATAAAAGTAATAATTACAATTTATTTGCCGAAGTAATGAAAAATGAGCATCATAAATTTAGATTTACAGGAGCATTTAGATCGTTAGAAATAGTAGATTCTACATTAAGTAACCAAAAGGCAGATAAAAGCATACTTGGTAGAGCAGAGTATTTGGTAAATGAGTTTAGTGGTTTCTTAAATGGAAATGTGTTATACGAAATTGGTAGTGGGCAAGAGCAAAAAAGAGCTTACGTGTATGTAGAAGTGCCAGTAGGGCAGGGGCTTTACAATTGGATAGATTATAACAGCAATGGTATTCAAGAATTAAATGAGTTTGAAGAAGCTATTTACCCCGACCAAAAAAAATATATACGAATATTTACTCCCGTAAACCAATATGTAAAAGCAAATTTTTTGCAATTTAATTATAGCTTCGATTTAGATCCAAAAGCTATTATAAATTCATTAAAAAATAGAGGCTTATGGAAAATATTATTGCGTAGCAATACAAGTTCTTCTTTGCAAATAAGCAAAAAAATAATATCTGATAATAATTTTTTATTTAATCCCTTTAGTAAAAACTTTGTAGATACTTCATTAATAAACTTAAATTCTTTTTTTACAAATTCCTATTTTTATAACCGTACAAGTTCTAAATTTGGGATAGAATTTACACACAGCAAAGCAAGTACAAAGTCGCTATTAACCTATGGTATAGAAGCAAGAGCCCTAAGGTCTGTACATCTAAAAATAAGAGCAAGTGTAAAGAGATCGTTAGTTGCAAATTTTATTTTTAAAGATATTAAGAATACATTATCTACACAAGCAATTAAGTTCGATAACAAAAATTATAATGTATCGCAACAAAATTTTGAGCCAAGTTTATCTTACACTTACAAATCTAATATTAGAGCCACAATAGGCTATATTTTTTCGCAAAAGCAAAATAGAATAGACTCTTTGGAGAAAGCAATAAATAATGCATTAACTACCGAAATTAAATACAACATACTATCTGGCACTAGTATAAATGTAAAGTTTGTGTATAATAATATTAATTTAAAAGCATATAGCGGTGCCAAAAATACAACAGTAGGTTATTTGCTTTTAGATGGTTTACAACCAGGTAAAAATTATTTATGGAGTGTAGATATTACCAAACGATTTGGAGGCAATATCGAAATTAGTTTGCAATACGATGCTCGTAAACCAGCCGAAGCTACCACTATACATTTGGGTAGAGCATCGTTAAGAGCCTTGTTTTAAATATTCAATTGTTACTTTATTATAAAGTCATTTATTTCTTTTCTATATGAGTAATAAGGAGTGCTACTTTTACCCATTCTAAAAATCATTTGAATTTTATAAACAAAATTTGGAATAAAACCATTTTGGTAAGTAGTATTTATTTGATTAGTAACCCTGTTGTATCTTTAGCGCCTAGGTTTAATATTGTATATTGTAAAATTTCCATTGCTGTGGTATTCACTTAAATTATTAAGTGCTAATGGTATTTAAAATTGTAAAAGATACTTCTAATTTTAAAAGGAAAAATTTGTAAATTGCATTTTTATTTATATAGAAATAATAATCTTGTATATTTAAAATAAGTGGGTACAAAAAAATGCAACCCAAAATGTCAATAACATATAATCCCGATTTCTCGAAATCATAAATTTTAAAATATGAAAAAAATACTCAAAAGGATATTTCTTGTTTTTGTAATAATATTTATTGCCATACAATTTTACCGCCCTGCAAAAAATATCGCAGAAGGTAACAGTATAAATGATATTACAACAAAATATACTGTTCCTGAAAATGTGCAAGCAATACTAAAAAAAAGTTGTTACGATTGTCATAGCAACAATACAGCTTACCCTTGGTACAATAATATACAACCAGTAGCAAGCTTTTTAGCCAACCATGTAAAAGAAGGAAAAGATGAATTGAATTTTTCGGAATTTGCTACTTACAAAATAGGACGACAATATAGAAAACTGGAAGAAATTAAAAAAGAAATTGAAGAAAATGAAATGCCACTTAGCTCCTATACTTTAATACATACAGATGCTAATTTGAATGAACTACAAAAAAATACCATAACAAACTGGGTAAATATTTTGAGAGATAGTATAAAAGCACAATACCCAGCCGATAGTTTGGTAAAGCAAAAACGACATTAATACTAATTATGAGTTTTAATCAAAAAAAAATATTGATAGTAGTATTGTTGTTTATAATTACAATGCCTTTATTTTTTTATATTGTTTTTTTAGCTAAGCAAAAAATTGTACAACATCAAATGATAGAGCATTTAGAAAAAAATGCTTTAATTACTTTACAATTGAATAAGGAAGAAGTAGTTTGGGAAAAAGCTGAGAAAGAAATATTAATAAATGGCAAATTATTTGACGTAAAAAATTATAAAATTGTAAATAATAAAATAATATTTGTTGGCTTATATGATAACGAAGAAAGTAAATTAAAAACTGATTTGGCTAAATTACTAAAGCACAACAATAAAAAAAATGCACCCATCCAAATTCTAATATTCAAATACCTTTTTGTTAATGGAACTCTAACTGAATCAATTCCATTTCTGAATTATTTTTTTGCTACTAAATCTAATTATTTTAATTATTCCGATTCTTTAAATTCTGTATTTTTTTCTGTAGTTACGCCTCCACCAATAGTTTAAATTTAAAAATAATCTTTTTTGCATCTATAAAATAGATGCTACTTTGCTATGCTTAAAAAATGCTATAGCTTTTATTTACATTTTAATTATTCAAATGAAAAAAATATATTTATTATTACTTATTATAATTTTAATAAATAATTCACAAGCTCAAAGCACACAAACTTTAAAAAACGATTCAGCTAAAAGTAAAATAAATCTTGAAGAAGTAGTTGTGTCTGCTAGTAATTTTAATGAAAAGAAAAAGAACATTTCACAAAAAATTGATGTTATATCTGCAAAAACAATTGCAAATACCAATGCTCAAAATGTTGGCGATTTATTGGCTAGTACTGGTAAAGTTTTTGTACAAAAAAGTCAGCAAGGAGGCAGTAGCCCAGTTTTAAGAGGCTTTGAAGCTAGTAGAATATTACTAATTGTAGATGGTGTAAGAATGAATAATGCAATATTTAGAGCTGGGCATTTGCAAAACGCAATTACTGCAGATCAAAATTCATTGAGTAGGGTAGAAGTAATGTATGGTCCAGCTTCTACTATTTATGGTAGCGATGCTCTTGGCGGATCAATACAGTTAATAACAAAATCTCCAATACTTTCTGATCAAAAAAAATTACTAGTTACAGGCTCTGCATTTACAAGATATAGTACGGTAAATAATGAAAAAACTTTACATGCTGATGTAAGTATTGGCAAAAAAAAAATTGCTTGGTTTCAATCGTATAATTTTAGCGATTTTGGTGATATGAAAATGGGGAATAAATACTCAGCAGCTTATCCAAACTTTGGACGCCGAAGCATATATGTAGGAAGCGTAAATGGAGTTGATTCTGTATTGGTAAATAGCAATGATAGGGTTCAAAAATTTTCAGGATATAAACAATGGGATATAATTCAAAAAATTCTTTTTAAACAAAACGAGCATATAAGTCATTCATTAAATTTTCAATTGTCTAACACCAATAACGTACCAAGGTATGATAGAATGCAAGATGTAAAAAACTTTGGAGGTACTATTGGTACTACATTACGTTATGCAGAGTGGTTTTATGGTCCACAAAAAAGGCTAATGGGTGCTTATGAATTAAATGCATTGAAAATTGGATTTTTTGACAATTTGAAACTTAATATAAATTATCAAAAAATTGAAGAAAGCCGACAAACAAGAGAGTATAGGCGTTACGATAGGTTTGATAGCCAAGTAGAAAAAGTAAAAGTTTTTGGTGGTACTATAAGTGCAAAAAAATATTTTGGCAACAACGAAATAGTAGTAGGATTAGATGCACAGTTAAACGATGTAAAATCGGTTGCTACAAGAACTAATCGCATAACCAATGTTGTAACACCTATTATTACTAGGTATCCCGATGGAAAAAATACTTTAAATAATTACGGTTTATTTGCACAGCATACATATAAATTTAAAAATAGCAAATTAGTTTTAAATGATGGTATTAGATTGCAATCAATCAGATTAAAAAGCACTATTTTAAACAATACATTTTTAAAATTGCCCGATACAATTTTCAACCAAAATAATATGGCTGTTACTGGTAATATTGGATTAGTTTTTGCACCAATAAAATCAACAATAGTTAAACTGGCACTATCTTCTGGCTTTAGAGCACCCAATATTGATGACTTGGTCAAAGTGTTTGAATCTAGTACAGCAGCAAAGCAAGTTGTAATACCAAATGCCAATTTAAAACCAGAATATACTTATAATATAGACTTAACACTTACCCAAAAAGTTGCCAATAAAATAGATATAGAACTTACCGGTTTTTATACTTGGTTTAATAATGCAATTTTAAAAGCACCAATTCAATTAAATGGTGCAGATTCTATAATTTACAACGGTGTAAAAAGCCAAGTATTAGCTAGCCAAAATTTAAATAAAGCAAATGTGTATGGTTTTTCGGTTGGCTTAAACGCTGATATTGTAAAAGGCTTAACTTTTAATTCTACCCTTAGTTATACAATAGGAAGATTAAAAACTGATATTGCAAAAGCTACCAATGTTTATGAAAAGCAAACCAATGGTACTTATTCATTAGTAAGTAAAAATATTGCCAGCAAGCCTTTAGATCATATTCCTCCTACCACAGGAAAAACTACTTTAGCTTATGAATACAAAAATTTTCAAACAGAAATTTATATAGTTTATAATGGGTGGAAACATTTAGAAAAATACAACCCCGAAGGAGAAGATAATCCTGCATATGCTACCGCAGATGGTATGCCATCTTGGATTACTACTAATTGGAAAGCAAAGTATAATTTTACTAAAAATTTGCAAGCGCAATTTGCTGTTGAAAATATTTTTGATAAAAACTATAGAACTTTTGCTTCAGGTTTTTCTGCTCCTGGTCGCAATTTTTTAGTTGCTTTAAGAGCTAATTTTTAAGTTTAAAATTAATTTAGTAATTTCAATGTTCAATCATTAATTTATTATTTAAAACTATTTTATGCAATTAAAAATGTGGTTATTATTAGTAGCAGGTTTTATTCCGCTTATTGTGGGTTTTGTTTGGTACAATCCAAAAGTGTTCGGCTATGCTTGGATGAAAACCATTGGCAAAACCGAAGATGATTTAAAGGGTGCAAATATGGCTTTAATATTTGGCTTAACATATTTGTTTGGCTGTATGTTGGCAATGGCATTAATGTCAATTGTAATTCATCAATGGGGTTTCAATTCGGTTTTTCAAGGCGATACCTCTGTCGAATCTGCTTCTTATACCAAGCATTTTTTTGAAACCTATGGCGATCGTTTTCGTACTTTCAAACATGGAGTACTACATGGTTCTATAACTGGCACATTTTTAGCATTACCAATTATTGGCACCAATGCATTATTTGAAAGAAGAAGTGCAAAATATGTAGCCATACATGTAGGATATTGGGTAGTAACCATGGCACTTATGGGTGGTTTACTTTGCCAGTTTATGTAAAATAATGTTTTTGGTATTAAAAATCCTATTGCAATTATTGCAATAGGATTTTTTTGTATTAAGCAATTTACATGTATATTAAATCATACCATTGTGAAAATTAAATTGGTTCACTTAAACATTGTTACGTAGTTATCGTTGTTTGGCTGTGTGAAATATTTAATCACATTGGTATCAATATCTTTGCAAATTATACTAATCAAAATACTAAAAAAAATGTTATTACTCAATTATTGTAGCGTATCGTTGACTAACTATACATACATAAATTAAATAAATATATTTGAGCATTTGTGCCTACAAAATCAAATATTAATAGGTCACTTTATTATTCTACATTTACCCTAACACCTTCGCTATGGCTTGTAAACTCTGGCGCATACATACATTGAATAGTTGTAATACCATTGCTATAATTTCCATTATGAGTTACAAACATTGGGTATTCAAAAACATAAGTACCTTTGGGTAACCAACCAAAAAAGAAATTTGTGCTAGCATCTTTTGTACTTTCGTAATAACCAAGCCCACCTTGGTATTTGTAATTGCTTATTACATTTACAGGTTCCATGCATGATGCACGCATATCTTTCATGTGTACATATTCCATGTCTCTATCGCTACGCAATTCTATCCGCACTTTTATTTTATCGCCTACTTTTATGGCATCGCCATCTTTTATGGCTTGCAATATTGGTCCTTTGTCGGAGTTTTTTTCTATAAATAATTTTTTTACCAACTTTAGTGGTGTTTCTGCCGAAGTTATTTTATCCAAGTCTTCAAAATATTGCCAATAGGCGCTTCCCCAGCTGGTTGATTGGGTATTAGGTTGATTGTTGGAAGTTTTAATTTCAACAGTAATATTTCCCATTTGAGGATTTACTTTTTCGCCTTCTATTCTTTTTTTGAAATAGCCAGTGCCAGCTTCGGTTTTATCATCGCTGCTGTTAATGTTTATACTTCCTAATTTTATGGCTACTGTTTTTTCTTCACTCAACCAATCGCTGCCGTTTAGTAATAAGGCATAACATGCTTCTGCCGTGGCTTTGGTAGTGCCCCAATTTTGTGTTTGTTTTTGTTTGAGCAACCATGTTTTTAAATCATCTATTGTATTTCTGTTTGCATCTATATCTGTAAATGCTTCTACCATCATGGCATGGCTTTCTATTGGTGCTTGGTACCAATAATATCCACCTTTGTTAAATTCTTTCCAATACATACCAAACTCTTCGCTGCTAATGCTATTTTGTTTGAGCGATTCAATGATGGCTTTGGGTGTTTTTTTATCATTATTTCTGTGCAAAGCCAAAGCTATCATTGCCTGCATATACTTGCTTTGGCTTAGCCAATACTTTGTAGCTTGGCTTGTGTAATAATCCACCGCTTTTTTTGAAGTTGATGCTATTGGTGTTTCTGTAAAAAAGCTACGCATATACAAATATTGAATAGCTGTAGATGATAAATTATTGTTTGCTAATTTTACTTTATACTTTATTAAATTATCGTAGTCTTCTTTTAGCCTTGCATCTAAATATGGCAAAGCTTTGTCTACTATTGGTTTCAGCTCTACATAATCATTACCTTGTACTGCTTTTAGTTTTCGTAAATGTCCAATACCAGTAATAATGTATTGTGTAATATATCTGTCATCTCTGCCACCTTTAAACCATGCAAAACCACCGTTGCTTATTTGCATATCTTTTAATTTGGCCAATGTTTTATTTTTTTCTGCGGTCAAACGAACCATGTCAAATAGCAATGCAATATTTTTCTTTTGTTGCGTTTCGTTTTGTGCATCTAGCACCCAAGGTGTTTCTTGCAATAGCACCGATTTTAATTCTTCATTTTTTTGAAGATTACTCATCAATGCAGCAGTATCAGTAATTTTCCAACGTTCAAAAACTTGTTTAATTTTTGGAGATGCATTGCTAATAAACGATGCCAAGGTGTTTGCATAATACCTACTAAAACTTTGCTCAGCACACTCGTAAGGATACTCCATTAAGTATGGCAATGCTTGCACAGCATACCATGCAGGGTTGCTTGTGTATTCTACTGTAAGTGCATGTGTACTTAGTGTAGATGATGAAGCAGAATTTAATAATTTATCAAACTTGAAATTTTTTGTTTCCACTTTTCGCATGTTAAACGGCATACTTTCTGTAACCAACATTCTGTTTGTAAGTACAGGCAAAGCGGCTTCTTCCCCATCGCTATATAAATTATCTTTTGTAATGGCTTTAATGCGATACATCATGGCGGCATTAAAATTGCTTGGCACTTCCATTGGAAATTTTAATGCCACACTTTGTCCAGCAGGTATGGTAAAATATTGATTTGGAAATACATTTTTAAACCAACCATCTACAGCTTTGTTGGTTGTAGCATCTAACAATTCTAATTGCGATGTACCCGTAATTTCTTTATCGGTAAGGTTTACAATTTTTGCAGAAAACTCCATTCTATCAGCCTCTCTTAAAAAGCGTGGGGCATTGGGTTGTACCATCAATTGCTTTTGTGTAACAGTTGTTTTTGTACTCACAGCACTGGCCAATTCTTTTGTATGTGCAAGTGTAAGCATTTTCCATTGTGTGAGTGCTTCGGGCATTGTAAATGAAAATACTACATTACCATCGGCATCTGTTTGTAATGCTGGGAAAAAGAAAGCAGTTTCGTTGAAGTTTTTACGGATTTTTATTTCGGGTTGAGTATGATCTGAATTTTTAATTTCTTTTGCTGATGTGTCCTCATTTTTGTATATATCAAGACCTGAAACCTTTCCTGCTAAACCCTTTGAAACTTCTTTAGCTTGCTTAGATACTCCCATCGCTGTAGTAACAACTACTTCATTTAATTGCTTATCTGCTGGCATTTGTACAGATGCTGCATATACACTTCGCACACCTCTTAATCTAATATCACCTCTATAATAACCAGCCTCACTCCACCCATTATTCAGCAAATAATCATACTGCTTTTCTAATCCATTCAAATAAGTATTTGAAATAGTTTCATTATCATTGGATGCTATGTCATTAAAGGTTTCGCCATTCCAATTAAAATAAGTACTCAATCCAGGCCATAAGTTTAGTTTATTCCAATTATGCGGTTTAAACTGATCTAACGATGCATCGTACATACTTATCAGAGTTTCTGCCGCTACTTTTTCTGCTTTGTTACCAGTAATTTTTATCTTCCATTTTTCTTGGCTACCAGGTTCTAGTTTATCTCTAAATGTTTCGTAAGAAATATTCAAATCTTTATTGCTCCACGGCACAGTAAAATTTTCTGCACCTGTATAAAAACGATTGTGCTGTACAAATGCATAATTCATATTTATACCACCACGGTCTGGTTCGTTTACATCAATGCTGTTTGTAAATGTTTCTCCTGCATTTACAATAGGGTAGGTAGTGTTGTCTTTTACATTGGACTTAATTACATTTTGTATTAGCCATATTTTTTCAAAACCTGTGGTTATGTTGTAAGTTATTTTTTCGTTGGGTTCTGCTATTTTATTTTTTACATCAATAGAAATTGGTTCTTTTGCCAACTGCTTATTGCCATCTGTCAACTGAATAAATTTCTCCGCCTTCACATCTTCGCCATATTTATCTTTTGTAGTGGCTACAATTTTGTACCAACCAGCATTTAGTTTTGTATGTTGTATCTTAAATCTTGTGTCTTTTGTTGTTGTATCTGTTTTGTCTATAGCTTTGTCGCCCAATTCCCATTTGCTCATCTGGTCTTCGTCTGCATACACATCGTACGGAAAGTTTTGGTAGTATTCCGTTTTATTCATGGTATATAAATCGGCTTGTGCCCAATATTTTTTTCTAAATATTTTGTTAGGCTCTTGTAATTTGTACAATACTACATTTACAGTTGCTTTTTCGTACAAGCCATTTGTGTTGGTAGTGCTTATACCAATATTCTTTATGCTATCTGCATTCATTTTTTCATTGGCAATAATATCTAATTTTAATGCTTGGTAGGATACACTTACGTTTGTAGATGCACTTCTTGTTTCGCCATTTACATCTGTTATATCTGCTATAATTTGATAATCAAATGTTGGTTGATTTTTTTTCTCTACAGCTTCATCTGGTATGGCTTTAAAAGTTATTTTAAATTCGCCTTTAGCATCTGTAATGGTATTGCCATTGGTTATTTCCATTTCTTCACTGCCTCTATTATAGCTTCTATAATAGCCCCACCAATCGGGGTATCGTACTACTCTTACTACCCTGTACGATACTTTTGCTCCGTCTACATTATTGCCTGCATAGGCTTTTGCTGTACCAGTTATTTTTATACTATCGTAAAGCCTATAACTACCTTCGGGCTTTTTTATTTCTGCCAAAAACTTTGGTCGTTTGTACTCCTCTACACTTATATATTGGCTTGCATTTGTAATAGAGTCTTGTATGCGAAAACTTCCATTAAGCAAACCATCGGGTATTTTAAAACTACCATTGTAAGAGCCATAGCTGTTGGTTGTAAGGCTTACGGATATTGCTTTTTGCCCATTATTGTCATATAGAATTACGGTTGTTTTTTTATCGGTAATTACTTTGCTATTTCTACCACTGCTATCGGTTTCGGTCATTATGCCTTTAAAAAATATTGTTTGTCCTGGGCGGTAAATGCTTCTATCGGTAAATAAAAATGTACGCTTTGTACTGTTTTTCTTTTGGTTGTAATAATCATAATAATAACTATTGTACCCATCGTTGGTAAACAATTCGTCATTAGCATATTTTATTTGTACAAAACTATTTTCGTAATTTTTTGCTTTAGCTATTTTTGCTAATCCATTTTTATCAGTTATATATTTTGATCCTTTTACTTCTTCATTTTGCCTTGTATTGTTATTATAAATTGTATTCCAAAGTTGTACACTTGCGTTTTCTAATGGTTTACCATTATCTCTATCCAATACATACAATTCGTTTTTGTTATTGGTTATATAACTTATATTGCTTACATAGGTTGTAATGCGCCCAATGATGTTATCGTTTAGCGAAAAATTTTCTTTCATGCTCATCAATAAATAATATGAGCCTTGTGGTAGGGCATCAATTTTTATTTCGGTACTATGCTCTTGATAATCTTTTTGGTCGGGCAATTTTACTGTCCATGCTTTTGTAGGTTTTAATGCGATAATACTTGGCCATACGGTTTCATAATTAGTATTGGTTTCTATTTTTTTAATTTCTTCTCTTGTTATTTTTACTACTCTGCAATAAATATTTTGTACATTTTTAAATTGTACCAAAGCTTTAAATGCTTGGTTATTTACATTTACTTTTTCGGTTATAAAATGTAGGCTCGGGGTTTCTATTTGTGATAATAAATTTTTGCAATTTATGCCTCCTTCGCTTTTCGGAAATTTTGCATAAGCAGCTTCGCATATTTGTTTGGCTTTTACAATCTCAAATTGATTAACAGTATTATTTAATGGGTTATAATCTTCTGCATTTTGCATAAGTATTTGTGCTCGTAAGTACGATGCTTGCGCACTTGTAGGGTTATTAGCATATTTTGTTTCAATATGTAGCAATGCATTTTCGTAAAGTTTTTCTTTGTTGGTAAATACACCATGTTGGTTTACAAAATCTAATCTTTTTAGGTCGGCATCTAGTAAGGCTTCGGGCTGTGTATCGATTGCATGAAAAGCCAATAAAGCTTGCATTAATTTAATGGCATTAAAATACAGCGATGCTGTATCTTTAGTTTTAAAATTATGCGTTGCAAATTTTTCTATTGGTGCAAAAGCTGCTTCATCATTTATAATAAATTTGTAAGCTGGGTTTGTAACATCATTTTCGGTACTCATAAAATAATCCAATGCTCGGTGTCCCAAAAAATCGAATAATGTTGGTCGTAGGTTTCTGCTATTCAAACCTTTTTGTATAATGGCATCTAGCCCATCTAGCTTAGTATTTTTTAAAATATCTTCGTTTTTTAAAGATGCTTTGTAAAGTAATGATATTTTTTCGTTTAGCTTAGTAATGCTCCATGTTGTAATATCATCTCCTTTTTCTTCGGCAAGTGCTGTGCGGTTGTATAATTGATAACGATGCTCTTCTTTATATGCTTGAAAAAGCTGTGCTTGCATACTTTGCAAAATATTTTTTGATGGTGCTTTTGTTTTTGCAATGAGCGTATCTACATAAAAAATATTTTTTTGTTGGTTATCTTCTTCCACCATGTTTCTATATTTCATGATGTGCATAGCGGCCTTTATTTGCTGTGGATCGTTGTTCGTTTTTATGGCATCGTTAAATATTTGTTCTACTATTTTTTGTGCATCTTTGGTAAGTCCTTTACCATCGGTTGTGCTTACTTTTTTCCATTCTTTAGCATATTCATTAGGTATTTGTGCCATAGTTGTTAGTGTGGTTATACAAAAAAAAGCAGTAAAAATTTTCTTTAAAAACATAAGGTGGTTATTTTAAATTAAAGGTACAAATATTTAGATGCAAGGACGTAGGGTTTTACATAAAACTAAGTTTTATACAATAATATTTTGCAAATGATTAACTAATACTAATGGTTTAGTATTTATGATTATTTGTGTGAGTATTCATTTTTTTGATTTTTAAAAGCAAAAAATACCAATTTTACTTTGTAAATCATACATTGGTATATGCACATACTATACTAAAAAAAACTAGTGTTGACAAAATATTTATCAAAATCTCCGTAGGCTCAAAGCCACATATTAGGTAGTGTTCATAAAAGTGTGTAAATTGATTTTTGTATAAGCGGTTAAATAATCAATTTTTTAATTTTCTTTTGAAGAAAAGAGTTGAAAATAAGATGCAACTCCTTTCCTCGCAAGTTTTTGTCCT
>JABFQZ010000011.1 GCA_013141435.1 Ferruginibacter sp.
CTGGGGTGCAAATGTAGGAACTTTTTTTTTGTTAAACAAATATATTGATGATTGTTTTTTTTATTATCGTGTTTTTTTTATGTTGGTTTGTATTAACTAAAAAGTAAATTCTTATTTTGTACTAATTTGATTTAATATTTTACTCAGCGAAACTAGGATAACTATGTACACAGCGATTTTTGTGGATCACTTTAATTTTTACAATGTTATTAACCTGAGTTCGATTTAAGAAAATACAAAAATAAATTTATTCTTTTTTCAAAATAGGTTTCGTAGTGCTTACTTTTTTGTCTTGATACAAAAAAGTAACAAAAAAAATCAAGGCTTTAGAAAAAAAGCTAAAAAATAAATTGCTTGTCTAAAATGAAATCAGTTTGAGCAGCAGAATAAAGCCCACCTGTGGTGCAACTTACGAGCTATGAATATATCTCAGCATTAGAAACATTTATTTCATTTTTTAACGACAAGCATTTCATTTTTTTTAACGCTTTTTTTTCTAAGGCCGATAAAGCTCCATAATTTGCGAACTATCTGATTTATACTTTGAAGCAATTCTACTTTTATAAAAATATTTTGCGAAGGCATGCAATAAAAATTGAATTTAGTATTTTATTTTTAAAATAAATTTCAATAGTTATAGTAAATTCAATAGTTTCGAGCAATAACTTAACTCGAACTCAGGTTATTAGACATGTTGAGTAATGGTATGCTGATGAAGGGCTGGGGGATAGTAGCGGCACCGTAGCGATAGCGGAGGTACAGCGGATAGCCCCGAATGATGTTGCTTTTTATGCTATGTTGAGAGCCCCTAAATTTTATGGTAAAAATTGGGTTGTGGGTTATTGTAATTGTTTAAAAATCTAACCCGAGTGATAAATACATTTGTGGTTTGCCTTTGAAGAGGACATTCATAGGCCAACTGATATCGTATTTTACAAAATATCCTAGTAATGTACTACGTGCTCCAAAGCCGTAACCGCCTGCGAATGGTCCTATGCCGCCTGATTTTATGCGGACTGAAACTGGGCTTGTGCCGTAGGTGATTATTGGTCGTTTTATGTTTTCGACACTGCCTGCCCAGGCTGTGCCTAGATCGATAAATTGTGTGAGTTGGAAATTGCGAATGAATGCATTGTTTATTGTTTTATCGAAAAGGGTTGTAAAAACTGGTAATCTAAATTCGCTATTGATAACTACTGCATTGTTGCCGCTTGCTATGTTTTGTTTAAAGCCTCGCATGTTTACTGCTAGGCTTTCGAAGGCGTAATTTTGTGTGGCATCGGGCGGATTGTTTGTTATAAAATATCTATCGCTGCCATTTGCTTTTGTATTGCCGCCTAACATTACCCAACCATCTACACCGCCTAAGAAGTAGGCTAGTTTTTGATCGCCAAAACTAAAATCGCTGGCTATGCGACCTGCCCAAATAAAGTTGCGAAATATGGAGTGGTAGTATCTTCCATCGAATCCGATGTTGAATGTATTTGGTCCATCGTTTGTGATTGATTTGTTTATTTGGCGATTCCAATCTACATATATTTTTGCTCGTGCACCGTGTAATATATTTTGTGCTACGTTGATACTATTATCGTAAACATATTCTAGGTGTGTGAGTGAAAATAGTGTTTTATTGGATTTGAATAAAAGTGAATTTGGATCGTTTGCGTCTGCAAATATTTCGTCTTTATCGGAACGTACTGCTGTACTAAAGCGTAGGCTTTTTGTATTGGTAAAGGGATATGATAAATTTATTTGGTAGAGATTGGTAAAGGCTCTTCCTAAAAAATTGCCGATTGTTGTATTGTATGTTAGTTGCTGTGCATTGCGGTAATATGTGGTACCCCAATCTAACCTACGCTTGAGGTTTTGGTAGTTTATGAGCCACTCATTATCTTTTAGATTTGTACCGATTTTGAAGCCGCCATTTATTTTAATATCTTCGAAAAGATCGGATGTGCCTAATCGTATTAAGCCGCTTAATGGGCTTCCATTATTGAGTTTGATAGGACCGGAACCTCCGCTATAGGTTTGGTATCTATTTATTAAAACAGCATTGGTAAAACCCCCTGTGCCATAATCTATTGAAAATTTTAGTGGTTTGTATTTGTACAATTTTGCTCTTGCTAAAATATTTTCATTGTCTTTATAGACTATTTTTTCGGCGGTGTTTTGTAGGTTTCTTTTTGTGGTGTCTGGTTTTTCGTTTGCAAATTCGGATTGAAAAAAACCATCGTCTTTTTTTGCGGTGTCGGTGAGGTTGGGTTGGTTGTTATTGTCAGATTTAACTTCGGCTATTTTTACATTTGTGAGCTTACTTTCTCTCATTAGTTTTTTTGCATACTCGGTAGGTAATGCATTTATGTTTCTTTTTTGGAGTGTATTTTCGTCTATTTTAATTTTGTACAAAACTTTTTCGTTGCTTTGCCTTGTAACTTCACTTACTTGATTGTTATCGCCTGCTATTCGGCTTTCGGCTAGTGAACTTGGATAATTACTTAATGGAAATGTGTATGTGGAATCGGAAGATATAGCCACTATTGCTATAGAATCGACATCGGATTTTTTGTAGGCACGCAGGGTGCTATCGATTAATTTTATTGTTGGGTTTCGGAGTATGTCGTCGCCTATTATTACTATGGTATCTAACCCTTGGGATTTGGTTGTAAAGAAGCCTGCGTAGCGGTTTGCTATTCCATTTTCGTCGCTAACGAATGTAAAGTGATTTACATTGTATGGTGTTGGAAAACGAGCATTTCCATATTTTAAATGAGTTAGTTGTGTGATTTGATTTAGCTCGGGCTTATCGCCAAAATTGGTAATTAGAAATATATTGAACTTATTATTGCTTGGTAAAGTGGTATCGTTAGATATGGCTTGGGCTGATGGTCTATTGCTGCTATAAATTATTCCTGTTTTGCCTGGGAAGCTTACGAATGTTGCATCTAAATTATCGTACACATCGTTGGTAATTTGTTTTACTTTTTCTTTTTCGATATCGAAGGTATATATATCGGCATGTCCATTTTTTACGGCTGATAGTAAGAGTGTTTTACTATCTAACATATATTTTACATCTTGTACTTGATCGAATTTTTGTGTAATATCGTAACGGTATTGTTTTATATTGCTTAGTACATCGTAAACGAATAGATTTAGATGCCCTTCGGCAGTATAAATTACTGAAATACGTGTACCCTTTGGATCCCAGGCTACAAGTGGATAGCTAGGGTTTATTTCGGACTCGTAGGATTTGTTGCCATATTTTAGTAATGTTTTGTTTTCGGAATCGGTATTTAATATGAGACGAACTACTCCTTTTTTGAATTGTGTGACTACGTAATCTCTATTTTTCTTTACTGGATTTACATTGAATCGATAATAATTTAATCGTTTGCTTATATCGAACCCTTCGATATAATTCCCTTTTGGATATGCTTTTCGGCGGGCTATGTCTTTGTAATATTTATCATCTTGATAGTTCATAAATTCTGCTTGCAATTGCTGAAAGCTGAGTTTGGTTATTTGCTTGCTTGCACGGTTTAAGTTTTTATAGATACGAGCTAGGTATAAAAAATAGGTTACGTTTTCTTTTTTATATTTTTCTTCGATATAATACCAAAATGCATGACCAGCCAATAGAGGTTTGTAATAAGCGAATTTTGAAAATTTGCTAAAATCTCCACTTAGGATTTCGCTTTTTAATTCATCATCTAACTCGGTACTCCAGTTTTCGCCAAGATAAGCTACGTAGCCATCGGTAAGCCATGTGGGCAAATCTAACAATGCTTGGTTGCTTGCAATTTCGCCTAAATCATCGCCAAACAAAACATTTTTTGTAATAATATCTGCTATGCCTTGACGTATTTGTTTTTTTAGGTTATAGTGATTTGCATCGTAATACATTATCATTTTATTATTTACAAAACGTGTAACTGCACCAGTGTTTAGCAAATCAGACTCTAACCCTATATTGGTTTGCTGCATATCAGCAAATTCGTTATATAATATTATATTAGCTCTGCGTTGCAAGCTATTTTCGGCTGCCGCTTCTATACTTGGTAATTCTTTTTCGGCTACTTGTGCTACAAATTTTGCAAGCTCTTGACCACCTTTATTGAAGTAAACATTGAAGTTTTTTGTTTGGTAATATTGCCAACTGAATTTTTTGTATTGTATTCTATTTTTTCCAAATTTTACTGCACTTACTTGTGCGTTGACTACAATTGCGGAAAGAATAAAAAATATGGAAATAAGTAAAATTCTACTAATCTTTGTCATACTATGTAATTGATATTGAATTTTAAAATTAGTTCATAAACTGTTAAAATAAAAATCATTTTAAAATAAATTTTAATGCTGCAAATAAAAACTTTTGAATTTAACTCTTTTCAGGAAAATACTTATGTACTTTATAATGCTAATAACTCTTGTATTATTATAGACCCTGGCTGTTATTTTGAAAATGAATGTGATGAATTAATAGAATTTATTAGTAGCAATAATTTAACACCGAAGCTTTTATTAAATACTCATTGCCATTTAGACCATGTATTTGGTAATAGATTAGTTGCTGAAAGGTATAAACTTTGTTTGCATATAAATGAAAGAGAGTTAGCTGTGTTGAGATACGCACCTAGAAGTGGGCTTATTTACAATTTGCCATTTGAAAATTATGATGGAAAATTTATTTTTTTAGATGATGGCGATAAAATTAAACTTGGTGATGATGAATTGGTTGTATTGGAAACACCTGGACATAGTGTTGGTAGTTTGAGTTTTTATTGTGCAAATCAAAATTTTGTAATAAGTGGGGACACTTTGTTTTTAAATGGAATTGGACGAACTGATTTGCCTGGAGCAATGCACACTCAACTTTTGAAAAGTATTAGAAAAAAATTATTAAAATTACCTGAAGATACTATAGTTTATAGTGGACATGGTATGCCTACAAGTATTGGATATGAAAAAATTAATAACCCATTTTTGCAGTTGGAAAGTTAATTATATAATCCTTGTTATACTCATCTTCGTATCTATACACAACTTTTATTGTGTAGTAGATTATATTAATTAAAATCTTTAATTTCACAGTGCATTAGCAACTTGAATCTGCCAAACAAATGATTAAAAAAAGACCAAATTGGATTTCTAATCCCTCAAAAAGGCATGTAATTTTAATTTCATTGTTATGGTTTTCTGGTATTTTTTTATCAATAGTTACCATTACCAATGTATTTACTCAAACACCATTTCAGCAAAAAAATACACTTATGTGGATAGTACAATTATGTACTACTGCAACATACATTCAGGTATTAAGAAATTATTTTAAAAAGTAAAGTGTTAAATCAAAAATTTCTATAACAAACAATTGTATAAACCATATAAAAAATGAAAGCTATTATCCCCGTAGCAGGTGCAGGCACAAAACTTAGGCCACATACATACACTCAACCCAAAGCACTAATACCACTTGCTGGTAAAACTATTCTTAGCATTATTATAGATCAACTAAAAGATAAAGGTATAACCGATTTTGTATTTATAATAGGCTACCTTGGTGAAAAAATACAAGAATATGTAAAATCAAATTACCCACAACTAAATACTCATTTTATTACCCAAAACGATAGACAAGGCGTGGGACATGCCATAGAAATTACAAAAGATTTAATAAATGACGACGAAGTAGTTATTGTACTCGGCGATACCATTGCTGAATACAATGTAAGAGAATTAATAGATAGCCCAACTTCTGTATTAGCAGTAAAAAAAGTAGATGATCCACACAAATTTGGTGTAGCAGAAATAAATGAAGAAGATGTGATTACAAGAGTTGTAGAAAAACCTGCTATACCAAAAAGTAATATGGCACTAGTAGGTATTTATAAAATTAAAGAAACAAAATTACTTTTTGAATGCCTAATAAAAACACAAGAAAATAAATCTATTTACGATGATTTTAACCTTACCGAGGCTTTACAATTTATGATAGAAAAAGAAACAGTCTTTCATTCATTAAAAGTTGACGATTGGTTCGATTGTGGCCAAAAAGATTCTTTAATAAAATCGAATGCTATCTTATTACAAAAATTTGGTAATAATTTAGCTCAAACTTGTGTACAAAATAATACAATAATTATCCCCCCAGTAAATATAGGCAATGGCTGTATAATAAAAAACTCTGTAATTGGGCCTAATGTATCCATAGGCGAAAACACTACAATAAATCATGCAATAATAAAAGACTCTATTATTGGTGCATATTCTAATTTGTACGAAATTGTACTTAATAATTCGTTAATAGGCAACGATGCAGAAGTAAAGGGAGTAAGTCGTAATTTGAATATAGGAGATAATACAGCTATAGATTTGGGTGGTAGTTCTAATAGCAATTAAAAACTTATTTTATATATGCAACCATTTTCTAATCAAATAACCCAACTTTTTGGTATCGAAATCCCTATAATACAAGCAGGAATGATATGGGCTAGTGGTTGGCGGCTTGCAAGTGCCGTGAGTAATGCAGGAGGGCTTGGTGTAATTGGTAGCGGCAGCATGTACCCAAATGTATTAAAAGAACATATTCAAAAATACAAAGTTGCTTCTACTAACCCATTTGCGGTGAATGTTCCTTTGCTTTATCCAAATATAGATGAGCATATACAAATAATTATAGATGAAAAAGTACCAATAGTATTTACAAGTGCTGGTAATCCTAAAACTTATACCAGCTTATTAAAAAGAGAAGGCATAAAAGTAGTGCATGTAGTAAGCAGTAGTAAGTTCGCTTTAAAAGCACAAGATGCTGGCTGTGATGCTGTTGTAGCTGAAGGATTTGAAGCTGGCGGACACAATGGCAGGGAAGAAACTACTAGTTTTATCTTAATACCTTCTGTAGCGCAAGCTGTATCCATACCTGTAATAGCAGCAGGCGGTATAGCTACTGGCAAGCAAATGTTTGCAGCAATGGCTCTTGGAGCCGATGCGGTGCAAGTAGGTAGCCGTTTTATTGCCAGTAATGAGGCTTCATGCCATATAAATTTTAAAAATGCAATTATAAATACAAATGAAGGCGATACTCAGTTGTCTTTAAAACAACTTACTCCTGTTAGGCTTTTAAAAAATAAGTTTTACGAAAAAGTAAATATTGCAGAATTAAACTGTAATTCTAATGAAGATTTGCAGATACTTTTAGGCAAAGGCAGAGCAAAAAAAGGAATGTTTGAAGGACAATTAGATGATGGAGAACTAGAAATTGGGCAAGTAAGTAGCCAAATTAAAAATATATTACCAGCTGTAGAAATTGTAAATGAACTGTGGGATGAGTACAATAGAATATGTAACAGCTATTGCAAATAATAGTATATTTGCACATTCAAAATTTTGTAAATCAATTATTACAGAAATGCTAAGAGGTAAAATATGGTTTTCTATTAAAATAATTACAACTTGTATAATTATATTTCATTCGTTTTTTTCTTTTGGGCAAATACCTCCAGGTACAACTATTCCAACATTGCCAGGTGGAGTACCAATACCATCAATACCCCCAACCAATACACAGTTACAGTCCATGATAAAAGATCAAAATGCTGATGCCGGTAAAGATAGAAACGAGGAGTTAAACAAAAACAACAAAATAAATAAGGATAGCCTTACCGATAAAAGTATTAACAAATTTGAAAGTGGCTCAAAAAGTACCTATGGAGCAAATGTGTTTTCATCAGCAGCAAATCCTAATCTAGCAGAGCTATCTACGCCTCCTTTAGATTACCCAATAGGTGTTGGTGATAAGATTATTGTGTCGCTCTATGGAGGTGCAGAGCTGCAAGAAAGTTACACTGTTGTTTCTGATGGTTCTATTTTTCCCAGACAAATGGGCAAAATATATGTAGGAGGGCTTACATTCGAGAATGCCAGAAGATTAATTTATGCAAGATTTGCTGCAGTAGTGCCAGCAGGCACCAATATAGATGTAATGCTTGGGCAGCCACGTACCATAAATATAAATGTAGTAAATGAAGTGAATAACCCTGGTATTTATACCGTATCTGCATTTAGTAATGCTTTTACAGTTATAGCAAAAGCTGGCGGAATAACGGAAAATGGCAACTTAAGAAATATTCAAATTAAAAGAAACGGTAGGGTTATTGAAGAGCTAGATGTATATAAATATTTGCAAACTGGTGAAAGTGGAAGAAAATCGTATTTGCAAAATAATGATTTCATTATTGTATCTTTTTACGAAAAAAGAGTACTAGCTACAGGGCAATTTAAACGCCCAATGTTTTATCAATTAAAAAAAGATGAAGGTCTAAAGGCATTATTGAAATATAGTGGCGGCTTAAATGCCGATGCTTTGTCAACTGCTGTAAAGGTGCTTAGAAATGTGAATGAAAGCCAAACGTTGATAAATGTAAATACAAAAATACAAGATGCTATTTTAAAAGATGGCGATATTGTAAAAGTTGATTTAATAAAAGCTGGCATAGTAAATAAAGTAGAAATACGAGGCGAAGTAAAATACCCAGATTATTATGAATATAGAAATGGGGATAGATTATTTGACATTATTAACCGAGCAGGAGGAGTTACCAAAAATACATACTTAAAGAGAGCTTATGTATTTAGAGGAGGTGCAGACTCTACCAATTTGCAAGCATCGGATAAATTAGAAGTGAATTTAGTAGATATTATTAATAATGATGTAAGTAGTATAAATAATTTAGAACTTAAGCCTAATGATGTAATACAACTTTTTGGCACTTACGAATTTACCGACCAAACATTTGTAGAAATATTTGGAGAAATAAGAAAAGAAGGTAAGTTTAATAAGTATGGAGGCATGACTTTGCAAGACCTTATTTTTTTAAGTGGTGGTATAAAACAATCGGCCGAATTTGGCAGGTTAGAAATATCGAGTATTGTAGATGTTGATTCTGCCAAACAAGGCTTAAAACCTACTAGAAATATTGTTACATCATATGCAATATCATCTAATTTATCTTTAGATTCAGCTTCAGCAAAAATTATTTTAAAACCGTACGACCAAGTTTTTGTACGCAAAAATCCAACATTTGAACTACAACAAAATATAGAATTGAAAGGCTTAGTCAAATATCCGGGACTTTACCCAAGGTTAGATAAATACGAAAAACTCTCTTCTTTTATAGCAAGAGCTGGTGGCTTTAAAGATAACGCAGATTTAGGCGGAGCTATTTTAATAAGAAGGCAAACAGAAAATTTCAGAGAGAAAGTTATTCAACAACCTAAGTTTGACAGTCTTGGTAATCTCATTGCAAATGCAAGTGAAATTGCTTTAGCAAATGAACCAGTAAGCATAGATTTATACAAAGCAATTAAATATAAAAATTCTAAACATGATATAGTACTTCAAGCAAATGATGTAATTTTTGTTCCAGAAATAAATCCGTTTGTAACTGTTAAGGGAAGGGTACAATCGCCACTTAAAATATCGTTTGATAAAGAACATACCAATGTGCGCTATTACATTGATAAAGCAGGTGGGCTTGGTGTACGACCTTGGAGAAGCAGAATTTTTGTAACTTACGCAAATGGAAAAAGTAGAAGAACTAAGAATTTCTTTTTCTTTCATTTTTATCCACCAGTAGAGCAAGGAGCAACAGTAAATGTACCTACAAGGCCCGATGGGCAAGATATTACCGATGTTGCTAAATCTACAGTAACTGCACTTGTGCCAATTATTTTATCTGCTTTGATTTTAAAATATGTAAAACTTTAAGATTGACTACAAAAGAATTGATAAAAAAAATACTCAAGCGATTAAACAAGTTTAAATATATTATTTTACTTGGTGGGATTTTAATGGCTGTATCAATGTATTTGTATGCTAAAAAAATTCCTATTATTTATTCAGCAAAATCTACTGTTTTCCCCTTAACAGCCAGTGCCGATAATAATTCTGCTGCATCTAAAATTACTGAATTAATGGGAGGCAATAAAGGGGGAAAAACAATATCGGAAGAAGCTAATGTGAATATAGAAGAAGTTGGTAGAAGTAAAAAAACAAGAGAAGCGGTAGTTGGAGAGAGACTCCCAGAATTTGAAAATAAAAAAATAGCTCAAATATTAGTAGATAAATATAATAGCAATAGAAATATTTTAAGTAGCCCAAAGTTTGTTGCTAATAACGAAGAAGAACTAATAAGAAAAGGTGCGGAAATATTAAAAGATTTATATACAATTAAATTTAATAAAAATAATTTATTGGAAATAATTTTTACAAACGATGATAAGAAACTAGTATCACCTGTTAATTATAAGTTAGTAGATAAAATTTCGAAATTTTATATTGAATTAAAAATAGAAAAAGCAAAACAAGATTACGATTTTACAGATAAAAAATTAGATTCCCTAGAAAATGTATTGAACAATTTTGATGCGCAAAGAGTACATTTAAACAAAACAACACTTTTTGTACCTAAAGATAGAATGCAATATAGTATTCCTAAAGAAAATTTAGAAGCAGATAAAATTAGAATTACATTACAAAGAAATTCGGCTGCAGCTAATAAAGAAGATGCTTTATATAGATTGGGGAAAGCAACACCAATAATTAAAATATTAGATACTCCAACCGAACCTTACGATACAGTAGCTCCTTCAAAAATCATTTATGCATTAGGTGGATTTTTACTCGGCCTTATACTTTTTTCAATTTTATTTATTGTTGGTTTAGTTTATAAATATGCAAACCAACAAATTAATGAAACCATTGCTCTTCAATTAAGCGATACTCCCAAAAAAGAGTCATCAAATTAATTCTGAAATTTTTAAAGCTACCCTTTCGCCATCCATAGCTGCACTTACAATGCCGCCAGCATATCCAGCACCTTCGCCACAAGGGTATAAATTTAAAAGTTGAGGGTGTTGTAAGGTCTCTGTATTTCTAGGTATTCTTACAGGGCTAGATGTGCGACTTTCTACAGCAACTACAACAGCATCGTTTGTTAAATATCCTTTTAGTTTTTTGCCAAAATATTTAAACCCTTCTGCCAGCGATTCGTAGATAAAATTTGGCAAAACAGTATCTAATTTTACAGATTTTAAGCCTGGTAAATAAGAATTAGACGGAAGATTTTTAGACTCATTTTTATTCACAAAGTCTATCATTCGTTGAGCAGGTGCTACTAAATTTCCACCACCAGCAATAAAAGCTTTTTGCTCTATTAATTTTTGAAATTTCATAAACACTAATGGGTCATTTTCTAAATCAGTATATCCTTCGGTTTTCAAAAATGTTATAACATCATTCAATTCTACTTGTACTACCATTCCACTATTAGCATAAGGGCTGTTGCGTTTTGATGGACTCCAACCATTTACCACAAGCTCTCTTTCATTGGTAGCAGCAGGAGCAATAATACCACCTGGGCACATACAAAATGAAAATACCCCACGGTTATTTACTTGCTGTACTAGGCTATACGAAGATGCTGGCAAATCTATATCTCTATCCAGCTTACAATGATATTGAATACTGTCAATTAGTTTTTGTGTATGCTCTATACGTACACCTAAAGCAAAAGGTTTTGCTTCTATTAATATTTTTTTATTTTGTAGTAATTCAAAAATATCTCTTGCACTATGCCCAGTTGCTAATATAAATGCATCGGCCGAAAATAAATTCCCATCTAATGTTTTTATTGATTCAACTTTATCTTTTTTAATAATGAAATCAACAACTTTTTTTTCAAATAAAACTTCGCCACCACAATCCCTTATTTGCTGATGCATGGCACTTATTATTTGTGGTAATTTGTTTGTACCAATATGTGGATGTGAATCTGAAGCAATATTTGGCATTGCTCCAAAATGTACAAATAATTGAAGAATACGATCTATGTTTCCCCTTTTATTGCTTCTGGTATAAAGTTTACCATCGCTATAAGTGCCTGCACCACCTTCGCCAAAGCAGTAATTACTTTCGGGGTTTACATATCCCTCTTTATTTAATTTTGCTAAATCTCTTCTTCTTGCCCTTACATCTTTTCCTCGTTCTAGCAAAATGGGTTTTATTCCTTTTTCCAATAACATTAACGCTGCAAAAATGCCAGCTGGTCCTGTACCAATAATGATTACCGATTTTTTAGAATCAAATACATTTTTAAATTTTGGTATAAATGTATTTGGCAAAATAAATGGTTCATTAATAAATGCTGTAATAGTTAAGTTTACATAAATAGATTTACCTCTAGCATCTATAGATTTTTTTTGTATGTAAAAGCCTGTTATTGATGTAATTTTTGTTTGAGCAGCAGCAGCAATGTATTTTTTTATAATAAGATCATCTGCTGCCTCAAAAGGTAAAAGTTTTAGCGTAATTTTTTGTTGCATACTTTTAGTGCCAAGTATTTATCTTGGAGTAAAGAGTGGTAAAATATTATTTATTAAGATTCTTTAAATCTATACAAAATAATTTTTGTGTTAATCTACATACTAAATATTGATAGTATAATTTTTACCGATAGTTGTAGTTACAATTTATCAAAATGGTAAATCATCAGTTGCATCGTTAGTGGTAAAATTATCTAGTGGCTCTAAAGAAGATGTATTGTTATTGCTTTGTTGGGCTGGGTTCAAAATTTGCTCAATTCTCCAAGCATCTAAATTAGTTATGTAATTAGTTTTACCATCTTTTTCCCATTTACTTCCTTTAATGTTAAAATAAACTTTTACCATATCGCCAATATTCACTTTGTCTATAATTTCGGTTTTGTCTTGTACACTCTGAAATTTTGCATAGTTTACTATCGTTCTTCCGCCAATATCATCTGTTTTTTCTATGGCAAATTCTCTAGTTTTAAAGGTTTCGGTACGTTGTACGGTATCGTATTTAGCAATTAATTTGCCTGTAAGTTCGTAGCTCATTATGTAATGGATTTTTTTAACAAAAGTGGATTATTTTCCTGCAATTTATATTGTTTTTTAAATAAGTAATAGTAAGTTTATCCACATATTTATTTTAAATATATTTTTTGTAGTAAATAAAATGCTTTTAAGCTTTTTTTAATTTATTATTTTTTGCTAAGTAGCTATTATAAAGGGTTTAAGAGAATTGTTGTTGATTTTAAAAACCCTTTTATGAAGCTAATTTTTCTCTTTACATTAAAAAAATTAAAATAAAAAAGTTTTTTTTATCAACATTTTTTTTGATATTCGCTTTCCTTCAAAAAGGCAGATATTTTTTCTGATTTTTTTGGTGCTTTTTTACAAAAAATATAAACTGCTTTCGCTAAAATGGACAAATCTTTCGATACAATATGGGCTTCTTGTTTAGATATTATCAAAGATATTGTAGAGTGGCAGCATTTTAAAACTTGGTTTGAACCAATAAAACCTGTTAGCTTAAAAGAAAAAATACTTACTATACAAGTACCAAGTCAGTTTTTTTATGAGTACCTTGAAGAACATTATGTATCGTTATTGGCAAAAACTTTAAAAAGAGAACTGGGAAACGATGCAAGATTAGAGTATAGAATAATGGTTGATAGTGGCAATAGCAAAAATAAACCACTTACAACCGATATTCCTGGGCATGGGTACAAATCATATTCAAATAACGAAATGAATTTTCCGCTAGTTGTAAATAATCCTGTTAAGAACCCATTTGTAATACCTGGGCTTAAAAAGATGCAGATAGATCCGCAGCTAAATTCCGCATACACATTTGATACATATATAGAAGGAGATTGCAATAGAGTGGCACGTAGAGCAGGTAAAACTGTAGCTGAAAAACCTGGAGGTACAAGTTTTAATCCATTGGTAGTATATGGTGGTGTAGGGCTAGGTAAAACTCATTTGGCACAAGCAATAGGTAATGAAGTAAAAAAAATAAACCCTAATAAGGTTGTTTTATATGTAAGTTCCGAAAAATTTATCAACCAGTTTATAGATCATGGTAGAAATAATGCTATAAATGATTTTATACATTTTTATCAATTAATAGATGTATTAATTATTGATGATATTCAATTTTTTAATAGAGCAGAAAAATCGCAAGATGCATTTTTTTCTATTTTTAATCATTTACACCAAAGCGGTAAGCAATTAATACTTACAAGCGATAAATCTCCCAAAGATTTAGAAGGTGTACAAGAGCGTTTGTTGAGCAGATTTAGATGGGGACTTAGTGCCGATTTGCAAATACCGGATTACGATACCAAAATAGAGATACTAGATATAAAAATGAAAAACGATGGGTTAGAAATGCCCCGTGAAGTAGTAAAATATATTGCGTATAATATCAATACAAATGTAAGAGAATTAGAAGGAGCATTAATATCTTTATTAGCACAATCATCGTTAAATAAAAGAGAGATAGATTTAGAATTAGCAAAAAAAGTGCTTCGTAATTTTGTGAAATCTTCTAACAAAGAAATAACGATAGATACCATACAAAAAATGGTATGCGAATATTTTGATGTAGCTTACGATAAGCTTTTGCAAAAAACTCGAAAAAGAGAAATTGTACAAGCTAGACAAATAACCATGTTTTTATCAAAGGCATTTACAAAAAATTCGTTAAAAACTATTGGAGAACATTTTGGAGGTAGAGATCATACTACAGTAATTCATAGCTGCCAAACAGTAAAAGATTTGATGGATACCGATAGTTTATTTAAAGAAAGTGTACTCGAATTGCAGCAAAAAGTACAATTAGCTGCAATGTAATTTTGCCTTTAAATTTTTAGCAGTTGCTTGCTAATTGTATAGTAGCCTTGTGATATACAGGAAAATTTACTGAGTTAGCAATAAAGCACATCTTATTTGCTTTATTGTGAATTGCAATCGCATTTTCAATCATTTTATTTTCGGTAACAGTTACTATAGGGTTTAGGGTAATTTCTTTAAAACATCCACCACCATTTTCAGTTTCAATCATTATTCCGGTAGCAGTATCATCATAATTAGTTACAACCACACCTGCCTCGGCACATAAATGCAAGTACCAAAGCATGTGGCAAGATGATATTGACGAAACCAAAAGTTCTTCGGGGTTATGTCTATTTTTATCTCCTCTAAAAGCTTGGTCAGATGAGGCTAAAATATCCGCTTTGTTTTCTATTAAAATTGTATGGCAGCGTTCGTAATTTTTATAATTATCTGTACCAGTACCATTGTTACCAGTCCATTTTATTGTTGCTTTATAAAAATGTTGTATATGCATTATTCTTTTCGGTTATTTATTTTTCAGTATGTAAAACAAAATATTCATGAAGGAACATCTAAAAATTCAAAACCAAATTTTACCGTAAAGAGCACAAAGGAAATTTACACAATAAAGCAAAGGAAAATACCTCATTGTGTGCTTTGTGGTTTCCAAACTTAGTTTTAGAATTGTCCTAAAAAAATCATAGCATTCCATTTAAGCTTTCTTTAATAATTTTTATCTTCTCTTCAGCATCTGCTTTTTTCTTATGTTCCACAGCTAGCACTTCTGGCTTAGCATTTGCTACAAATTTTTCGTTGCTTAGTTTCTTTTCTACGCTTATCAAAAACCCTTTTAAATGGTTTAGTTCTTTTTCCAAATCTTCTTTTTGTCCTGCTATATTAAGCGGCTGTTCGGTTTCTATATAAAATTTATCTTTACCAATTACTGTAGTTATAGTGCCAGTTACCGCATCACTTACAAACAGAATAGCCTCAGCATTTATTTGCTTTGCTAAAATGCTTTCAATGTTTTTGAATACAGTATTTTCGTTGGTTTGTATATGTACTTTTATGGTTTCTTTTGGTTTAATTTGGTTTTTATTTCGTACATCTCTAAGGCCACTAATAATATTTTTTAACAAAGCACCTTCACTTAATATTTTCTGGTCTGCTTGTAAAGGAGCTGAATATACATGGGTACACAAATCATCATTTCTATCGGCTAGTAAATGATAAATTTCTTCTGTTACAAAAGGCATAAAAGGGTGAAGCAATTCCATTAATTCAGCAAAAAATCCAACAGTTTTTTCATATACTTGTTTTTCAATTGGTTGCTCAAAACCAGGTTTTACCCACTCCAAATACCAGCTACAAAAATCATCCCATATTAAAGAGTATATAACTTTTAAAGCTTCACTCAATTTAAATTGTGTGAGTAATTCATTCACTTCTAATTTTACTTCATTTAGTCTATTCTCAAACCATGTTATTGCAAAATTGCCCACTGCTAATTGTTTGCTGGCAACTGTATCTTGCCTTCCTTCCCACATCTTTATCAACTTCACCGCATTCCACATTTTATTATTGAAATTTCGCCCTTGCTCCAGTGTTGATTCGTCAAATAAAATATCGTTCCCCGCTGGGCTGGCAATCATTATTCCAAAGCGTACTGCATCGGCTCCGTATTGATCTATCAAGCCAAGCAAATCGGGTGAGTTGCCTAGGCTCTTACTCATTTTTCTGCCTAGCTTATCTCTTACAATGCCTGTAAAATATACATTTTCAAATGGCATTTCATTTTTGTAGGTGTAGCCCGCCATAATCATTCTTGCCACCCAAAAGAAAATAATTTCTGGGGCTGTTACCAATGTCTGTGTAGGGTAATAATATTTTATTTCATCATTATTTGGATTGCTTATACCTTTAAAAACTTCTATAGGCCAAAGCCAAGAAGAGAACCATGTGTCGAGGCAATCTTCATCCTGAATCAATTTCGAATTATGAATGTCGAACAATGAATTAATAGATGAAGCTTGAGCTCTAGCTTTTATTTCATTTTCGGCAACATATACATTTCCTGCTTCATCGTACCATGCAGGTATTTGTTGTCCCCACCATAATTGGCGACTGATGCACCAGTCTTTAATATTATCCATCCAATGTGCATAGGTATTTTTAAATTTAGTCGGGTGAAATTTTATTTTCTCCTCTGCCACAGCTGTTGTAATTTCAGGGTTTGTGGCAATAAATTTTTTCATATCCATAAACCATTGTAGCGATAACCTACTCTCTATAACTGCACCAGTACGCTCACTTGTACCCACTTGGCTTTTATAATCTTCTATTTTTTGTAGTCCGCCAATGGCTTCAATATCTATTGCAATTTTTTTGCGAAGTACAAAACGATCTATACCCTCGTAACCCAATACCTGCGCCGTACACAAATCTTTCTCTAAATCTATTGCAGTAAATTTCCCTTCCTCATCTAATGTATTTAAAGCAAGTAAATTGTGCTTTTTACCCAATTCATTATCATTTTTATCATGAGCAGGCGTTACTTTCAAAGCACCTGTACCAAAGTCGGTTGTTACATACTCATCGCTAATAATTTTTATTTTTCTATTTATAATTGGTACAATTACTTCTTTACCAATTAAAGCAATGTATCTTTCATCAGTAGGGTTTACACAAATAGCCACATCGCCTAATATTGTTTCGGGCCTTGTAGTAGCTACTGTTATACCACCTTTGCTACCATCGGCAAATGGGTAAGTTACAAAATACAATTTGCTATCTATATCCTTAAAAATTACTTCCTCATCGCTTAATGCGGTTTTACTTGCAGGATCCCAGTTTACCATTCGTAGCCCTCTGTAAATAATACCATCATAATGTAAGCGCACAAATATTTCAATTACCGATTTGTAGTAGTCAGCATCCATCGTAAACGATGTTCTATCCCAATCCAAACTGCAACCCATTTTTTTTAATTGCTCCAAAATAATGCCACCATATTTTTCTTTCCACTCCCAAGCATATTCCAAAAATTCGGGCCTAGTTAATGATGATTTTGAAATTCCTCTTTCTCTCAACATAGCCACCACTTTAGCTTCGGTAGCAATACTAGCATGGTCGGTGCCAGGTACCCAGCAAGCATTTTTGCCTTGCATGCGTGCATGGCGTATCAAAATATCTTGTATCGTATTATTTAAGCAATGTCCCATGTGTAATACACCAGTTACATTTGGCGGTGGCATTACAATAGTGTAAGATTCCCTACCATCGGGCACACTTTTAAAATAACCATTACTCATCCAATGGCTGTACCATTTTTTTTCTATTTCTTGCGGCTCAAAATTTTTAGTAAGTTCTATACTCATTATTGGCTGTTTTCGTAGCGACAAAGGTACAAAAAAAGGACATGCCTTTGGTTAACAAGCTTAGTAAACTTGCACCATTTTTTTTAAAGAAGCATTAGCATTAAAAAATACTCAGCATTAGCATCCGTCTATCTGTAGTAGTGCTGCATACAAGTACTTTTATAATTTAAATTGTATGCCATGCAGCAGCTACTACTGCCTATACGGGCTAGGCTCAGCAGTTAATCTTTTTTCGGCGTTATTTTTACAAATACTTTTCGTTGATAACATTCCAATGGTGCAATTCATGCCCACAAATAATCCATGCAATTGCCCTAACGGTTGTCATTGTATTACCAGCTATGCCTGCCCGTTTTAAAGTATCGGCATTTTGGTTATCGAAAAATGCTAGTGTGGCTTGCCTTGCAGTTTTATATTCTTTTAATAATTTTTTAATAGGTAAAGATGAGGCTTTTGCTGCTTTGGCAAATTCATTTTCGTCAAAAAATGGCTGGGCTGATTTATCGTTGCGGGCAAAGCGCATGGCTCTGTATAAAAACACTCTTTCACAATCTATAATGTGTTGCACAATATCTTTTATACTCCATTTATCTTTAGCATAGGCTGTGGTAAGTTGATGCTCGGTTAAGGATAATATTAATGTTTCAATTTGTTTTGCATTATTTTTTAGTTGCTCTAGTACACCTACATTTTCACTTACCAATTTTATATAAGTATGGTAATAATCGGCATGTTCGTATTGGGTAGGTTTTGTAATTTTTTTCATTTAGAATAATATTTGGTTTCACACAACAATACAAAGATAATTACGAACAAAAAAAGCCAATTTGTTTCACACAACGAAAAAGCGATAACTACGAACACAACGAAAATGCACAATGAAAGTTGAGTAAAGGTATATTGTTGAGCATAGCCCGTATAGCAGCTAAAATATTTTTTTGAGTAACGAAAAAAAATATTTTAGCGTATAGACGGATACCAATGCTGGGTATTATTACACCTGCTTATGCTCCAAATTGTATTGAGATTTTAGTATTGAGATATGAGTATTGAGATATGAGTATTGAGTATTGAGATATGTTTGTTTTTCTAGAACCTTTCAATAAAAAATCTTGATACTCATATCTTGATACTCATATCTTTTATTTAGTTTCTCAACGGCTTACCTGTTTTTAAAATACTTTGTATTCTTTCTAATGTTTTCTTTTCGCCCATTAGGCTTAAGAATGCTTCTCTTTCTAGGTTTAGGAGATATTGCTCACTTACCAATGTTTGCTCACTAAGGTCGCCTCCGCACATTACATAAGCCAGTTTTTTGGCTACGGTTACATCATGTTCGGTAGCATACTTTCCTTTTGCCATGGCGTTTATGCCAACATGCATAGCACCCAATGCGCTGCGGCCAAGTACTTTTATATTTGTTCGTTGTGTAGGCATGGTGTAGCCTGCATCGTATAAATTTTGTACTGCTTTTTTTGCATCGGCTATTCGGCGACTTATATTTATACTTACTTCGTCAATGCCTTTGCGATATATTCCTAGGTCGAAGGCTTCGTGAGAAGATGTGCCTACGTTGGCTGTTGCAATATTTAAGAACCTGTTGGTAAGTGTTATTGTTTCGGGCTCGCCTGTATGCATTTCGTCGGCAGCTCTTAGCACAAATTCTTTGGTGCCGCCACCGCCAGGTATTACGCCAATGCCTACTTCTACAAGGCCAGTATAGGTTTCGGCTGCTGCTATAACTTTATCGGCATGTAAGCAAATTTCGCATCCACCACCAAGCGCAAGCCCGTGAGGTGCTATTACCACTGGTATTGATGAGTATCTTACTCTCATCATTGCATTTTGAAATTGTCGAATTGCCATATCTATTTCGTCGTAATCTTGCTCTAAGGCAAGCATAAATATCATACCTACATTTGCTCCTGCACTAAAATTAGCTCCTTCGTTTGCTATTACTAAGCCTTTATATTTTTCTTCGGCTATTGCTATCGATTTTTGAATACCTTCTAGCACTTCGCCTCCAATGCTGTTCATTTTTGTACTCCATTCTAAGCCTACAACATCATCGCCTAAATGGTAGGTACGGCAAGCACTGTTTTTCCAAATAGTTTCGTTTTCGTAATTGCGCATTACTATAAACGAATTTCCTCCTGGCATTTCTTTGTAGTTACCACTTGCTATATCGTAGCAATATTTTTTTCCATTTTCTGTTTTATAAAAAGTTTTTATGCTTTTTGCCAGCATATCATCTACCCATGTTGCTACGCTATAACCTGCTGCTTTCATGGTTTCTACAGTTTTTGCTACGCCAAGTGTATCCCAAGTTTCAAATGCTCCAATTTCCCAGCCAAAGCCTGCCATCATACCATCGTCTACTCTATATATTTCGTCGCTTATTTCGGGTATGCGGTGGCTAATGTATGAAAACAATGCGTTGTGAAACGAACGATAAAACTCTCCTGCTTTATCTTGCCCAGCATTTAGAGCTTTCAATCTTGTTTTTAAATCTTCAATTGGTTTTGCAGTTTCTAATGTAGCAAATTTTGCTTTTTTTCGTGGCTCATATTCTAATGTAGTTAGGTTCAATACATCTATATCTTTTGCCCCATCGGCAGTTTTTGTTTTCTTAAAAAAGCCTTGCCCTGTTTTATCTCCAAGCCAATTATTTTCTACCATTTTGGTAAGCCAAGCGGGGATATTAAAAATATTTTTTGCCTCGTCGTTAGGGCAATTTGTTGCTACACCATTTGCTACTTTTACCAAAGTATCTATGCCCACAACATCGGCGGTACGAAAGGTAGCTGATTTTGGTCTGCCTATTATTGGGCCAGTAAGTGTATCTATTTCGTCTATAGATAATCCCAATTTTTCCATAATATTCATAATAGCCATCATACTAAAAACCCCTACCCTATTGGCTATAAATGCTGGTGTATCTTTTGCTAGTACGGTTGTTTTGCCCAAGTGCAAGTCGCCATAGTTCATTAAAAAATCTACTACTTCGGTATTGGTATGTGCTGTAGGTATTATTTCTAACAATCGCAAATATCTTGGCGGATTAAAAAAATGTGTGCCACAAAAATGCTTTTTAAAATCATCGCTTCTCCCTTCTGTCATTAAATGTATTGGAATACCCGAAGTGTTTGATGTAATAAGGGTTCCGGGCTTACGATATTTTTCTACTTCAGCAAAAATAAGTTGTTTAATATCGAGCCTTTCTACTACTACTTCTATTACCCAATCGGCAGTAGCAATGTCTTTCATGTTATCTGTAAAATTACCTGTGGTTATTTTATTTACCACATCTTTGGTATATAAAGGTGATGGGTTAGATTTTACAGCAGCTGCCAAAGCATCGTTTACTATTTTATTTTTATCGGCTGGTTTTGCATTATCTGCTATATCTTTTGGTAGAATATCTAAAAGCAAAACAGGTAAACCAATACCTGCAAAATGGCAAGCAATACGACTTCCCATAACACCGCTACCTAATACAGCTACTTTTTTTATTGTACGTTTCATATACTAAAATTTGTTCGGTTTTCTGTAAATTACAAAATAGTTAGCTAAACAACTATTTTTTCAGAATTCGAAGTTAGTATTTTTAAATTACGGGCAAAATGATTTTTTGGTTTGATGAGTTAATTGTCATCTTTTTGGCATTTTACTTTGTTGTTATTTCTCTTTGCTGTGCTAAAATGATGAGAATTATTTATAATGTAACTAATTGTATTTTTATTTTGCCTTATTCTTTCATGTATGCACATAGAGCAATTTGTATTATCATACAGCCGATTTAAAAAAATAATTCTACCTTATCTTTGGTATAAATGAAAAAAGCATTTATACAATTGCATATAGCTGTTTTTTTGGCAGGTTTTACAGCTGTTTTGGGTAGGCTTATTAGCTTAAGCGAAGGCATGTTGGTGTGGTATAGGTTGCTTTTAACAACAGTTGTACTTGCTGTTATTTTATTTTTCAAAAAAGAATTTGTTTTACAATCGCCAAAAAATACATTAAAAATGTTTGGCATAGGTGGTATTATCTCTTTTCATTGGGTAGCATTTTATGGCAGTATTAAATATGCTAACATTTCTGTAGCGCTTGTATGTTTATCTGCAGCTGGCTTTTTTTCCTCTTTTTTAGAGCCAATAATTTTGAGAAAAAAAATTGTGTTTGCCGAAATAGTATTAGGTATTTTGACTATTGTAGGTATTTACATAATTTTCGATTTTCATCCACATTTTAAAACAGGTATTATTTATGGTATTTTGGCTGCATTAGGAGCTGCTGTGTTTCCAATATTTAATAAACAATTGTTACATGCTGTTTCGCCTAGGCTACTTACTTTTTACGAAATTTTGAGTGGGTTTATAATACTAAGTATATTTTTACCCATTTATTTAAAAAAAAGTAATGCAATTTTCAGTATTGCTATGGGTAAAGATATTATTTGGTTATTAATTCTATCTATTGTTTGCACTGTTATTAGTTTCGATTTGCAACTAAAAGCCTTGAAGAAAATATCGGCATTTACTTGCAATCTTATGTACAATTTAGAACCGCTATATGGTATTGTACTTGCATTTATTTTTTTTGGAGAGGGTAAAATGTTTACTATACAATTTTATATAGGTGTATTGCTAATTATGCTTTCTTTGTTATTACAAATGTGGAGATTGCGAAAAAATTAAATCAGTTTTTTCGCAATATTTAAAACCAATATTATACCTAAATTCAATGCGTATTTTAATTTGCTTTAAAAATCAAGAAAAAATTGTTGCTCACTGGAAATAGGCTGGGAAGTGATTTGTATTGCCCATTAGCCTTATAAACCATTGACATGCTTTTTGTTAAAATTAGCTACTACCTTTGCAAAAAATATTAAAATAAACAAATGATTTATATTACAAGAATAGAACATTTTAATGCAGCACACAAACTCTTTAATCCAAATTGGAGTAAAGAAAAAAACGATGAAATATTTGGCAAATGCGCCAACGAAAATTGGCATGGGCACAATTTTAATTTACATGTTACCATAAAAGGCGAACCAGATGAAAACACAGGTTTTGTTTTTGATGCAAAAAAACTAAGTACAATAATAAAAGAAAATGTAATAGATATTTTAGATCATAAAAACCTAAATGTAGAAGTACCTTTTATGAAAAATAAATTGTGCTCTATCGAAAATTTAATTATAGGAATTTGGAGCCAGTTATTGCCTAAAATGCCTACCAATGTTACATTACATGCATTAAAACTTTATGAAACTGATAGAATATATGTGGAGTATTTTGGTTGAGGTAAAACCTCTCATATCTACTTCAAAGGAAGGAAAAAAGTAGAAGATTGAAACATAGAAAACTAAAAAACCTTACAACTTTAGAGTGAGGAAAGAGTTTGCAATTAATAAAAAATAACAATTAACAGTTAACAAATACTAAATGAACCGAGTATCCGTTTTTAGAAAAGAGCATTTTAATGCTGCTCATCGTTTGCACAACGATACGTGGAGTGAAGAGAAAAATATTGCCATTTTTGGAAAATGTAACAATCCATATTTTCATGGCCATAACTACGATTTAACTGTACAAGTAATTGGTGTGCCCGATGCAGAAACTGGCTATGTAATTGATACCAAAATACTAAGCGATATTATAATTGAAAACGTAATAAATAAATTTGACCATAAAAACCTTAACGAAGATTGTGCCGAATTTAAAACCATAAACCCAACTGCCGAAAACATTGTAATAGTTATTTACAACATACTTAGACCATTAATACAATCATCATTACAATTAAAATTAAGATTGTACGAAACCGAAAGAAATTTTGTAGAATACCCTGTTTGATGAAAAGGAAACCTCTAAACACTAAGACAAATTTTACACAAAGAACACAAGGAAATACTACTCATTGCGCCTTTGTGGTTTCCAAACTTAATTTTTAGAGATGCCCATAATTACGTAATTAAAAAGTGCTACTTTTTACCCAAAAAAAGTAGCACTTTTAAACATAACATTTTAGCAAAATTAATTAGGAATTTCTACAACAGTCCAATTTTTATTTCTTCTGTTATATAAAATGGAGTAATCTTTACCATGCAATAATTTATAAGTTCTAAAACCATTGTAATAAGGCAATTTTAACCAACCATATTCATAAATTTCAAATTTAAAAATAAAAGGTTCACCAGCTTTTATTGGAGCATTCTGGAAAGTTCTACCATCATCGCTTAATTGCACAGTTTCATCTTGTGTACTTTGTATGTATAGCGCTATCCAAGATGGATCGTTTTCCGACGAAGTTTGTGGGTTTGTATTGCCACCACCATTGCCGCTAGTTTGGCTACCACCATTTGTAGGGTTAGGCACAGTACTACCGCTGCCAGTGTTAGCTGTAGTAGCTGGTGAGCTTGCTTTTGCAGCATTCCAGCCTCTAGTTATAGCTGCAAGCCTATCTGCTTTTGCAGGGTGAGTAGAAGTTTGCCTATCGGTACCAATGGCTTGCATAGCAGCAAGTGCTTGCTCCAATGTACCACCTTGCCTTTGCACCATATAGCCCGAAAAAGCATCGGCCTCAATTTCCGATGGCACAGTACTGCCTTGCATACTAGCCACATGGTTGTAATAATGGTGACCCATTTCGTGCGCCATAATACTAATGCTTGCCCATTTTGTTTTTGAATAAGCATCTATATCTTCCAAAAATTTATTATCATATACAATCCAACGCTGACCGCCAGATATGGTTGCATACGCATTTTGAATACCATTTTGCTCCTTTAAATTAAAATTTTCTTTCCATTGAATACTATCCAACATTCTTGTTACAACAGCTTTTGCTTCATATACCGATGCAAAAGAATTTTTTACCAAAGACCTTGGCGGCACCTTATAACCACAAGATGTAATACGCTGTGCATTAGTAAAACCAAAAAGCATTGTAGCAATTACTACCAAAAATAAAATACGTTTCATAAAGAGTATGTTTTAAGGCTGTAAAGTACAAATTTTTATTACAATACTTAAAAAAAATTAGCGTATTACAAATATTTTTGGGCTTTCTACCAAATACATAAAATCGGCATTGGCACTGCCTCCTTTGCTGTACCGTACATACAAATATGCTATCGCATTTGTATGTACAACGCTCAGTCCGCAGCAGCCCTTGGGTAGTAGTACTTTTATCGGCATTAATTGTGTAGTAGATTATGTACTAAAAATTAAAATAAAATTTTACCATTATATTGCTTGGTCTAATATTATAGGTATTTATTTGATTTAAGTTTTGGGTATTATTTATAGTAATGTATTGTTTGTTATTGGCAACATTATTCCATTCTATTTGCAATTCGTTTTTTTTAAATTTTTGTTTAAATCCTACATCACCAAAATAGTAATTGCCATTATTGTTTTTATTACTCCACACTATGTACAATTCGTTAATAAAATATAATGAAGACATTGCAGAAGTATAAAAATATAATTTTACAAATTGTTGAAACCTACTAGTATTTAATAAATTTTTATTTGTGGATGGTAGTTTTATTTCGTTAGTAAAATTATCATATTTTGTTTGTGTTTCAAACGAGGCATACGATAGCATATTCAAATTAACTTTTAACCCCAAAGAAATTATTTTTGATTTACTTTTTGCCATTTTGTTTTGTTGCAACAAATCGGCTTTTATATTATTGTAACTATAACTTAGTGCCATATTTATTTTAGATTGTATAAAATATTTATTTGTACTACCATTTAGCATAAAGCTTTTGCTATAATTATTTACATAGCTCCCTATAGTTTGCATAAACAATCCATCAAATATTTGATTGTAAATCATATTCTTTTTTGTAATGCTATAATTTGCTGATAAATTACTAAACATTGCACGCATGCTATTTTTATAATACAAACTTGCATACGCACTTTGCTCTTGCTGTATGGGCAGCAAACTATCGTTTTTATTTATGCTTCTATAATTAGTAAGAATGTAGCCAGATGTGATTTGCTCAATATTACCACCGCTTGTATTTTGTAAGTAATAACTTACATCGCCAATTAGGTTTTCTGCTATCGGAAAACTTAAAGATACTGAAGGATTAAAAAATAATTTATTTGAATTTATTGCATAGTTTTTTATAAAATTATTGCTTTTCAACAAATTCAATTCTATAGGCAAGCTAATATCTAACAGCTTTTTCCCTTTCTTAATTGTTGTATTATTTTCAGCATATAGTCTTACATTATTCCAGAGTATATTATTTTTAAAAGTATCATTAAGTTGGTACATAGTTTGGTTAAAAGTTTTATTTAAAGATGTTTGCAAATTTTTAGAAACGTAAGCGATACCCATTTTAATTTGTTGATTCAACTTGCCAAGTTTGCTAAAAAAAGCAATGCTATTATCGGTATTAAAATTATTTTGTACTGCATTTTGTGTAAGCCTCTGGTATGCTAGTGTTTGGTTAAATACGGCTGCAAACTGCCCAGGTTCTACATCTAACCGTTGTGGCAATTTATTATAATTTATTTTTGAGTTTATTGTAACTATTTTCTTTTTTATTGCTGTATGCAAAATAAAATCGTTGCTATATGCAAAAAAAGGATTTTGCAATTGAAGCGAAACTATGCTTGGGTTTATGATTGTGCTATTTTCTTTTGTAAAATCTAACTTTGCTTTTACCGTATTCTTAAAATACTTTTTTGCAGTGTTTAAAGTGTAATTTACTTGTGCTTCTACAATATTGGCATTTATAAAATTTGCTTTTTGCTCAGCAAAATATATTTGTTGCCCACTAGGCAAAATATAGTTCGTTTGCAATGCAGTAGTATTGGTATTATTATCGTTTAAATAACTAACATGTAATTTAAGCTGTGCTTTATTTAGAAACACTTTTAAACTATTAAAATACAGCAAATTTGTATTGTTAAACAAATATCTTTTAGTAGATAAGGTAGGTGTTTGTAAGGTAAGTTTATTTACAATTTCTTCCTTACTATTCCCTTCTTGGTTTTCTCCCACTCTATATATACCAACATTTTCTGCAAGTTCGCTAGCCAATAAACTGCCATCATTGTTGTTTTTATAGGTAGTTATTAATTGCAAATATTTTTTAAATTGCATAGCTGCTATTTCATTGTCCCACAATATTGGGGTTATACCTAAACCTACTTTTGCAACTCCTATTAATTTATTTTTTGCATTCTTTTTCAGTTTAATATTTAGTGCTGGGTCGGTAGCTGTTTTTAGGCTATCAAATAATTTAATATCTTGATGGTTTGCCAAAAGCTGCACCTGATCTACCATATTGGCAGGTATATTTTTATTAGCAATATTGTATTTTTTATCTAGCAAGTCTAGCCCATCAATATAATAATGACTTATGGGTTTTCCGTTAAATTTTATTTGGCCTGTGGTTTCGTCCATTTCTACACCCGGCAATTTTGCTATTACATCGCCAATTACTCTATCTTGCTTGCCTGTAAACGCTTGTACATTGTAGTTGGTAGTATCGCCATTTTCGGTTATTGGTTTTTCTTTTACTAGTACTGTTGGCAGCACCGTGGGTTGCTCAGCTAATACAAATTTTAGTATTTGTGTTTTATTGGCTACAGTTTGCTGTTTTATTTCGTAGCCTACTACCGATACTTTTATGGTAACAGTATCTGCATTGCCAGTATAATTAATTTCAAAAAAGCCTTTGTTATCGGTTATAGCAAAGGCTGCAATTAGAGTTTTATTTTTTTCCATTAAAACCACACTTGCATCTTCTATTGCAATATTTATTTTGTTTAAAACAGTACCAGTAATTTTTATTTGAGCAAAGCCATTAAGAGCAATAATTAAAATAAATAAAGCAAATGCTATTTGTTTTATCATGGAGTTAAATCAATAAGGTTGTACGATTTTTGTTTTTTTTGTACAGGGTTACCAGTTTTTGTATCTGTAACACTTATTGTTACACCATTTTCTAATTGCATAAATCCAATTGTATCTTCATAATAAAATTTCTTTTTAAGCTTTAATTCTTTCTTTGATATCATTTTAATTTTTGCATATTCTTGAAATACTTTTGTAGTTGTATTAGGAGTGTTTAGTTCTATGCACTCCCATAAAAATTGCTTTTTTTCATCTTCTACTTTTAATATTAAGCCAGGCAAACCATTAAATAACCAAGGTCCGTATTTATATGGAATAGCATTTGCAAACCATGCAATAAAGTTTCTACCTTTAAAAGTAGTTATAGCTTTTTGGCAAGATTGGTTTAATATAGTAACTGTGTCTTTTTCAATTTGCCATAGAGGTTTTTCTAACTCTGTTTCGTATCCGTAAACTTGTTCTAAAAGTTTATCAGAAATATTTATTTTTTTTTCAAAAAAATTAATCTTTATTACTTCCGATTCGTTTTTAATGAAATATGTACCACTATTAGTAGAATTTCCGTTTACATTTACCATATTTCCCGATACAGTTGTATTTGATTTTCCTATTCCATTTTTTTGATCTGTTTCAAAATTCCTGTACCCAAAATGTTTTAAATAACTGTAATAAATAGTATTGCTATTTTTAATGGTAAGTATCATTACATCATCAAACTTTGAATCTTTGTTACTTGCATCCTTTTGCCAAATGTAACGGTATTTGCATGAATATGCTTTATCCGTTTGGGCAATACTATGAATTGCAAATAAAATAGCTACAGTAGTAAAATATATTTTTTTATTCATGTTTATTTTTATTTTATTAAATCAAGGGGATTTACAAAATAAATACCCTTGATTTAAATATATTAATATTACAATTGGTTGCATTGTAGTTCGTTATAAATACCGTAACCAGCATCCATTGCAGCGCCATAGCTAGAATAACAACAAGAAGTAATTGTTATAGACCCACAGTGCACTGTAACATGCCATTGTACTAAAGGTTTAACAATATTTGTTATCTTTATTTTTGGTTTATTTTTATTTTTATCAACACTATTGCTAGTGGCAAAAGCAAATAATCCATTTATAGACATTAAGGAAACTAAAATTAGTTTTTTCATTTTATAGTTTTTAAATTTATGAACTTGTTTAGTAATTAACAAAATTTATGAACACAAATGGGCAATCATCCATGTTCCATAACTATCAGCTCCTACGTAAGAATTAAAACAACAGGCAACATAAGTATGTCCATCGCAAGTTACCGTAACTTGCCATTGAACAGTAGGTTTATCCTTGTTCTTTATTTCCAAACTAGCCTTCACTGGCAATTTAATTAATCTACCTTTCTTCCCATTGCCTGCACTTGCAAATAACCCAATACCTACAAATGCTAAAATAAACATGATTTTTTTCATTTTGTAAAATTTAAAGTTAAAATAATTATTAGTCCCTTTTATATTTATTGGCTTTGATGTAAGGGTATTACAAAGCAGTTGTTTTGGCCAAACAATAATTAAATATACAAAGTATAGTTTTAATATACAAAATTTATTTTTTATTAATACTTATTTTATAAAATAGCTACTTGCATATAATATGCATATAGGCAAGGCAATAAAAAACTTACGGCAATTGGCAGAACTGAGCCAACAACAGGTTGCTAGCGCTATTGGCAAAACCAAAGGGCTTATATGCCAAATAGAAAAAACAGGAAAAATAAATTACTATACCTTGGCAAAAATTGCCGATGTTTTAAAAACTACTCCTCAAAAAATTGAACAATATGAACAAAGTTTAGCTACGCCTACAAAACTAAATATAAGTACTGCACCACAAAATAAGCTGCCCGAGCTTGATTATTTACGATTAGAAAACCAACACTTAAAGGAGCAAATTTTATTGCTAAAGAAAAATATAATATTGCTGGAAAGTAAAAATTAAAGAATGACTATTTTTATTTATGCTTAGTTAATCTGCCCAATAATGTACAAATGCTCAGCTTAGCCCAGATTGTAGCGGTTAGCTTTTTTTGCCTGCATTTTGGGCAAAAAAACTAAAAGCGTAAAGCTGGGATACAGATGTTGATTTTTTATTTTGATGCTGATGCTTCAAATGCTTTTGCTATTTTTGCATTATTATGCATATTGCTCCGTATTTGAATTATACAATTTTAGAACCTGCAACACTCATAGCAGATGTAGAAAAAAATTGTGTAAAAGCCATAAATAATAAAATGGCTTCTGTATGTGTGCCGCCTATATTTGTAAAAAAAGCAAAACAAATAGTTGCAAATAGCAACGTAAAAGTAGCTACTGTTATTGGTTTCCCATTGGGGTATAGTGCTGTAGAAGCTAAACTTGCCGAAATATTATTGGCAATTGTAGATGGTGCTGATGTGTTGGAAATGGTAATAAACTTAACTGCTTTAAAAAACAACGATTGGCAGTATCTTGCAAATGAATTAAATACGATATTGCCAATTGTAAGGAGCAAACAAAAATGTTTGAAAATTATTATTGAATGTGGCATATTGACCGATGATGAGGTAATAAAATGTTGCGATTTGTATGGAATAGCAGGAGTAGATTTTTTGAAAACTAGTACTGGTTTTGAAAAAAAAGAAGCTTCGCAAAAACAGGTATCGCTAATTAGAAAACATTTGAGCAACAGTGTAAAAATAGATGCAAATGGTGGCATTAATACTGCATTGTTGGCTTATGAACTTATACATGCTGGAGCTGATTTAATTAGCAGTAACAACTGTATAGAAATTATAAAAGAAAATAGTTAACCCATAAAAAAGTGGTGCGGTTATTGTAACTGTACTTTAAATAAACATTATGAAATTTAGTTTTTTAACATTAATAATTACAGTGGCATTTTTGCGTACAAATGCACAAACCACCACTGATACTAGCTTTGGCGGAGCATCGATAATAATAAACGATGCAAGAGTAGAAATTTTGGAAAAAAAAGTGTATGATAATAATGTAGCTAATGCCGCTGCAAAAGCCGAAGCAGCTGGTAAGCCTACTATAACTGAAACAAGTAGTAGTGGTATAGTACTTACGCCAGGTTATAGGCTTATGGTAATAAGTACAAATGATAGAGATTTGGCTATGAGGGTAAGAGCAAAATTATACCAAATTTTTCCTGATCAAAAACAATATATGAGTTTTCAGATGCCAAATACCAAAATAAAATTTGGTAATTTTTTGGATAGAGGACAGGCAGATAGAGTACGCAAGCAAATTATTGGAATGAAATTGGTAAATAATAATATATATGTAGTACCCGAAACCGTAGAAATGAAAGTAGAGAAAAAAGTAGCTAAAGATGATACTAATGACAATGAAAAAGACAACAAAAAAGTAAAAGGGAAAACCAAATAATTTTTTAAAATTAAAATCGAATTTTTAGCTAGTGTTACAAAAAATAAAATTACTTTCTTCAGAATATAAGAATGAATGTATAGAAATTCGTAGAACTATACATGCCAACCCAGAGTTGAGCTATGTTGAATTTGAAACTTCTAAATTTATACAATTAAAATTGAGTGAATGGGGAATACCTTTTGAAATTATGGCTACAACAGGTGTTGTAGGCTTAATAAAAGGAAAAAATGCCGATGAAAGAATTGTAGCATTACGAGCAGATATAGATGCACTACCAATAAATGAAGAAAATGATGTAGAGTACAAATCGAAAAATGATGGAGTAATGCATGCTTGCGGGCATGATGTACATACTACTTGCTTGCTTGGTGCTGCAAAAATACTAAACGAAACTAAAGATGAATGGACAGGAACTGTGAAACTTATTTTTCAGCCAGGTGAAGAAAAAAACCCAGGTGGAGCAAGTTATTTAATAAAAGAAGGCGTATTGGAAAACCCTGCTCCACAAAAAATATTTGCCTTGCATGTACATAACATATTGCAGGTAGGTAAGTTTAGTTTTAGGGGCGGAATGGTAATGGCAAGTGCCGATGAAATTTATATTACCATAAAAGCTAAAGGTGGGCATGCTGCGGCGCCACATTTAACTGCCGATACAATTTTAATAGCATCGCAATTGGTAGTAAGTTTACAACAAATTGTGAGTAGAAATAATAGTCCTTTTAACCCTACTGTACTTACAATTACTTCTATACAAGGTGGCAATGCTACTAATATTATACCAAGCGAAGTTAAGCTAATGGGCACTTTTAGAGCAATGAACGAAGAGTGGCGCTACAAAGCACACGATCTTATAAAAACACAAACAAAATTGCTTGTACAAGCACTTGGTGGCGAAGCAGATATTACTATTGATATTGGCTACCCTTGTGTAAGAAATGATGAAGCACTAAGTACAAGTGCCAAAATATTAGCTGAAGAATACGCCGGCATTGAAAACGTATCGGAAACAGAATTGCGAATGGGCGCCGAAGATTTTGCTTATTATTCGCAAAAAATACCTGCTTGCTTTTATAGATTAGGTATTGGCAATGTGGCAAAAAATATTACTATTGGTGTGCATACTCCCACATTTAATATTGATGAAGATGCAATAGAACATGGTGTAGGAATGATGGCTTGGCTTGGTATGAAAGGATAAGATATTTACGATTAGGTTTTGTTTTATTTACAGCATACTTTATGAGATACTGTCTTAAAATTGTGGAAGTTGCAAAATTTCTTGAAACGAAATTCCATTTTTTTTATAGGCTACACAAGTAACACCATTTGTAATAATAATATACATAGCCTGTATTGTTTTATTATAATGTAACACTTGGGTTATTGTGTTTTCGGAAAGTTGTACATTTATTTCTTTACATTCTATTATAAGAAAAGGTGCACTATTTTTATATACAACTATATCAAATCGTTTTTTTAATTCGCCTATAGCTATTTGTTTTTCTACTGCTATTAAAGATGCAGGATAGTTTAATGTATGTATTAAAAATAAAAGAAAGTTTTGACGTACCCATTCTTCGGGAGTAATGATATACCAACGCTTTCGAATTACACAAAAAATAAATTCTTTTTCGTTTTCATTTTTTATTTTTGGTTTAATATTTGGATAGTCAATTTTTATCATAAAAAGCACAAAAGAAATTTATACAAAACAATATTTCACACAAAGAAACAAAGAAAACGACAAACACAAAGTGTTTATATTTATTTACGAATAGTTTAAAAAAGAAAAAGAATAAACGGTAAGCATATTCAAATAAAATATTTCGCAGAAAGAAACAAAGAAAACAAAAAGCTTATTTTTATTTATGCATCGTTTTAAGAAATGAAAAGTATAAACGGTAAGTTTATTTATTTTATTACAAATTATATTGCACCCAAAAATAAATTAAAATGAAAAATATATTTTTATTAGTAGCTGTATTTTTTTTTAGCTCATGTTACAATTCGAAAAGAGGTAGTGGTAAAATAATTACTGCACAAAGAAATACTGGTAGTTTTAATGCAATAAAAGTTTCTAACTCAATTGATGTAGATGTACAACAAGGTAATGAAAGTGTTGTAACAATTGAGGCTGATGATAATATTATAGCATATATAGAAACTAAAAATAACAATGGTCAGTTACACATTGGATTAAAAAGTGGCGCAAATTTGCTTAATGCAACTTTAAAAGTGCATGTAATTTGTGCCGATTTAACAAAGCTATCGGCTTCTGCATCTTCGGAGATTATTACAAATGGAATTTTTAAATGTAGCAATAAACTAGATGTAAACGCATCAAATTCTGCAAGTATAAAAGCCGAAATTGACGCACCATTAATTGTTGTAGAGGCACACAATAGTGCAGAAGTGAAAATAAAAGGTAAAACGAAAGATATTACCTTAACTGCAACCAACTCTGCCGATATTGATGCTCAAAATTTGCAAGCTGAAAATGCCACAGCTAAAGCAACCAATAGTGGTAAAATATATTTATTTGCAAGTGTATCCCTATCTGCAACTGCTACTAACTCTTCGGATATTTTTTACACTGGCGGTGTAACAGATGTGACAAAAACAGAAAAAAATAGTGGTAATGTTAGTGCTATAAAATAGTACTTTATACCATTTTTAAAATACATTTTGTTAAACTTGATTTCCATTCTGGTATTTGAATTTCAAAAGTTTTTTCTATTTTTTGGCTATCTAACACAGAAAACTTTGGCCTGGCAGCTGGTGTAGGAAATTGTGATGTTGTTATTGGATTTACAATGCATAATGTTTTTAATTGTGATGCAATTTCTTTAGCAAAATTGTACCAACTAATATTTCCTTTATTGCTATAATGATAAATGCCAGATACAAAATTATTTTTTTCAATTATTTGCATAATAGCATCGGCTAAATCGGCTGCATAAGTAGGTGCGCCTTTTTGATCATTTACAACGCCAATGTTTTCCCTTTCGTTCATAAGGCGCATCATTGTTTTTAAAAAGTTATTACCAAACTCACTATACACCCAAGCTGTGCGTATGATGATGCTTTTTGCATTTTCTTTAGCTGCATTTAACTCTCCATCTAATTTTGTTTGTCCATAAAAATTTACAGGCTTGGTTATATCTGTTGGTTTGTATGGTACTATTGCAGTGCCATCAAAAACATAATCGGTAGAAATATGTATGAATTGTGTACTGTGCTTTTTACAAGCCCTAGCTAAATAACCAACAGCTGTGGCATTAATGGCAATGGCTAATTCTCTTTCGGTTTCGGCTTTATCTACCGCTGTATATGCAGCACAATTTATGCATACATCAATTTTATTTTTTTCAAATAAAACATTTACCGCATTTTCATCTGCTATTTGCAAAGCATTTTTATCTGTAAATAAAAAATGATATTGTGGGTAATATTTTGCCAATACTTGAAAACATTGACCAAGTTGGCCATTGGCACCAGTAATTAATATTGCTTTTACTAAGCTCATTAAAATTCAAAATTGCTTTTACAATTTTGGAAAGTAGGTTGTGCCAAATCTTTGGTAGAAATTAATTCTTCGCCATCTTCAATACGCCAATCAATATTTAACGAAGCATCATTGTACAATAAACCTGCTTCCGATTGTTTGTTGTAAAACGCATCGCATTTATAAAACACATCTGCAGTTGGGCTCAATACGGAGTAACCATGAGCAAACCCTTTAGGTACTAATAATTGTTTTTTATTTTGACCAGACAGTTCTATTGAGTACCACTTACCATACATTGGAGAACCTTTTCTTAAATCTACAACAACATCTAAAATACTACCGTGCAAAACTCTTATAAATTTAGTTTGTGCATAAGGTGCTAATTGATAATGCAAACCTCTTATAACTCCGTAGCTAGATTTTGCCTGATTATCTTGCACAAATTTAATATCGACCTCATTAGCTAAGCATGTATTTTCATTATAACTCTCATAAAAATAACCTCTTTCATCTTCAAAAACTGTAGGTTCAAAAATCAATAAATCAGGAAATTCTGTTTTAATAAAAGGCATTGTATAATAAATAATTTTATAATGAATAATTAATAGTTTGAATATAGTTTTTTAAAAAACTGAACAGTTTCTACCAATCCATCTTCAAACTTTTTTGTAGGTGCATAACCTAATAATTTTTTTGCTAAAGATATGTCGGCTAACGAATTTCTAATATCTCCTGCTCTCTCTTCTCTATGTGTAGCTTGCCAATTGCTTTGTACATTTTCTTTGCAAATATTGTATAAATAATTTACAGTAAAATTTTCGCCTACGGCTACATTATATACTTTGTTGAGGGCTTCAGTATTTTGAGTAAGCATACCTTTTACGTTTATTTGTACTGCATTATCAACAAATGTAAAATCTCTAGTTTGCTCACCATCGCCGTTTATGTACACTGGCGTTTCTTTCATTATGCCTTTTACAAAAAGTGGTATTACTGCTGCGTATGCTCCATCAGGATCTTGCCTTGGACCAAAGATATTAAAATATCTAAATCCCATAATTTTTAACCCATACACATCTGCAAATATTTGTGCGTATAATTCATTTGTTTTTTTTGTAGCTGCATAAGGCGATAAACAATTGCCAATTTTAGACTCTACTTTTGGCAAAGTTGGTTCATCGCCATACACCGAAGAAGATGATGCATATACAAATTGTTGTACACCATTATCTACAGCAGCTTTTAGCATGTTTACAAAACCTCCTACATTTACTTCATTAAAATAAACAGGCTCTTTTATAGACCGAGGTACAGAACCTAAAGCTGCTTGATGGCTTATGTAATTTATTCCTTTACAGGCATTGTTACAATCATCTATATTTCTAATATCTCCTTTTATAAATTCAAATGCAGGATATTGTTTTAGAATTGCTAAATTAGTTTCAAAACCATTTACCATATTATCTAACACACGTACTTTTGCAGCACCATTTTTTAATAAATATTCAGTCAAGTGCCCACCAATAAAACCTGCACCGCCTGTTACTAAAAATGTTTTATCCGACAAGCTTCCTTCATGAAATAATTTCATATTCATTTTTATTTTTACACAAAAAACAAAGTTGGCAAGGGGTACCAAAAATAGATAATTCAATATTTTTGGTAATTTTATTCTTATATTTTTATTGTGTATTTTTTATAAACTTTTATAAACTCTGTTTTTTATACGGTTTCTATATGTTCCTTTTAAATCGCAAATAAGCGCTTCTGGTTTAGTAATAGATACAAAATAAGCATCATCATAAATTTTGTATGCCTCATGTGGTACGGTTATTATTACCGCATCATAATTTTTGCCTACATTTTCAGTTAGGGTAAAACCATATTCATGATTTAGTTCTTCGCTACTGGCATGTGGGTCTGTAATATCTACATTTAATGAAAATGATTTTAATTCTTTTACTACATCTGCAACTTTACTGTTTCTGATATCACTTACATTTTCTTTAAATGTGGCTCCCATTACCAATACTCTTGCCTCTTTTACATTGCCATTATTTTGAATAATATGTTGTAATACCTTTTTTGCTACATAGCCTGCCATTCCATCATTTATATTTCTTCCTGCAAGTATAACTTGGCTATCATATCCTAACTCTTTCGATTTGTATGTAAGATAATAAGGATCTACACCTATGCAATGCCCACCAACAAGCCCAGGTTGAAATTTTAAAAAATTCCATTTTGTGCCTGCTGCTTCCAACACTTCAAATGTATTTATATTCATTTTATCGAAAATAATAGAGAGTTCGTTCATTAAAGCAATGTTCAAATCTCTTTGTGTATTTTCAATAATTTTTGCAGCTTCTGCTACTTTTATAGAAGATGCTCTGTGCACACCAGCTTTTACTACAAGCTCATATACCTTTGCAATTACGTCAAGGCTTTCTGCATCGCAACCACTCACTACTTTTATTATAGAAGTAATGGTGTGCTCTTTATCGCCTGGGTTTATACGCTCTGGAGAGTAGCCAATTTTATAATCGGTTACCATATCTAACCCAGATATTTTTTTAATTACTGGTACACAATCTTCTTCGGTACAGCCAGGATATACGGTACTTTCGTACACTACATAATCTCCTTTTTTTATTACTTTACCTATTGTTTCGCTTGCTCGTAGCACAGGCCTAAGGTCTGGTATATTATGCTCATCTACAGGAGTGGGCACGGCTACTATAAAAAATGTAGCTTCTTTCAATACTTCAAGATCATTTGTAAATTCTATATCACATCCATCAAATGCACTTGACTCCAATTCTTTACTTGGGTCAATTTTATTTTGCATCATTTTTACTCTATCTGCATTTATATCGAAACCAATAACTTTAATTTTTTTTGCAAATTCTAATGCAATTGGTAAGCCTACATAACCAAGCCCAATTACTGCTAGCTTTTTATTTTTCTCTATTAATTGTTGGTACATCTGTTTGTTGTTATTCGTTATTTGTTATTTTTTATTTTTTATTACGATTAGCTCCTACTCTATTTGAATTCTTTCGGCAATTTATTTAACTCTTCTTTTGGCAAATTTTTAAAATATTCGTAAGTAATTTTTAAGCCATTTGCTCTATTTACTTTTGGTTCCCAATTTAATATTTCTTTTGCTTTTGTAATATCTGGTTGTCTTTGTTTTGGGTCATCTACTGGTAGAGGTTTATACACAATTTTTTGGGTAGTGCCAGTAAGTTTAATTATTTCTTCAGCAAAGTCTTTTAAAGAAATTTCATCGGGGTTGCCAATATTTACTGGTTGTGCATAATCACTCATAAGCAATTTGTAAATACCATCTACCAAATCATCGACATAGCAAAAGCTCCTTGTTTGGCTTCCATCGCCAAATACAGTTAGATCTTCGCCCCTCAATGCTTGCCCTATAAATGCTGGCAAAGCTCTACCATCATTGAGCCGCATACGAGGACCATAGGTATTAAAAATTCTTATAATTCTAGTTTGCACATTATGAAAAGTATGGTAAGCCATTGTTATAGCTTCTTGAAAACGCTTTGCCTCATCATAAACTCCTCTTGGTCCAACAGGGTTTACATTGCCCCAATATTCTTCTGTTTGAGGATGCACTTGTGGGTCGCCATACACTTCGCTTGTACTTGCTACTAATATTCTTGCTTTTTTTGCTTTGGCTAAACCAAGACAATTGTGTGTGCCTAATGACCCTACTTTTAGTGTTTGAATAGGTATTTTTAAATAATCTATTGGACTTGCTGGTGATGCAAAATGTAAAATATAATCTAACGCTCCAGTAACATGTATAAATTTAGAAACATCATGATGATAAAATTCAAAATTGGATAATTTAAAAAGATGCTCAATATTTTTTAAATCACCTGTAATTAAATTATCCATTGCAATTACATGAAAGTTTTCTTTTATAAATCTATCGCAAAGATGAGATCCTAAAAACCCTGCAGCACCAGTTATTAATATTCTTTTTGACATTATATAATTTGTTATTTGTTAATTGTTAAATACTTGATTATACAACTATCAACTTTGAACTTTGATTTACACTCTTCAACCTTTCACAACTTTTCTTCCAATGCTTTGGTAATGAAACCCTAATTTTTCCATTTGCCCTATTTCAAATAAATTTCTACCATCAAAAATTGTTTTTGTTTTTAATGTAGCACTTATTTTATCAAAGTCTGGAGTTCTAAATTCGTTCCATTCGGTAGCAATAATTAATGCATCTGCATTTACTAAAGCTTCGTATTGATTTGTAGCAAAATTGATTTTATCTTCATAATTTAATTTAGTATTTGCCATACCTTCGGGGTCAAAAGCACTAACAGTAGCACCTTCTGCAATTAATGCATCAATTATATAAAATGCAGGTGCTTCTCTTACATCATCGGTATTGGGTTTAAAAGATAAACCCCACAATGCAAAATGCTTCCCTTCAATATCTCCTCCAAAAAATGCTTTTATTTTAGGAATTAAATGTACTTTTTGTTTTGCATTTACATCCATTACAGCATCTAGTATTTTAAAATCGTACCCAACTTCATCTGCACTCATAGCCAATGCTTGCACATCTTTAGGAAAACAGCTTCCTCCATATCCTATACCTGGAAATAAGAAACGCTTACCAATTCTTTCGTCGCTACCAATTCCTTTACGTACCATATCTACATCTGCACCTAAGCACTCACACATCTGTGCTATTTCATTCATGAAACTAATTTTTACTGCCAAAAAAGCATTGGCTGCATACTTTGTAAGTTCTGCACTTTTTTCATCCATAAAAATTAGTGGATTGCCTTGTCGTACAAATGGTGCATACAAGTCATTCAATATTTTTTTTGCTTTGTCCGATTCTGTACCAATCACAACTCTATCGGGTTTCATAAAATCGTCTACTGCTACACCTTCACGCAAAAATTCAGGATTACTTACCACATCGAAAGCAGTAGCAATTGCATTTGTACCACTATTCAATATAGCTTCCTTTACCTTATTGGCAGTTCCCACAGGTACAGTACTTTTATCAATTATTACTTTATAATCGGTAGGTTTTAATAATTTTCCTAAATCATCGGCTACACCCAAAATGTATTTTAAATCGGCTGCTCCATCTGCACCTGGCGGTGTGGGCAATGCAAGAAAAATAATTTCTGCATCTACAATTGCATCACTCAAAGATTGTGTAAAACTAAGTCTACCTTCTTTTTGATTTCTCAAAAAAAGTTTTTCTAACCCTGGTTCGTAAATAGTAATTTCGCCAGATGAAAGTTTGTCAACTTTAGCTTTATCAATATCTACACATATAACTTTATTGCCTGTTTCGGCAAAACAAGTTCCTGTAACTAAACCAACATATCCTGTACCTACTACTGCTATTTTCATCTGAAATGTTATTTATTATCGATTTACAAAACCTAAAACATGTTTTACAATAAATGCCTGTTGTTCTTCATCAAGCTCTGTATGTATTGGCAATGAGATTACTCTATCTGTTAACCAGTCTGTAATTTCTAATTCATAATCGCCTCCTCCAAAAGATTCAAACATTTTTTGCTTGTGTGCTGGTACTGGGTAATAAATCATTGATGGTACACCTACTTCTGCCAAATATTTATTTAAGCCATTTCTATCTACACCTTTTAATACTAAAGTGTATTGATGAAAAACATGGTTATTATTTGTAGCCCTAAATGGAACCGAAATTTTTTCATTACCTGCAAACGCAGCATCATAATAATCGGCAGCTTTTCTTCTTGCAGCAATGTATTCATCTAAATGTTTTAATTTAATATCCAATATGGCTGCTTGCATTGCATCTAATCTGCTATTGCAACCTACTACATCATGATAATATTGTTTGCTTTGCCCATGCGATGCAATCATTTTTAATTTTACTGCCAAGTCATCATCATCTGTAAATATTGCTCCACCATCGCCATAAGCACCAAGGTTTTTTGATGGATAAAAAGAAGTACAACCAATATGTCCAATACTACCTGTTTTCTTTTTTGTACCTTCACTAAATGTGTAATCGTTACCGATACCTTGCGCATTATCTTCTATCACAAAAAGATTGTACTTTTTAGCTAGTAGCATTATTGGCTCCATATCGGCTGCATGGCCGTATAAATGCACTGGTATTATTGCTTTAGTTTTTGGGGTAATTGCTTTTTCTATAACATTTACATCTATACAAAAAGTATGTTTATCTACTTCTACAAAAACTGGTTTTATACCCAACAATGCTGCTACTTCTACAGTAGCTATATAGGTAAACGATGGTGTAATAATTTCGTCGCCAGCTTTTAAACCTAATGCCATTAAAGCTATTTGCAAAGCATCGGTGCCATTTGCACAAGGTATTGTATGCTTACTATTATGATACTTACCTAAATTATTAGCAAAATTTGTAACCACATCGCCGCCAATAAAACGGCTGCTTTCCATTACAGCTATTACTGCTGCATCTACTTCTGTTTTTATTTTGTGATACTGCGTTTTAGTATCTACCATTTGTATTTGTTTCATATATAAATTTTGCAGCCGCAAAGATACTAATTTAAAGCCTCAAAATATACTAATACAAACATTTGGATTATAGCATACTTTGCCTATAAATTTGCTAAAAATCTGCATTGGCACTATTATTTTACCATATTTTTTTAGGGGCTTATTTTATTGGCGTACGCTTATTTTCATGGAAGAGCAAAAAGGCTCAATTGTGGCTTGCTGGTAGGCGTAATTTATTGCCAAAATTACAAAAATGGAAAAATACATTAGACCCAAATGATAAAGTTATTTGGATGCATTGCGCAAGCCTCGGAGAGTTTGAACAAGGCAGACCAATTTTAGAAAATATAAAAAATCAATATCCTAATTACAAAATATTACTAACCTTTTTTTCGCCAAGTGGCTACGAAGTAAGAAAAAATTATGCTGGGGCTGATGCTATTTTTTATTTGCCTTTAGATGGTAAATTTACTTCCGCAAAATTTATTGAAATTGTAAAACCCTCCTTAGTTATTTGGGTAAAATACGAATATTGGTATTATTATTTAACAGTATTAAAACAAAAAAATATTCCTGTAGTTTTAGTATCAGCAATTTTTAGAGAAAGTCAGCCTTTTTTTAAATGGTATGGCAAATTTTGGAAAAAAATATTACTTTCTTTTAAACAAATTTTTGTGCAAGATGAAAATTCTGTATTGCTTTTAAATAATATTGGCTTCGATTCAAACATTGAAATAGCTGGCGATACAAGGTTTGATAGAGTGATAGACATTGCTGAAAAAAAAGAGCCCATAAATGAAAAACTAATACAGTTTTGCGAAAACAATTTTGTAATTGTAGCTGGTAGCACTTGGGAAGAAGATGAAGAAACATTAGTGCATTATGCTCGTACACATGCGCATATAAAATTTATAATTGCACCCCATGAAATTGATGCAGAAAGATTGAAAGACATTAAAAAAATATTTAAAAATGCAATTTATTTCTCCGATTTTGTAAACAATGATACAACCGCACAAGTAATTATAATCGACAATATTGGAATGCTTGCTATACTTTATCAACTTGCCGATATTACTTATATTGGTGGCGGATTTAATGACACTGGCATACACAATGTTTTAGAAGCTGCTGTATTTGGAAAGCCTGTAATATTTGGCCCTATTTACGAAAAGTTTTCGGAAGCTATAAGTTTAATAGAAAAAGGTGGTGCTTTTTCTGTTGCAAATGCATTAGAATTAGAAAGCTTACTAGATAAATTTATATCCGACGAAAAAATGTTGAAAAATGCTGCTTATCAAAGTATAAAATATGTGTATGCTAATAAAGGTGCTACAAATAAAATTGTACAATATCTTCAAGCAAATCGTCTTCTTACTAATTGATCAAATTGTTTTACAGTTTGATATTTATCGTCCCAGCCAAGTTTTAATTTAAGTTCTCTCCTTATCCAAAATTCTGCTTCGGGGTATATTTCAAAAGCGTTTATCGTTTTTATACTTCTTTCATACATTGCTTCATCGCCTCTAAACAATTCGTTCAAATACAAAAATCTATCATTAACTCCTATTGCTTTTTTTAAATCTTTAATTGGCGAATCTTCAAATTTTGATGAAAGCTCATTCATAGGTTTTAAAATTGTTTCATTAATAGAAATTTCTTTTCCACTTTCAAGATTTTTATTTATATCTACAAATTCTACCTTGTCCTGTACATTTTCATCTTCAATATTTAATTTTTGAGCATCTTTTATTCCCAAAATTTTCTCCACCAATACTTTATTTTCATTTATTCCTTTAGCTTCTACATTGCCTACTACATCATTTATTTCTAAAGCATTTTTTGCTAAAGTTTCATTTTTAGTACTTATGGTTTTATCAGCCAATATATCATTAAGTTCTTTTACAATTTCGTTTGTGCTTGTGGTAGATGTAGGCTCTTGCCTGTTTACCATAGTTGGTATTTGTTCATCTATTCCAAATAAATTTAATGGTCTATTTTGCAAACCAAGTGCATTTTTTTCACCTGCATTTTTCTTTATTTCGTTTAATTCTGCTTGCAACTCTTCTTCATTTACAATTAATACTTCTACTGTTTTTTCATCATCATTTGTATTGTAAAACGATAAGGCTTCTTCAGTTATATTTTTTGAAATATTTAATGCTGCAATTTCACTCTCACTATTATTTTTTGGAGTTATTTTTTGCAAATGAGCCAACTCCGATTCCAACATTTTTACTGTGCTAAGTAAAGATGTAATAGATTCTTTAGCCTGTATTTTTTCTATCAATTTATTGGCAAGTGTTTCCACTCTTTCCATAATATTACATTTTATTTAAAATCAAATTAAAAATAGTTTTGCCCTTCGGTTATATTCTTTAATCTTTGCATTATAGCGTTAAAGTTACGCAACACATTTATAAAAAAAATAGAATGTTTTTAGAACCAAATTTAAAAGGCGAAAAAAAAGGGTCGATAGAGGTAATATGTGGCAGCATGTTTAGTGGTAAAACCGAAGAGCTTATACGTCGTTTAAAAAGAGTTAAAATTGCAAATTTAAAAGTAGAAATTTTTAAACCTGCAATAGATGTACGATACGATGATATAAAGATTGTAAGCCACGACACAAATTCTATACACAGTACACCTGTAGAAAATGCGCATGCCATACTTTTAATGAGCGAAGGTGTAGATGTAGTTGGTATAGACGAAGCTCAATTTTTTGACGAAGAAATTGCATTTGTTTGCGAACAATTGGCACTTAAAGGTATAAGGGTTATTGTGGCTGGATTAGATATGGATTACCAGGGTAAACCATTTGGGCAAATGCCAAACCTACTTGCTGTAGCAGATTATATTACAAAACTACATGCTATTTGTATGAAATGTGGTGGCATGGCTAGTATTTCGTATCGTAAAATTGCTGGTGGCGCACAAGTACTATTAGGCGAAAAAGATATATACGAAGCTAGGTGTAGAGAGTGTGCACAAGAAAATTAAAAATATATAATTTAAAAAAGTGCTAAAAAAAATATTTGCCTTACTTAAAAAAGATCTTATGCTTGAGCTTAGGAGCCAGCATACTTTTTATGGTATTTTATTATATATAGCTTCTACTATTTTTGTTTTATATCTTTCGCTGCCCGATAGCCCAGAAGCTAATGTGTGGAATGCAATTTTTTGGACAATACAATTATTTGTATGTGTAAATACTGTTGCTAAAAGTTTTTTGGCCGAAAGCCGAGGGCTTATGCTTTACTATTATTCTATAACATCGCCTACCGAATTTATTATAGCCAAATTACTTTTTAATATTGTACTAATGGTAATAATGAGTACGGTTAGTTTACTTTTATTTTATATTTTTTTAGATAGCCCTGTTACCAATGCTTTAAAATTTTATGGCATTGTAATACTTGGTGGCACTAGTATTAGTCTCACTTTTACTCTTATGAGTGCTATTGCTGCTAAAGCCCAACAAAACGCTGCACTTATTGCTATACTTGGGTTTCCGGTTATTTTGCCACAATTATTATTGCTAGTAAAACTTAGCAAAACAGGCTTTGCCGAAGTTTTTAGAAACGGTGTAGTATTACAACTTACTGGGCTTATTGTAGGCTTAGATATTTTAGTATTTGTACTAGCAGTAATACTTTTTCCGTATCTATGGAAGGAATAATTTTGGTATAATACTGAAAAATAGTTGGTAAAATCCTCTAGTACTCAATGTTTCTATCAGTATTGAAAGAAGTTTAGTGAAAGTCGTTTCACTAAACTTCTTTTGTATATGAAAAAGATAAAAAAAACGATGCTGCAGTTGTGATTCCTTATCAGTAATTGGATGGGGAAAACAACAAAATAAGCAGCGTTACAAATGTAAAAATTGTGGCATTTTATTTAACAATAATGACAAAGTTCAGCCTATTAAAAATCAGTTTGTTTGGTTTAAAAAGTGGGTGCTAGAAAGGCAGAAAAAAAAACAATTTATTGTGCCAGCGAAATATGCACTTGCACACCAAACCTAGTATTTGTAGTAGGTGCGCTAGATGATATGTAAGGTTTTATTTTTACACGGTCATAATAAAATTTTAGACTTATACGATTGTTTAAAGTATAATCTATTGAAGGGCGTAAGGTTATTTCTTTACTTCCTGCAGTAGCAAAATTATTATCTTGATCTAATTTGCTATTTGCTGTTACATTATCTCTTACACCATAATCAAATCTAAATGCCATTTCATTTTCTAGTTTTTTTCCTCCACCCAAAAATTTAGGCAATTTTAAACCTCCTAGTAAAGGAATACCTCTTTTGCGAAACCCAGCTCCAATCTTGTACTCGGTACTGCGTTGCTCACTCAATTGGTAATCGTATAAACTTAAGCTCAATGTACGTGACTTTGTGTATTCAAATTTTGCTTGCAGTTGGTTTACAAATTGCATATCTATACCTACCAATGGCGAAAACTGCTCTTGTATGGTTACATTTGGCACTAAGAAAAAAGGTATGTATGCTTTAGAAACCGTATCAAAAAATGATGGATAACCAAATCTAGATACATCTTGATAAAGCAAAGCAGACGAAAATCCATTCATACTCAAACTACCATTGTAGCCATGTGTAATATTAATGTTGGTAAATATTTTATCTATACCTTTTACTTTCGATAATCCATTATAATCTAAAGTCCAATTTGGTTTTGGTAATATTGCTTTAAATGGGTTAGATCTTGTACGGCTATCGGTTTGTTTAATAAGAGAAACCGTTTCTGGATTTTTGCCAGTATATGCTGCTATAAAAGATGGTATTAACACATCTACAGCATACTTACCATAACCATAATAATAGCCATCAGCTTGCTTACCACCATTAGGCAACGTATTTGTATAAGGATTTAAAGCACCTAATCTTTTCGAAAGTATTATTCTATTATCCTGAAAAGTTTTAAATGTTTCGGGCACTCTGTTTGGGTCAAACTTACCAAAAAGTGTTTTAAATGCTATATAGCTTACATCGAAACTACCATTGGAGTATGGCGTAAGGTGCATATATTTAAAATTGGTACCGCCAGTAGTATCTGCATATTTAAAAGTTTCAGAATAATCTTTTGCAAATGTTTTTTTGAAATTGATGGTAATATTCAAATCTCTAATAGGCTCTAATGTAGCACTTGCTGTAAATGATTGGTCAAAATTTTGTCTAAACAAATAATTGAAATCAGCATCTTTGGTTATTAAACCTGTAGCTGCTTTTCTGTTTAGCCAATTGCTATCTACTTGTTTTCCAAAAACAAAATCGAAGCCAGGTGCCATACTCTTAAAATTTTGCCCCAGTGCTGTAGTACTATCAGTATAACCTGGCAAGGTAGTATGTGCCTGCTCGGATATAGATATATTAGCTTGCTTTAAACTAGTAATTAATTTACCCAAAAATTTAATAGGTCCACCAACATAAGGTACAGCCGATTTATCTAAAATTTTACGTATACGTAGTACTCTTTTACCTTGCTTATTGGTTACACTATCTGTTATTTTTGTCCATCTATTTCTCCATTTTTCTCTATCTGCTTTATTAGATGGTGCATCTAACTGGCGCAAAAATTTCGATTTTTGGTATAATCTATTAAAATCCATTTGCACAGTGCCTTCGGCTTGGTTTCCGTTTTCTAAAACATTGCCCAAATTGTATGCAAGCCTACTTGCACCAAGCCATTTGTAAGTGGCTTGGTATTTTATATTGGCTGTTACAAAATCAAAAATTGGTATTTTATTTATAGGTAATGTATATGATAATGATGTAGTTTGATTAAAAACGGTATTTCTACCACCTCTAAATAAATTTGTCCAAATAGAATCTTTTTTGGCTTTAGTATCTAACCTTCCTGCTGGTTCATCTACCCTTGAATTGTTGGTAGCCGTATAATCTATGTTTATAGATTTTGTTAGTTTCCATTGCAAAATATAATCTCTTTGGTACAACAAATACTTATCGTAGGTTTCGGGTGTTTGGTATTTTTCGCCACCAAGGCTACGAGGTTTTATTACACCAAATTGTCGTTGTATATCTGCCCTAAAACTTAATTGTGATGGTATTAAATTAAAATTAAAATCTTTTACTACATCAAACCATTTCGATTTTTGCTTTTTTAATAGTGCTTTAAATGGCGAAACATATTTTGGTGTAGGTGCAAAATTATATCCTACCACTGCTCTATGCCTTGTAACATCGTTGTATTCTATTAATGGATTGTAATCGCTTGTTTTTACATAGGAATAGCTCAAATCTACATTGGCAATATCGTAAATTTTAGGTTTTTTATTTTCTTTACGCACCCTATGCACATTGGTAAAGTTTACTGTTTTTATAGATTGATAGGTTACGGCAGTTTTGCGTATAGAATCTTTTTGGTTAGATGGAGCAGATTTTAATTTATCTTTTAATTTTATATCCAAATCATAAGGGTCGTATTGTGGAGCACTTACCGATCGGGTATATTGTGCAAAAAATGGTATTTCTACTCTTGCTTTTTTAGGCAATAATTTACCTAAAGCTAAATTGGTAGCTACATCAAATTGGTAAAAATTATCTCTATATCTTTCGTTTACTCTTTGCTCTAATGTACCAAATCCTTGTGTGTGCATATTGCCAGATACAGATAAAGTTCCCAAATCGGCTAAAGCAAAATCAACTCTTAATAATGCTGCATAACCCCCTTTTTCGTCTAATGTAGAAAGTCGCAATTCGTTTGCCCAAATTTCGCCACTGGCCGATGGGGTAGCACCAGTATTTTCTACCCCTATCAACATGCCTTTTATTTCTCCCAAATTAGGATTGCCCATTACCGCATACGTTTGGCCATTGGGTTGTGGTTTTTTATAAATTACATTAAGTGGCTGCGATGATAAATTTCTTTCTTGCTTTATTTGTGTAAGTGTTATTAAATCTACATCTAAAGAGTTTAGCGGATTCCAAAGTGCATTGTTGTAAGCTGTATCGTTTAAATCTAAATTTTTTGCACTAAATGGAGTGTTTCTTAATGGTATTCTTATTTCATAATAATTATTTATAAAATCAGAGCCAAGTCTAAATACAGCTGTAAGGTCATTATCTTTTAATTTTGGAGGATCTCCAGGTTTTGCTTCTTCGGCATGCAAATACATCGATAGTTTTTTAAACTGCCTCAAATCTTTATTGCTAAATGTTTGAAAAACCCCTTTTGCATCTCCTTTTTTAAGGTTAGTAAATTGCAAAGTAAGTGCTTGCTCGTTCGATAATAAATTTACGCCATTGTTGCTCAATGATTGTTGCCTTTGTATATCGCTTGGTGTGCGGTATGGTAATGGATCTCTAGTGTCGTTTTCTTCTATGTTTACTGCACCTACATTAAAAGCAGTGCCCGATGCTGGTGATGGGTTGCCTGTAGCATCTATTGCATATTTATAATTACGCCAAATATTACGAGATAATTGTAATGTAGCAAAACGAACTACAGCAGTATCATCAAAACCCGTCATATACATACGCATAAAACGTATAGATTTAAAATCGGGGATATTACCAATTTTTTTATCGTAAGCATTTATAGGAATACGTATTTGATACCAGGTTTCTTGCCTAGATGGCCCATTTAACGAAGGAATAGTTACCGTTTTTCTATCTACAATAAATTGTTGCCCTACACTCATTAATGGATCGGTACTTGGTCTTAAATTTAATGTATATTGATAATACTCTTCAGTTTCGTTCATGGTATTATCTCTATTAAAATCTTCTGCATCGGGGTATGGTGTAGCAGCCGATGAGGTAACTACATTACCATTTTGAATTTTAGAATTCCCCTCGGTACCATTATAGTTTTTGTAACGAGCTAGTAAACTTTCGTTAGCATTTGTAAAATCTGTTCTATAATGTTTAAAATTATCGTTTGATGGATCTTCCAATGCTTTATTGTAAGCAACTGAACTTACCCCATAAGTTGTTGCAATTTTATTTAAGTAAGGCTGTCTTACTCTATTTTCGGCAGAGTCTATCAACCCATCAAAACCTACATCTTGATATACTCTATCATCGGCATTATTGGTAAATGCATTGGTAACTTGTATAGGGTTGCGTGGCACTCTTCCCCACACTGATGTATCCATTGGCGAAGGTGCATTTGGTGTAGTTATACCATTTTCATATTGTCGTCTGCCATCTTTTAACGCATCTTCGGATACATTTCCAAGGTTAAATATTAATTTTCCTCCGGTAGATGATGGATTATTTATAAACGGATCTTGTATCCATCCTTCAATAAATTCAATATTTGCGGTTTCAAAATCTGTTTGATCAATATTTCTTTGAATACCTCCCCATCTTGCTGTCGGGTTTAGCAAATTACCTTGTGCGTTTATATTTACATCATCGTAATTATAAGGACCTTTTTCTTTAGGATAATACGCTAAGTCAAAAGTTTGCAACTGGTAATCGCCAATACCTGTAGTACGTTGCGGAAAAATTTCTTTTTGGTAAACAGCCCTTACTCTTGGGTCGTGTACAATGTTATAATCCGTTATAGGGTTACCATTACCAATTGTTTGCAAAACTTGCTCTATCTGATACCAAGCCAGTTTAGCTCTATTTTTACCATATATAAGGCTATTGCTTGAGTCTGCTTCTGCAAATAGTGGTGTTCCTCCTTTTGGTGTAGATGCTAAACCCCAAGCAGTAGCTGGAAAACGTAAATCGATACCCGATTTTACACCTTCAAAATCATCTATGTATATTACTCCTTTGCTGCCTTTGCCTATTTGTTTTGCATGACCAGGTTTTAGTACAGCACCTTCAAAATACGCATTTACCGATGATGGAGCAGTGGTTTTGTAAAACGGTAGTTTATCTAGTATTTTGGTAAGTTTTGGCAAATTATTTTTATAACTTACATCTACACCATACATAGCATTTCGTATTGGGTCTTCGCCAAGGTTTACTTTTGTAAAAAATGGTCTTTCGCTTAGTCGCACAATAGTACCTCCAAGTGCTAATTGTGTTTTTGCAGTATTTTTTGCCAAATAATCTAATCTTAAACCCAAAAAAGATTTTTGCTGCAAACCAAAAGATGCATTGTTTTCAAAATTTACTTGCACTGGCAGCCCAGCATTTAATATAGCAGGGTTTATAATTTTTATGGTACCAAGGTCGTAGTTAATATCATAATCTAATCCTTCTTGCAAGGCACGCCCACCAGCAGTTACCGATACTGAACCTCTAGGAATATTATAGCCTATACTTATATCGCCAGAGCCAGATGTTTTTGCAGAGCCCTTAAGTAAAAACCTATTTAGAGTAGGAAACTGCTGTGCTACAGCTTTAATAGAATCGTATAAGGCATAAAACAAAGTATCTCTTACATTGGTTGGTACAACATTATATACTTGTGGGGCTAAATCTTTACCAAAAGGTTCCAATACCGGAAAAATAACTCTACTATATTGCGATAATACGGTTAAACTGTCCATATAGTCAAACACCCCATCGGGCTGTGGGTCGTTTTGGCTATTTAGCCTATCTAAATTTACTAAAGATATTATGGGTGCACCTTGATTTTTATTACCAAAAGGTACATATCGTTTTGCTCCTAAACCTGGTTGTTCGTACAATACATCTAACTTAAAATTTTCTTTTGTAAGTGTACCATAGCCTACCGAGTACACATTTTTCATCATCAATTTCCAAATAGGCAAATTTACCCGTTGCGATGTAGCTTTTAATAATTTTAAAAACAGAACTTTTTGAGTAGCAGTACTAGTATCTGGTGGTACATCTTCTGAAAACTCACCTACCTGATATATTTTACCATTGTAAGAATATTGAAAAGCTACACCCAACACCTCATCGGTTTGTAATGGTGAGCTTAATGAAATTGTACCCAATTGAGGATTGTAAGTATAGGAGTTGTAATCCAATTTACGTGCATAAAATTTTTCAAAATCCTGTACAGGACTAAGTTGTAAGCCCAATAGTTTTGTAAAAATACCTGCTGGGTTACGAGCATCGGTAAGGTTTCTAATATTTCTTAATAAATCGTTTGTTTCGTTTTTAGGTTCAGGGGTAGTAAGCAAAACGTTTATAATTGGCGCTGGCAAAAACGGATTTCTTTCACCCAAATCCATCAATCCTACTACATCTCTAGTTTCGGTGGTAGTACCATTGCGGTTTGTAACCCACACTTGCAGTTTCAATATTTGCACCTTAGAAATAATTGCAGGTGCATTTTTCATGGCATTATTGTAATTATCTCTAAAATACTGCGCCAATAAAAAATGTCGGTTTTCTTCATATTCATCGGCACGTATTTCAAAATTTTGAGCAGATGAACCGCCTTGCAAATTTACATTTTGCCTTTGCGATTTTTGACTTGCCAAAATACCCGTTATAAATAATTTGCCAAATTGTAGTTGTGTTTTTACACCAAACAATTGTTGTGCACCAGGTATTAAAGTTCCTTTAGATGCGAAGCTTACAGAGCCTGCTTCAAATCTTTTTATTATATCATCGTCTTTGCCTGAGTAATCTAATTTTATTTGGTTATCTAAATTAAAATTGGCTAAAGTATTGTAATTTATAGGAAACTTTAGCTTGTCGCCAATATTAGCATTTACGTTTAATTGTATATTAGGTTGAAAATCTAGTCCTCCATTTTTTCTATTACGTTCTGGCAAAGTTGGGTTATCTATTAATTGCTTTTGATACCCTAAAACCAAATCTACACTACCTTGTGGGGTAATATCAATTTTACCAGTTCCAAAAAGACGATTAAATAAATTATCGGTAAGCGATAGTTTTGGTTTTAATAATTTGCCTCTATTGAGCAAGTTGGTAGTATTTGCACGCTTTTTAAAATAATCATTTTCTGCTTGTTTATTACGCATAGCCCAAAACTCATCAAAACTGTATGTGGTAGGTATTCTATAATATTTATTACCAATTTTTTCATAAACAGTATAAGTACGTGTAGATGAATTATACACTACTGAGTCGTTGTAATTAGTAGGGTTTTTTAAATAAAAAGTGCCTTTATTGTTTGCCGATACGGCATCGCTCCTTGTATCATTTATAGGATAATGCAATGTAGGCGGAGGCGTATCTACAATATTTTTAGATACATCAAAGGCTTTATAGGTTTTGTTATTAGTAGTAGGTATTGCAAACACCGATAATACAGAAACACATATAAGCAGTACAGGAAATAATTTTTTTATAAGCAGCATTCAAATAATAAGTTAACGTAAATCTGGTCTCAAATGGCTTTAAGTGCTTTTTTAATTAGATCCTCCAATTTTGCAATTTCGGGTTCTGCTGTTAATATTTTTTTTACTGATAATTCGGCTTGTTTTTGGGCAATTCCTAATGCAAATAAAGCATTTATTGCGTCTCTTTCCAAACTAAAGACGACTTTTCCCCAGTTTTGGCTGCTCGAATCTGATTTTAATCCAACTTTATCCTTTAGTTCTAGCACCAACCTTTCGGCAGTTTTTTTACCAATACCTTTTACACTTTCTATTAATCGTACATTATTTGTAGCTACAGCATTGGCAACTTCATCTGGTTTTAAAGACGATAACATCATACGAGCAGTAGCTGCACCTACACCCGAAACACTAATTAACAATACAAACATGTCTTTTTCTTCTTTTTCAAAAAAACCATATATTGTATGAGCATCTTCTTTTATTTGAAGATAGGTAAATAGTTTACCCTCCTCCAATTGTTGTAATGCCGTGTATGTATTTAACGTTATATTAACTTCATAACCTACGCCATTTACATCTATATATACTTGAGCAGCACTTTTAAAAACAAATTTTCCACGCAAATATGCATACATATAATAAAAGTATATATTTAATTAGCGAAAATAAGGAATTATATAATTAAAAGCTAAAAAATATCTTGCAAAAAATTGATTTATCTTTACAAAAAACAAACCCCATTATTTTACGTAAATATATTTCCTTTTTATGGAAAAAATAACTGCAGCTATTACAAGTGTTGGAGGCTATGTGCCAGAATATAGGCTAACAAATGCCATTTTGGAAACTATGATAGATACCAATGATGAATGGATAAAAACCAGAACTGGTGTAAGTGAAAGGCGAATACAAAAAGGAGAAGGCTTAGCATCTAGCGATATGGGAGTGGAAGCAGTAAAAAATATTTTGCAAAAAAAAGGAATTTCTCCAGATGAAATTGACTGTGTTATATGTGCTACTGTTACACCCGATATGCTTTTTCCATCTACAGCAAATATTATTAGTGATAAAGCTGGTATAAAAAATGCATTTAGTTTTGATATAAATGCAGCTTGCTCTGGTTTTTTATATGCACTAACTACGGGTACTGCACTTATTGAAAGTGGAAGATATAAAAAAATAATAGTAGTAGGTGTAGATAAAATGAGTAGTATAGTAGATTATACCGACCGTACAACATGTGTATTATTTGGCGATGGAGCAGGAGCAGTTTTATTAGAACCATCAACTGATGAAAACGGCATTAAAGATAGTTTGCTAAGAACCGATGGAAGTGGAAAACCATTTTTGCACATGAAAGCTGGAGGTTCTTTAAAACCATCTACCATTGAAACTGTAATGGCAAAAGAGCATTTCATATACCAAGAAGGGCAAACTGTTTTTAAAGTTGCTGTAAAAAGCATGGCAGATGTGAGCTACGAATTAATGCAAAGAAATAATTTGACAGGCGATGATATTGCTTGGCTTGTTCCACACCAAGCAAACTTGCGCATAATAGATGCTACAGCTAATAGAATGGGATTGCCAAAAGAAAAAATTATGATAAATATTGAAAAATATGGCAATACCACCGCAGCTACTATTCCACTTTGCTTGTGGGATTGGGAAAGCAAATTGAAAAAAGGCGATAACCTTATATTTGCTGCTTTTGGTGGTGGTTTTACATGGGGAGCTACTTGGGTAAAATGGGCGTATTGATTAGTATTGAGATATGAGTATTGAGATATGAGTATTGAGATTTGTAACTTATAAACAGGCTTTATTCACAATCATAAATTTACAACACAGAACTTAAAACTTATAACCTAAAACTTAGAGAACCTTGAAAATAAAAACAAATGAAAAAAACACTACTTCTACTTACCATTTTTGCATTTGGTAAAACTAATGCCCAAAGCAAGTATTTAGTAAAATTTAAAGACAAGGCTACTAACCCATTTACTATTGCAAACCCAAGCCAGTACCTTAGTACAAGAGCATTGCAACGTAGAGCTAGGTATGATATTTTAATAGATAGTACCGACTTGCCAGTTACTCCAAGATATGTAGATAGTGTGCGCCTTGCAGGTGTTGTTACTATTTTAAATACTTCCAAATGGCTAAACGAAGTAGCTATTCAAACAACTGATGCCGTAGCTTTAGCAAAAATAAATAGTTTTCCATTTGTACTAAGTGCTACGGCAGTTGCTAGAAATATAGGAGAAACCAATACGCCTGTAAATAAAATTTTGGATACACCAAATGATGTACCTATAGATAATAATACTACAACTACTGCCAGAGAAACAACAAATAATATTTACAATTACGGAAAATCGAATGGGCAAGTACATATACACCAAGGCGAATTTTTGCACAATCATGGTTTTAGAGGCGAGGCTATGCATTTAGGCATTTTAGATGCTGGCTTTTTTCATTACCTAAGTTTGCCAACATTTGATAGCATTCGTATAAACAACCAAATACTTAACACATGGGATTTTGTAGCCAACAATGCTAGTGTAGATGAAGATAACCAACATGGCATGAATTGCCTAAGTACCATGGCTGCTAATTTGCCTGGGTTATTTGTAGGCACTGCACCTAAGGCTACTTTTTGTTTATACCGTACCGAAGATGTGGCTAGCGAAACAAAAATAGAAGAGCATAATTTAGCAGCAGGCTTTGAAAGAGCCGATAGCATAGGTGTAGATGTATGTTCGGTTTCGTTGGGATATAATACCTTTGATAACCCTGCACAAAATTATACTTATGCAAATTTAGATGGCAATACTACCCTAAGTGCTATAGCTGCAGATTTAGCAGCAAAAAAAGGAATGCTACCTGTTGTGGCTGCTGGCAATGGAGGAAATAGTGCTGCACCAAATATTAACCATTATATAATTACACCAGGCGATGCCGATAGTGTACTAACTGTAGGTGCTGTAGATACGCTAGGTGCTGTGGCTGGCTTTAGTAGTTATGGCCCAACTAGTAATGGGCATATAAAACCCAACTTGGCTGCTGTAGGCTGGAATGCAATTGTAGCTAGCGCAAGCAACGGACAACCAATATATAGCAATGGAACATCATTTGCCACACCAAACCTTGCTGGGCTTACAACCTGCTTGTGGCAAGCTTTTACTGAATTTAATAATATGACAATTTTAGATGCTATGCAAAAATCGGCTTCTATTACTGCTGCACCAAACGATAGAATTGGATACGGCATACCTGACATGAAAAAAGCTTTTACTATACTTTTAAAAAAATCTTATACACAATCGGTTAATGTAAACAATTGCATAGCTACAATAAATTTGAATGTAAAGCATGATAATTCTATGAATATTATTATAGAAAGAAAACTAGAAAACCAAGCAGCTTATTCAACCTTTAAAACAATTTTAGGTACTGATAATTTTACAAATAAAAATGTATCTTTTACCGATACTTTAAAGTATGTAAATGGTGCTTTAGCAAAATATAGAATTAAACTAGATATAGTAACTGATACTACTTTTTATTTAGATTCGATGGTTGTAGCTGTGCCTAATACATGTATTAATAGTTTGGGTGCTTTGATTAACGAAATAAAAGTAAAGCCAACGTTAATTACAAACAATGTATCTGTTGAAATTTCGAGAGATGTAGCTGTAAAAGTTGGTATTGTAATAACAAACACTGCTGGGCAAATTGTATATAGAAATAATTACGACCAACCCAAAGGCTTGCAAAATAATAATATAAATATGCTAAATAAAAGTGCTGGTATATATTTTGTAGCCGTATATATAGATGGTAAAAAAGAATTGGTTCAAAAAATTGTTAAGCAGTAGTAAATACGGCTACAAACATAGTGTCTGCTTGTATTTCATAACCTTTAAGATATTCCATTTGTAATAATTGCAAGTGGAATTTTTGTTTTAAATAATGTACAACCATTTCATTTTCTTGGGCAAAAATGGAGCAGGTAATATAAAAAAACAAACCGCCTTGTTTTAAAAATGGTATTGTATTATTTGCAATTTGTTTTTGCATTTTTACAAAAACTTCTATGCTTTGTTGTTTAAAAAAACTTAGCTGCTCTGGTGTACGAGCCCATGTACCGCTTCCTGTGCAGGGTGCATCGCAAATAATTATATCGTATTTTTTTTGTGGTAGAGTTGTTGTTAGGTTTACCAAATCTGCAACAAAAGATTGATAGCTTTTTATACCAGCTTCTTTAAACCTTGTACTTAAATTATTAAGAATATTACCCCTTACATCTGATACTGATAAGTTTAATTTTTCTTTTAAAATATCATAAATTAAAATAGATTTTCCGCCACTTGCAGCACAGCAATCCCATACAGATACTTCTTTTTTGCTTAACGAATCATTATTTTTGATATAATTAAATACTTGCTGCGAATTGTAATCTTGTACTACTACTTCGTTATTTAAAAGTAATACATTTTCTATTTTTGATGCTTGTGGTAATACGAAACATGTATCACTTTTTTCGGTAAAAGAAATATTTACAGCATGTAATTTTGCCCTCACATTTTCATTTTTGCCTGGGCGTACTCTTATATAAAATAGCGGTTGTTTTAAAAATGAAAAAGCAAATTCAGTTGTATTAATGTATTCTCCTATTTCGTTTTGAAAAAAGAAAATATGATTGCTATTTATTTTTACATACTCACATTTTTGTGCAATAGACATTTCTATTTGTACATTATAGTTTGGTGCAATTGCTGCAAGCATATCGTTGGGCTTGTTATTGCATAAAAAAACAGCTATTATAATTCGCTCTTCGGTAGTTTTATTTTTTAGTGCATTGCCTAATCTATAATAATTGTAACATAAACTAGCAATACTTTTTCTATCTTTTGAGCCATATTTTTTGTTTGTTGCAAAAAATCGTTTGAGATGGTATGCAAGTGGTTCGCCATTTTTATGTGTTTCTATTATTTTTATTGATGTGGTAATATGCGAATGGTAATGGCTCAAATTTTTATTTTTTGCAAAAGTAATTTGTTAAGTGGTTTTCACAATTTTATAAAACCACTGCTCTCGAATTTTGTTTATTAAAATTTATTTTATAAAATTACCACCCATTTAGCTTCATAATAAATATGCAGATTGATGACAAAAGATTAAATGCTGAAGGGCTGCGCTTGCTTAGCCAAAAATACTTTTTTTGTTGCCTTTGAACAAAAAAGATTGTAGGCGGGCAGCGGATAAATGCTGCTTATTGGTATTGGATAAGAGCCCAAAATAATATAAAATTGGGTATAAGTAAAACGCTGTTTCAAAAGTATGAAACTGCTTTAAATATTTTTTTACAGTTCCAACAATGCATCTACTGGGTCTTTGCCAAATAGCAACAGTGCTGGGTTTTCGAGCAATTGCTTTACCAGTACCAAAAAGCCTACAGATTCTCTTCCATCTATAATTCGATGATCGTAACTGAGTGCTAAATACATCATTGGCCTAATAACTACTTGCCCATTTATTGCCATTGGACGCTCTACAATATTGTGCATACCTAAAATGGCACTTTGCGGTATATTTATAATTGGTGTGCTCATCATAGAGCCAAAAATACCACCATTGGTAATGGTAAATGTGCCACCGCTCATTTCTTCGATAGTTAATTTATTGTTTTTTGCTTTGGTTGCTAAATCTACAACTGCTGCTTCTACACCTGCCATGCTCAGGCTTTCGGCATTGCGTATTACAGGTACTACTAAGCCTTTTGGCGCACTTACGGCAATAGAAATATCGCAATAATTATGGTAAATAATTTCTTCGCCATTAAGGTATGCATTTACTGCAGGAAATTTTTGTAAAGCATAGCAACATGCTTTTGTAAAGAAGCTCATAAATCCAAGGTTTACGCCATGTGCTTCTTTAAATTTATCTTTCGATTTTTTGCGAATGTCCATTATTGCTCCCATATCTACTTCGTTAAAAGTTGTGAGCATGGCGGTGGAGTTTTTTGCTTCTACTAATCTTCGGCTAATGGTTTTGCGAAGATTACTCATTTTTTCGGGTCTATCTTCTCTGCTAAACATTGTTGCTGTTGGGTTTCGGCCAGGGTTGTTTAGTGCTGTTAGTACATCTTGCTTTATAATTTTTCCGTTATCGCCTGTGGCTATTATTTTATTGCTATCTATTTTTTTATCGGCAATAATGGCTGCGGCTACTGGAGTGGCTTTTACATCTACTTTTGTATTGGTTGCTGCTACAGCATTTTCTGTTGTTGCAATTTTTGTTTCTGGTATTGCTGTTGCTATTATTTCTGGTGCTATAGCATCAGTATTTATACTACAAACCAAGTCGCCAATAGCTAGTGTATCGCCTTCTTTAGCTATATGTTTTACTTCACCTGCTTTTTCTGCATTTATTTCAAAAGTTGCTTTTTCGCTTTCAAGCTCAGCTATTACTTCGTCTCTTTGCGCATATTCGCCATCTTTTTTAAGCCATTTTACTAGTATTACTTCACTTATACTTTCGCCTACTGTAGGTACTATTATTTCTAAAGCCATTAATAATTTTATTTTTTGTTTTGCAAATTTCGGATAAAAAGTTGATTACTTTGTTAATCAATTTTAGTATGGCAAAATTTAGTTATTTGTTGCTAAATTGATAAAAAAGTAAATATTTAGAAAATAATTGGCTAAAAAACTTTTTAAACAACTTTTTTATCTATACTTGCATGATACAAGCAGATAATAATAAAAATAATGAGTAAAAAAATATTATATACACTCGAATACCCAGTACGTAGTTCGCCTACAATACTATTTGAGTTTTTGAGCAGTGGCTCGGCTTTGCAAGAGTGGTTTGCCGATGTGGTAGATGATAGAGGTCCGGTTTATACATTTAGCTGGAATGGCTCCGAAGAAAAGGCTGAAGTATTAGAAAAAATAGAAAACAAATTAATTCGTTTTAGATGGGTAAATGGCCCAAAAGATGAATATTTTGAATTTAAGATAGATAAATCGGAAATTACAAATAACACAATATTGGTAATAACCGATTTTGCCGAAAAGAAAGATATTAAAGACCAAACTCAACTATGGGAGTATCAGGTAAAAGAATTATTACACCGAATAGGTAGTTAATTATTTGGTTTTAATAAATTTTGAAAAACTGCATCATATTTTTTGATGCAGTTTTTTATTTGAGAATATTTTTTGGTATAATTATAAATCGTTAAAAAATGTAAAGCATGATATATTATTGTGTTGTGCCCAATAGAAAACATTACTTTTGTGTAACTTTTAAAATGCTTTATACATACGAAGTGAGTAAATAAACAATGATAAAAAAATTAGATAAACTTATTCTTAAATCTTTTATTGGTCCATTTATTGTTACCTTTTTCATTGCATTGTTTGTACTAATAATGCAAACCCTTTGGAAATATATAGATGACCTTGTGGGCAAAGGATTAGACTTTTTTACTATAATACAATTTGTATGGTACGCTAGTGCTACTTTACTTACACTTGCTATGCCAATTGCAATTCTTATATCGTCAATAATGACTTTTGGCAACCTTGGCGAAAGTTTTGAATTAGTGGCTATAAAATCGTCGGGCATATCGCTTTTGCGTTTTATGCGTCCATTAATGTGGTTTACTGTATTGCTTTGTTTTACTACTTTTATTTTTGCCAATTATGTTATTCCCTATTCTCAATTAAAATTTGTAACACTTTATAAAGATATTTTATTGAAAAAACCATCGCTTGATTTGAAGCAGGGGCAATTTTATACAGGTATTGAAAAATATGCAATACGTGTAGGCAAAAAAAATATTGACGGTAAACAAATAGAAAAAGTACTTATTTACGACCAAACTAATACTTTACAAGAAAATACTATCGTTGCGCAAAATGGTAAAATGGAAATAACATCCGATAATAATTACTTGGCATTTAATTTAAAAAACGGCACTAGGTATCAAGAAAAAGGTAACTATGGCGATAGCAGTACCGAATATATAAAGCTAGAATTTGAAACATTTAAAAAACTGTTTGATGTAAGCATTTTTAAACAAAAAAAAGGTGAAGAAGACCAGTTTAAAAATAATTCGAGAATGCTAAGCGTACGGCAATTAAATAAATCTATTGACTCTATTGCAAAAGTAAACGATAGTGTATCAAGAAATTTTGAAAAAAGTTTAGCTACCTCATTACCCTATTTGGCTAAGGATAGTTTTTTAAAATACAACCCTGTTGGTTCTATAAAATACAATAAAAAAGACAGTATTTTTGCCGATAGTGCTACAGCTATTTTATTCGACCGAGCAATAGCTAAAGCTAATGAGCTAAAAAATACATTAACCTTTGGTGCAGTAGATTTGAAGCAAAAAAAAGAAGAACTTATAAGTCATAAAATAGAGTGGCAACGTAAATTTTCGTTTTCGTTAGCCTGCATGGTATTGTTTTTTATAGGTGCGCCTTTAGGCTCAATTATACGAAAAGGTGGTATGGGAATGCCGTTGGTAGTGGCTATAATTTTCTTTTTGGCTTTTCATTTGCTAAATATGTTTGGCGAAAAATTTGCCCGAAACGATTCATTTTCCCCATTTGCTGGCATGTGGTTTGCTGTAATTTTACTTACACCTGTTGGTATTTTTCTTACTTACAAAGCTACCAACGATTCGCAGCTTTTTAATAAAGAATTTTATACTCGGCTTTATAAAAAAGTAAAACAGTTATTTCCCAAAAAAAAGATAGATACAAGTATAGTTTAATATTAATTTTATTTTATGCAAAAAAAATCAAATACTAGCCGACGAAATTTTATTAAAACTAGCTCTAAAACTGTTGCACTTGTTGCATTGGGTTCAAGCAGTATATCGAGTATATTGATAGCTTGCAATAACACAAAAATCATTACAAAAACTAATAGATTTAATACAAATTTTAACCAACAACCATTACCTTATGCATACACTGCTTTAGAAGATGTAATAGATGCTAAAACAATGGAAATACATTATAGCAAACATGCAGCAGCTTATAGCAAAAATGCAACCGAAGCTGCCACAGCCGAAGCTGTAGATATTACAAAGCCATTGGAAAATGTTTTAATAAAAATATCGAAATACAGCACTAAAATGCGAAACAATGCTGGTGGGCATTACAACCACGAAATGTTTTGGAAATGTATGCAACCAAAAACCGATGACAATATACCAACTGGTAGTATGCAAACCGCAATTGAAAAAACATTTGGCTCTTTTGATGCTTTTAAAAAACAATTTGAAGATGCAGCAAAAACCAGGTTTGGCAGTGGCTGGGCTTGGCTATATGTAGATGAAAAAAGTGTATTGAAAATAGGCAGTACACCTAATCAAGATAATCCGCTAATGGATGTGGCTGAAATAAGAGGTTACCCTTTACTTTGTATAGATGTGTGGGAGCATGCATACTACTTAAAATATCAAAATAAAAGGGCAGATTATATACAAAACTGGTGGAAAATTGTAAACTGGAAATATGTTCAACAAAGATTTGAATTGGTTTAATAACTTAAATAAAATTTTATTTAATGAAACTAACTTTTCCATATAAAGTTTGGGGCTCATCTTTTCTAATTTTAGTATTCTTTTTATTAGATACAATACTTTTATATCTATCACTTACTAGTGAAAAAGCTACAGCACATAATTTATATTTACAGCTTGGTATATCCACCATTTTTTACATTATGGCTATTGTATCTATTATTCAATTTGCATTTTTTAGAGAGGCTACATATTTTTATTACATAATGTATTTGTTGTTTTACTTATGTTATTTTACTCTTATTTTTTCTAACAACTCTATAATAAATAACAATACCATTCCGTATTTTATAGAACTAAGACCTATTGCTTCATTTATATTATTATTGAGTAGCTATTTAATCTACACACTATTTGCAATCGAATTTTTAAAAGTAAAAAGTAAAAACACAAAACTTTATAAAAAATTAAATCTATTATGCAAAATCTATATTTTTTTAATAATTTGTATGGTTATTTCTTATATTTTTTTTAAAGAAAATAATGATACAGGAGGGCTAATAAGACTCATAATTCTATCCTCCTGTATTCCATTAGGAATTTTTGGTATTATATTAATTTTTACAAAAGCAAAAAATATATTTGGATACATCTTAACTTTAGGATCTACATTTATTTTTATTGGTTCGGTTACTGGTTTTTTATTTTCGTTTGGTATTGTACCATATCCATCTCATACATTTCCTTTTAGTGATTGGCTTTTTTATACCATGCTTGGTGCAGTAATAGAAGTTATAATATTTTTTAGCAGTTTTGCATATCGCAATAAAATATTAGCTACCGAAGAGCAAATAGCTAAAGAAAAATTACAACATATAAGAGATGAGATATCGAGAGATTTACATGACGATGTAGGAGCATCTTTAAGCAACATAAATATACTAAACGAACTTGCCAAACGCAATACACACAATCCTGAAAAAGCAACAGAATATTTAACAAAAGCTGGAGAAGATATTCAAAATGTAAGCGAAAGTTTGCATGATATTGTATGGAATATAAACTCTAAATATGATGATATTGACAACCTTTTTGTGCGTATGAAAAGATATGCAGCAGATATGATGGGAGGTAAAAATATAGATTTTGAAATAGAACTCCCGAAAAATTTGGGGCTTGTAAAATTAGAAATAGATAAGCGAAAAGATTTGTATTTTATTTTTAAAGAAACAGTAAATAATCTTGTAAAATACTCCAAAGCTACTAAAGCAAGTATAATAATAAAATTAGAAAACGATAAATTACTATTAACTGTAACAGATAATGGCATTGGTTTTTCCGACGAAAAACTATTTAGCGGTAATGGCTTGTACAATATGCAACATAGAGCCAAATACCATCAAGCTAAGCTAAAAGTACAAACTAAATTAGATCAAGGCACATCTATAACTTTAGAAATGCCACTTAATACTTAGTACCCATTTGTGGTATTGTTTACAAAAAAAAGGCTACTTACTTTTATGTATGATGTACAATATAATTATTTTTGAAGATAATAAAAGGTTACGCCAATCTTTAGAACTATTGCTAAACGATGAAATTAATTTTAAAGTTGTTGGAGCTTTCTCTAATTGTGATGAGGCACTATTTGAGGTAGAAAAAAGTAACACCAATTTAATAATAATGGATATAGATATGCCAGGTATAGGCGGTATAGAAGGTGTAAAGCAAATAAAAGAACATTTTGAAAATGTAAAAATAGTAATGCACACTGCATTTGATGATGACAATAGAATTTTTGAATCGATTTGTGCAGGAGCTGATGGTTATTTACTTAAAAATACACCTCCATCTCAATTTATACAATCGCTTATAGATGTAATGGATGGAGGCTCGCCTATGAGCCCTTTTGTAGCAAAAAAAGTATTTCAGCATTTTAGAACCCAGCCAATAGCTAAAACCGAAGAGTTTAATTTAAGCCAAAGAGAAAAAGAAATTTTAGAACTTTTGGTAGATGGAAACTCTTATAAAATGATAGCTGCAAAATGCAATATAGCTACCGATACAGTAAAAAAACATTTGCACAAAGTATATACCAAATTGCATGTAAATAGTGGTACAGAAGCTGTAGCCAAAGCAATAAAAAATAATATTGCTTTTCACTAACCCTCCCCAAATGGGGTATAGTTTATTTTATTTTACCCATATATCTTTGCTTTACAATACTTACCAAAAATAAATTTGCAAAGTAATATTTTTATTTTTTTTGATGTATTGCTCACAACAAAAATTAAAATCGGGGGGTTTTAATCATACGCCGGGCTAATGGGGATTAGCTCGGCATTTTTATGCAAAACATATACCCTAAATGTGGTATTGTATATAATATTTAGCCAATATATCTTTGTGTTTTATTATTCATTAAAAACAAAAACATGAAAAAATTATTATTAGTAGTTGTACTATTTACAGCAGTTTTTACAAGTTGTAAAAAAGATTGTCCGGTTGTAACTCCTGTAGTTCCAACATATCCTATTGAAGGGTCATGGGTTGGAAAGTATGGGAATGGAGCAACGGCACCAAGCCTAGGTTACTCAATGGTTGTAGAAGCAGGAGGTAAAATTGTAGTTGCAGATGGTGCTACCATAAATGGCTCAGCCATTGCTAATGGCACTTACACCATGACAGGAAATGTATTTAAAGGCACTTATACTTATACCAGTAGCGGCTTAACATTCTCTTTTCAAGCAAATTTTAATAATGCTGGCAAATTAGAAAGTGGCACATGGGGCTCGGGTGCAAGTGTAACTGGTGGTGGCACTTGGTATATGGACAGAAAAAATTAATAATAATTTTTTATAGTATTGATAAAAATGCCGGGCTAATGGGGATTAGCTCGGCATTTTTTTTTAAATTTTACTAAATTTTTGGAGGTAAAATTATTTAAAAATGGTAAAAATATTGAGCCAACTTCTCCAATAATTACAAAAAAAATCCATCAATTTTAGTATTTTTAAAATAGAATTAGTATTCAACGATTGGATAATCAAATTAGTCCAATATCGGTTAAAGCCTCATTTTACTTTTTGTTTGTACAATCTCGGCATTTACCACTGTATGATTTATAAAACATGGTAATGTTTTATAAATCATACAGTGGTATTACCTACTTTGAGTAGCTGAAGTTTTCAGAACAAAATTACATATCTAAATTCATAACCTTATTCCAAGCAGCTACAAAATCCTCTACAAATTTCTTGTCAGAATCATTGCTAGCATATACTTCAGCGATAGCTCTCAATTCAGAATTTGAACCAAATATAAGGTCAGCACGGCTAGCAGTCCATTTTATTTTGCCACTTATGCGGTTACGCCCTTCAAATAATTCTCCATTTTCGCTAGTTGCTTTCCAAGTTGTACCTAAGTCTAATAAATTTACAAAAAAATCAGTAGTAAGTTTATCAGTATTATTTGTAAACACTCCATATTTAGAGCCATCAAAATTTGTATCCAATACCCTCATACCTCCAATTAAAGCGGTCATTTCTGATGTTGTTAAAGTCAATAGTTGAGCCTTATCTACGAGCATTTCTTCGGTAACCAAAATACAATTAGCATTTTTATAGTTTCTAAAACCGTCAGCTTTGGGTTCTAACACATCAAACGAAGCCACATCGGTGTGTTCTATTGTTGCATCACCTCTTCCAGGTGTAAATGGCACAGTAACATTTTGCCCAGCATTTTTTGCAGCTTTTTCAATAGCTGCACACCCACCCAATACAATCAAATCGGCTAATGATACATTTTTGCCAAAGTTATTTTGTATTTTTTCGTAAATAGCAAGTACTAATTTTAATTGTGTTGGATTGTTTGCTTCCCAATTTATTTGTGGCTCCAAACGTATACGAGCACCATTAGCACCGCCACGTTTATCCGAACAACGAAAAGTAGATGCCGAAGCCCAAGCAGTAGAAACCATTTGAGAAATAGTAAGATTGCTAGATAAAATTATGCTTTTTAAACTTTCAATATCACTATCATTTAATTCGCTATTAACAGCAGGTATTGGATCTTGCCAAATTAAAACTTCTTTAGGTATTTCGTCACCTAAATAATTAGATATTGGTCCCATATCTCTATGTGTAAGTTTAAACCAAGCTTTAGTAAACACATTTGCAAATGCATCAAAATCATGTAAAAACGATTTTGAAATTTTTTCATAATCAGGATCCATCTTCAAAGCCATATCTGCAGTGGTCATCATTGGTGCATGAAATATATTTGGGTTGTGGGCATCTACAACAGTAGTAGCAGCAGTTTCATCTGTAGGTATCCATTGATGTGCGCCAGCAGGGCTTTTGGTCAATTTCCAATCGTACTTAAAAAGGGTTTCAAAATAACCATTATCCCAAGTTGTAGGGTTTGGTTTCCAAGCTCCTTCTATACCACTTGTAATAGTATCACCACCTTTACCTGTATTATATTCATTTATCCAGCCCATACCCATTTTCTCTATACTTTCGGCCTCAGGCTCTCTACCTACATTGGTAGCACTAGCTGCGCCATGTGCTTTGCCAAAAGTATGTCCGCCTGCTACTAAAGCCACAGTTTCTTCATCATTCATAGCCATTCGTGCAAAAGTTTCTCTAATATCTTTAGCCGATGCTAAAGGGTCTGGTGTACCATTTGGACCTTCTGGGTTTACATAAATTAACCCCATTTGTACTGCAGCCAGTGGGTTATCTAATTCTCTATCTCCTTTATATCGTTTATCGCCTAACCATTCAGTTTCATGCCCCCAATTTATATCTTGTTCTGGCTCCCAAATATCTGTCCTACCGCCTGCAAAGCCAAAAGTTTTTAAACCCATAGATTCTAAAGCACAGTTTCCTGCCAATATCATTAAATCGGCCCAAGATATTTTAGCTCCATATTTTTGTTTTATTGGCCATAGTAAAAAACGGGCTTTATCTAAATTGCCGTTATCTGGCCAGCTGTTAACTGGTGCAAATCGCTGGTTACCTGTGCCAGCACCACCACGACCATCAGATGTGCGGTATGTGCCTGCACTATGCCAAGCCATGCGTATAAATAATGGACCATAATGACCATAATCGGCTGGCCACCAATCTTGCGATGTAGTCATTAATGCAAAAATGTCTTTTTTGATTGCTGCTAAATCTAATTTTTTAAACTCCTCGGCATAATTAAACCCAGCTTTCATTGGGTTCGATAGCTCCGAATGTTGGCGTAAAATTCCTAAATTTAATCTGTTTGGCCACCAATCTTTGTTAGCAGTGCCATTGCCTGCTGCTTGTTTTATTTGCCCATGGTCAAAAGGGCATTTGCTTTCGTTTGTATTGCTCATGTTATTTTTATTTAAAGTTATTGTTGAATTTTCCAGTTATTTGAAGTTTTATATCTTGTATTTTAAACTTTTGTATTTTATTTTTTTTAAAATAATTGTTTATAATATTGCTCAGTTCTTCATCTTCATAATCTTCTATGCGGTCAGTTTCGGTACAGTATAAATGATGATGGTTAGCTAATACAGCATCATAACGCATAATGCCATTTTCTGTTTTTACTTTTTTTAAAAGGTCATTTTCTACAAACAAGTCTAACACTTTATAAACAGTGCCTACAGATATATTAGGGTGAGAATTTTTTAAGTATTCAATAATATTTTCGGCTGTTGGGTGGTTTTTTAAGTGCAGCACAGTATCGTATATGGCTACTCTTTGCAGAGTTACCTTCAACCCTTTTTGCTTTAGCTTTTCTCTAAAAAAAGTATTCATTTTTATTTAAAAACAATTATTCCTTAAAGATAATCATTATTAATTAGAAAACCAAAACCCATATTTAAAAATAAAGAGATGAGTAATAAATTAGTTAAAAAGCAATTTCCTTTTTATGCCTAATAATTTATCAAAAAAAACAATTTCTTTTTTTTCGGTATTTATTAAAGCTTTGTTGCCTAAAAATTGCGCTGCTCCTTTATTGTAAAAATTTAGAAACAATGTGTCGCCGATTTTGCTGTATTTACCTGGGTACGATGTGTTTTTTACACTATCAAAAAGTTGCATATAAAACTCAAAAAAATCATTTTCTTTAATGGTAAAATAAGAATCATTAAGATCGCCAATCGCTTTATATTTAGCAATTACAGCAGAAGCATCAAAAGCAGTTTTATCTTTTTTAAAACTATTAGTAGTGGTACAAGAAAAAAATAAAGAGAATATGGTAACAATAAAAATTAATAAAATGGTTGTTTTCATTTACCAAAAATAGTTATACCAAATTAATTGTAGCACTTATTTTTTTTGTAAAAATTTGGGGCTATTTATATTCTACCTTTTGGCAGCATTAGCAAAGGCTATACACTACAATCATTTTTGCCCAAATGCAGCAAAAAAGTATTTCCGTTTCTATCCTGCAACCCATGAGCTGCAAATAATTGGTGAGCATATATTATAGTTATATTTATTGGTAAAATAAAAGCCGAAAAATGATATAAAGCCTAATAGCTGCGGTGTGTAAAGCGATGTATTTGTATTGAGTATTGATACCATGGTGAAAATTAAATTGGTAAACAAAAATCGCTGTGTGAAATATTTAATTAAAATGGTATGAAACATTAGATGCTAGAGGGCTTAATAGATAATTTTTCTCCAAAGAATTGGTTTACAAAATAATAAATTTGTGAATTGAGTTTCTATTTTAGTTATCTCAATACTCATATCTCAACTCTCATCTCCTGACAAAGCTCTACCAACACACCGTTTGTGGTTTTTGGGTGCAAAAAACATACAAGTTTATTATCGGCTCCTTGTTTTGGTTTTTCGTTTAGCAATACAAAACCTTCGGTTTGTAGGCGGGCCATTTCGGCTTCTATATCTGCTACTTCAAAGGCAATATGATGAATACCTTCGCCTTTTTTTTCTATATATTTTGCTATTACACCATTTGTATTGGAGCTTTCTAAAAGCTCAATTTTAGTATCGCCAGTTTTAAAAAAAGCAGTATTTACTTGCTCAGTTTCTACACTTTCGGTTTTGTAGCATAAGCTATTAAGTAGTTTTTCAAATAATGGTACTGATGCTGTCAAATCTTTTACCGCAATGCCAATATGTTCTAATTTAAGCATTATATTATTGTTTTTTTTTCTCTATTTCGTAATGCTAAAATAGCTTGTTTAAATTAATTTTGCCTTAAATTAAAAAAAATAGATGCTAAAGTTACCAATATATTTAGACAATAATGCCACAACTCCTATGGATCCTAGGGTATTTGAAGCAATGACTCCATATTTTTTGGAAGATTTTGGCAATGCCGCAAGTCGCAACCATCCTTTTGGCTGGAAAGCCGAAGAGGCTGTAGATTATGCCCGTGAGCAAGTAGCAAAATTAATTGGAGCAGATCCTAAAGAAATCATATTTACAAGTGGCGCTACCGAAGCCGATAACCTTGGCATAAAAGGTGTTTTTGAAATGTATGCTCAAAAAGGCAATCATATTATTACAGCCACCACCGAGCACAAAGCAGTATTGGATACCTGTAAGCATATAGAAAAACTTGGAGGCGAAGTAACCTACTTGCAAGTAAAACCAGATGGCATGATAGATTTGGCTGCACTTGAAGCTGCTATAAAACCCACTACTATTCTTATTTCATTAATGTGGGCAAATAACGAAATTGGTACTGTATTGCCAATGAAAGAAATTAGTGCAATTGCAAAAAAACATGGAGTATTATTATTCACAGATGCTACACAAGTAGTAGGTAAAATACCTGTAAATGTAAATGCCGATGGAATAGATTTGATGGCCTTTTCGGCTCACAAAATGTATGGCCCAAAAGGCGTAGGCGCATTGTATGTAAGGCGCAAAAACCCAAGAGTAAAAGTAACTGCACAAATAGATGGTGGCGGACACGAAAGAGGTATGCGTAGTGGTACATTAAATGTGCCTGGTATTGTAGGGTTTGGCAAAGCATGCGAAATTGCTATGCAAGATATGGCCGAAGATACTGCTCGTATTAGTATAATGAGAGATAAGTTGGAAACGGAATTAATGAAATTAGAAGAAGCTTACATTAATGGCAGTACAAGTTCTCGTTTGCCACATGTAACCAACATTTCGTTTAAGCATGTAGAGGGCGAAGGCTTACTAATGGGTTTTAATAAAAATATTGCTTTAAGCTCTGGCTCAGCTTGTACATCGGCATCTTTAGAACCATCGTATGTATTAAAAGCATTGGGCCTTGGCGATGATTTAGCACACAGCTCTTTGCGATTTGGCCTTGGAAGATTTACAACCGATGAGCAAATAGATTATACAATAAAAGCAATAAGCGATACTGTTATACGATTAAGAGAAATGAGCCCACTTTGGGAAATGTATAAGGAAGGAATTGATTTGAACAGTATTGAGTGGGCTGCACACTAAGCAATGTGCAAATTTGCAAATGGGAAAAATATGCAAATTTTGGTAGCGAATATTAAAAAGTAATAAATAAAAATATTAAAATAACAATCTTAACCAATTTGCACATTTGCAAATTGTCACATTTTCAAATTTTCTTATCATGGCATACTCAGACAAATTAATAGATCATTATCAAAATCCTAAAAACGTAGGTACACTTAACAAAGCAGAAAAAAATGTAGGTACTGGCCTTGTAGGCGCACCAGAGTGTGGCGATGTAATGCGCTTGCAAATACAGGTAGATGATGCAACAGGCGTAATTACCGATGCGAAATTTAAAACCTTTGGATGTGGCTCCGCAATTGCATCTTCATCGTTGGCTACCGAATGGCTTAAAGGTAAAAGTATTGATGAAGCTATTACAGTGGACAATATGGACTTTGTAGAAGAATTAAATTTACCTCCAGTAAAAATACACTGTTCCGTACTAGCTGAAGATGCTATTAAAGCAGCAATAAACGATTACCGTGCCAAAAATGGCATGGAGTTGTTTAAGTTTGAAGAAAGTGTAGTGCATTAAAAAGCCTCCAAAATCCCTCGAAGGAAAACCTGGAACGCTACAATAATTTATAGTACATCTTTTTATTGTAATGAGTTGAATTAAATAAAAGAATTTTACAATGGTCGAAACTCAAACCTCAAATACTATTTCAAACGCTGCCTTATCAGATATCCAGAACACCCTTTCGGTGGGTAAAGGGGCTTCGGAAAACAGTATTTACATTTCGGATAAAGCAAAACAAAAAGTGATAAACCTAATGCAAGAAAGCGGTGTGGCAAATGATGCCTCTTACTTTCTTAGAGTAGGTGTAATAGGTGGCGGTTGCAGTGGGCTTAGTTATAAAATGGATTTTGATAACGAAGTAAAACCTATGGATCAGGTATTTGAAGATAAAGGAGTAAAAATTGTATGCGACTTAAAAAGTTTTTTATATTTAGTAAATACTGAACTAGAATTTAGTGATGGATTAAATGGAAAAGGGTTTTATTTTGATAACCCAAATGCTAGTAGAAGTTGTGGCTGTGGAGAAAGTTTTGCTGTATGATTTTCTGAAGTAAGATGAATAATAATTAAAAAGAGCCTTTCAAAAAAATTGAAAGGCTCTTTTTAATTATAGCAATATTTTAATTGCATGTTTATACTTGTCCTAAAATTTTATGTTTTTTAAAATATAAAGTTTTAGAAATAATAGCTTATTTTCACTCCTTAAAATAATGATATTATGAAGAAATTACTTTTAGTGATTGTTGTATTAATGAGTACTTTTTTAGCAAATGCACAAATTAATATTGTAGAAAAAGCTGAGGCCTTACATTTAATTAATGCAAATAAAGTTGCATTAAACTTATCGGACGATGACTTAAATAACACAATAGTTTTTAGCACATACAAAAATAAATTTGCTGGTACTACAATGGTTTATTTGCAGCAAACTTATTTGGATATTCCTATTTATAACCAGGTGCAAACCCTTGCCTTTAAAAATGGCAAGTTGGTATCAATTGCTGGTGAGCTAATAAAAAATGTTGGCGATTTTGCAAATGTAAAATCTAAAATTCCTATTGTAAAATCTGATGTAGCTGTAATGTTAGCAATAACCGACAGAAAACTTAATACAAAAGAAACCGCTAATGCAATTGCAAGCTATGATGCTGGGCGTAAATTTGAATTTGGAAAAATGGGTGTTTCTAGAGAAAATATTACAGCTAGCTTAATGTGGTTTCCATCGGAAATAGGTAAAAAAACACTTAAACTTGGCTGGCAAATTTATATAATACAAAATAATAGTGCCGATTATTGGTTAATAAATGTAGATGCTACTGATAAAAGTATTATTAGTGTAGGCAATCTAACAAATTATTGTAATTGGGACGACCCATTGCATAAAAACGATCACAAGCATGATTATAATAATATTAAGGATAATGTAATTGCAGAAAATAATAATTTATTTGATTTTACAGTAAAATTACCTTCACAAGAAAATAGAAATACCAGCCCTAGTATTGTAAATACGGTAAATTATAGAGTAGTACCCTACCCTGCCGAAAGTCCAATACACCCAGGTGGTACGCCAGCTTTGGTTACAAACCCTTGGGATTTATCGGGGGCTGGTAACCCTGCAACTGTTTTGAAATGGCATAGTGTAGGTGCAACAAATTATGATATAACAAGAGGTAACAATGTTTGGGCACAAGAAGATCAAAATAATAATAATGGAACATCTGCTACGCAAGTAACTTCTACAACAACTCCCGACCCATTAAATTTTGATTTTGTACCAGATTTTAATGTAATACCCACGCAAACTACGCCGGCTTCTAACCAACAATTTAATACAACCAACTTATTTTATTGGAATAATATTATTCATGACCTTACCTACCAATACGGTTTTGATGAAGCTGCAAGAAATTTTCAGGCAGATAATCTTGGTAAAGGAGGAATAGGAGGTGATTATGTTTTTGCAGATGCACAAGATGGAGGAGGTACTAATAATGCCAATTTTTCGACCCCTGCCGATGGAGGTAATGGAAGAATGCAGATGTACATTTGGACTGCAGCAAACCCCGATAGAGATGGAGATGTAGATAATGGAATAATAGCACATGAGTTTGCACATGGTATTAGTAATCGATTAACAGGAACTGGCTCTGGCTGCTTGGGTAATGCTGAGCAAATGGGCGAAGGTTGGAGCGATTATTATGGTTTAATGTACACACAAAATTGGGCAACTTCAACTTTAGCTTCAGGGTTTAATTCTCCAAGAGGTATTGGTACTTATGCATTAAACCAACCTATTACAGGTAATGGAATACGTTCGCAACGCTATACCACCAATTTTGCTATTAACAACAAAGTGTATGCGGCATCAATACCAAGTCAGCAGCATGATAGAGGCGAAATATGGTGTGCTACACTTTGGGATATGACTTGGGGCATAATAAACCAAGTTGGTAGCATAAATAGCAATTTATTTAATGCTGCTGGTACTGGAGGTAACTCTATTGCCTTAAAATTAGTAACAGAGGGTATGAAACTACAACCATGTAGCCCAGGGTTTATTAGTGGTAGAGATGCAATTTTACAAGCAGATATGATATTATACGGAGGAGCATATAGATGTACAATATTAGAAGCTTTTAGAAGAAGAGGAATGGGCTTAGGTGCTTCGCAAGGCTCATCGGCAAGTGTTACTGATCAAATACCTAGTTTTGTTAATGGTGGTGCAGCAATAGTTTTACTACAAAATGGAACAACTGCAGTACCAGAAGGGCAAAATATTAATTACATTAATAGAGTAACTGCAGATGCTTGTACACCTTTTGTAAATTATACCATTACTGACACATTGCCTACAAACGTAACTTATGTAAGTGGTGGCTCTTATAATGCTGCAAATAGAGTGGTTAGCTTTACTGTAAACCAAGCTGCTGGTACTACTGGCGATTATAATTTTGTAGTAAATATAAATGCAGGTACTTATTTTGCACCTACAATATTAATTTCTGAACCTGTGCCAGCAACAATGCCTGCAACTTGGATAGCAACTACAACTGTACCTGCTGCTGGTAACTTATGGAGTATATCTACTCTGCAATCAAACTCAGCTCCTAATTCATTTTTCTCATTAAACGAAACCATTTCTACCGACAAAAGACTAGAATTAACATCTGCAATACCACTGCCTACAAGTGCAAGTGCTTACATTAAATTAGATTTTTGGCATAAATACAATACCGAAGATGGATGGGATGGTGGTGTAGTTGAAATAAGTACAAATGGAGGTGCTACATGGGCGGATCTTGGTGCTAATATGTTAACAAACGCATACAACAGTTCGTTAGGTGCTGGTACAGGCAATAATCTTTCTAACCGAGCTGCTTATACTGGTAGTATCCCCAATTTTATTAATACTTCTGTAAACTTAACAGCTTTTGCTGGCCAATCGGTTAAAATTAGGTTTCGCTTTGCATCTGATGATAATACAGCTGGCACAGGTACACCAACAGGCTGGTTTGTAGATGATATTAATATTACAAACACAGCAACGGTAAGTATGAGATCTAGTTTTTTTAATGCTGCAATGGTTAGGGTAAATACTTCGGATACTTCTACTTTAATATTACTTGGTAGCGTTACTCCTCCTGTAATCACTACACAGCCTCCAAATACTTCAGTATGCTCTGGTAACAATGCTACTTTTACAGCTTCTATAACTGGTGCTGGCATTACATATAATTGGCAAGTAAGTACCGATGGCGGTGTAAATTGGAATACAACAATACCTGCAGCCAATACAAATACAATTACTTTAAACGCTGTAACAACCTCAATGAATAATTATAGGTATAGAGTAGTTGCTACAAACTCAATGGGTAGTGTAACTACAAATGGGCTTGCTACACTTACTGTTTCTGCAACTCCATTATCACCTGCAATTACATCTCCAGTTTTATATTGTCAAGGTGCTACAGCAGTTGCTTTAACCGCTACAGGTACAAATTTATTGTGGTATACAACAGCAAGTGGTGGTCCAGCAGGTACAGCTACTGCTCCTACTCCTATAACAACTACGGTAGGCAATACTATATATTATGTATCGCAAACTGTAGGCATTTGCGAAAGCCCAAGAGCTGCAATTACAGTTACAATTAACGCTACACCTTTATTACCTACTGTAATAACACCTATTAATTATTGTCAAGGTACTACAGCTACTGCACTTTCTGCAACTGGTACAAATTTAAAATGGTACACAGTTTCTACTGGCGGTATAGCGTTGGCAGGCGCACCTACACCAAGCACAACTGCATTGGGCAGTACTATATATTATGTAAGTCAAACTTCGGGTATTTGCGAAGGACCAAGAGCTGCAATTACAGTAATTGTAGCTGCTGTTTCGCCTATGCCAATAGTTAGTAGCACACCAATTGCTTATTGCCCAAATACTACAGCAATACCTTTAACTGCCACTGGTATAAACTTATTATGGTACACATCTATAACAGGAGGTGTAGGTACTGCTATAACGCCCACACCAAGTACCACAACTGCTGGTAGTACTGTTTATTATGTTACTCAAAATTCTACTTGTGGCGAAAGCCCAAGAGCAGCTATAACTGTTGTGGTAAACTCTACGCCAGCAGCACCAATAGCTAATGCAATTAGTTATTGCCAAGGTAATACTGCTACTGCTTTAACAGCTACAGGAGCAAACTTACTTTGGTACGCAGGCGTTACTGGTGGAGTGGGTACAATTACAGCACCTACTCCAATTACAACTACTGCAGGCACAACAAATTATTATGTATCGCAATCGGTTTTGACTTGCGAAAGTAGTAGAACTTTAGTTGTAGTAACTGTTACATCGGCACCAGTAATAACTATACAACCGCAAGATGTAACATCTTGTAACCCTTCTGCAACTTTTAATGTAACCGCTACTGGTACTGGTTTAACTTATCAATGGTATGTGAGTACAAATGGTGGAGGAAGCTATAATGTAATACCAGGAGCTACTTTGAGCAGCTTGGTACTTACTGGACTTACTTCCCTACAAGCAAGTTATAAATATAGAGTTGTAGTATCTTCGGGCAGCTGTATTGCAGTTACATCTAATAGTGTAAGTGCAAGTGTGGCTATTACACCTGTAGTAGTACTTACCACAGCACCTACAACTAATTTTAACCCTTACACCAATGGCGGTATATACACAACAGTAAGCCCTGTTGGAAATTATACTTACCAATGGAAACGAAATAGTAATATCTTAACTAACTCTGGTACATTTATTACAAAAGCAAATGGTTTATTAGATGAGTTTGGCAGTTATTTTGTTTCAGTAACTGATGTAGTTACAGGTTGTGTTGGTTTGTCAAACACCGTAACGGTAAGTGATATGGAAGATGCAAGAGGGCAACTATTTATATCGCCAAATCCCACAACCGGGTTGTTTAGTGTGAGTTATTACAATAGCGCAACTGCTGCACAATCATTAAGTGTAGATGTGTATAATGAAGCAGGAGCAAAGGTTTTGGTTAAAAATATTGTATTAGTGGGAAGGTATGGTAACGCAAATATTGATTTATCAAAATTTGCAAACGGTACTTACATTATTATTTTGAGAGATGCGACAGGAAAAAAATTAGCAAAAAATAAGGTGGTAAAGTATTAATTTTTTAAACCTGATTATGGCAAATGCTGTAATTGCTGAGTAACAAAATTGAAATATATCTTTTATATATATTTTTGAAGAATGAATAGTCTACCCTTAAAAAGTAGAATCTCATTTTATTTATACAGTGTTTCCCACTTTTGTCTTGAAACAAAAGTGGGAAAAAATTCAAGACTTCATAAAAATGCCATTTTTTTTAACGGTATTTTTATGGGGTCATCTTTAGGAGACTCTTTTTAAAAGAGAAAAAATTTATTTTTAATTGAAAGATCATATTAATACTATACTATTTTTTTATAAAGGTCAATGAGGTTTTCTAATTCAGATATTTTGAGGGGCGACTATTTAGATGCACAATATTATTGCAAAAAAATTAGCTATTATCAATTAATTTAAAATCTTTTTAGAGCAGCAATGCCTTGCATTAAAAGTCTTTCATAACTTTACTTAATGAAATACGAAGAAGCATTACAGCAACTCATAAAAAATGCATTGGCCGAAGATATTGGCTCAGGAGACTACTCCACATTATCATCTATAAACGAAAACACTCAAGGAAAAGCAGTACTAAAAATTAAGCAAGATGGTGTACTTGCTGGTATGCATGTAGCAGAAACTATTTTTAACCATATGCAGCCCAATGTAGTTTTTACTGCATTAAAAAAAGATGGCGATGTAATGAAATATGGCGAAGTTGCTTTTGAAATATTAGCTAACGTACATACTATATTAAAATGCGAACGACTTGTATTAAATAGTATGCAGCGAATGAGTGGTATTGCAACCCTTACCAATAAATATGTACAAAAATTAGCTGACTACCATACGAAATTATTAGATACCCGAAAAACTACACCCAATTTTAGGCTGCTTGAAAAAGAAGCTGTAAAAATTGGCGGTGGGGTAAATCATAGATTTGGCTTATATGATATGATAATGCTTAAAGATAACCATATAGATTACTGTGGCGGAATACAAGAAGCCATAGAAAAGGCATACGAGTATGTACATAAAAATAATTTAGGCTTAAAAATAGAAGTGGAAACTAGAAATATAGAAGATGTAAAAAAAGTAATGCAGGTAGGAAAAATAGACAGAATAATGTTAGACAACTTTGCACCAGAATCTATTTTTGAAGCACTAAAAATTATTGATGGGCAATACGAAACAGAAGCAAGTGGTGGTATAAATTACGATAATATACAAAGCTATGCTGCAACTGGTGTAGATTATATAAGTAGTGGTGCTATAATACATCAAGCTGTAAGTTTAGATTTGAGTTTGAAGGCTGCAATTATTTTATAACAATACATTTGTTTTTTTTGATGCCATAAAAAACAAAACTTGAAAGGAGCGTCGCCACTACTGCTGCCATGAAAAACTAATGCTGGTAAACAAGAAATAAATAGAGGTATAAAATGTCAAAAAATATAAAATCGTTTAGTGGTTTAGTTTACTCTACTGATCCTAATTTTACTATAGACAATAACGAAGTTGTAGAGCAAGCAACCTTATTGCCCGAAGTGCAAAAAATAAAAATACGTGTAGATAAAAAACATAGAGCAGGTAAAATGGTAACACTTATTGAAAACTTTATTGGCACTAACAACGATAAAGAAGAACTAGGAAAAAAATTAAAAACAGCCTGTGGTACTGGAGGTTCTGTAAAAGATGGCGAAATATTAATACAAGGCGACAATAGAGATAAGGTGTTGCATTGGCTTTTAAAAAATGGCTATAAGCAATCAAAAAAAATATAACAATGATTAGTAAAATATCGGAAGGGGTACAAATAAGTGTAGAAACTTTTTATGAGGCAGATTTTAGCAATATTGTGTTGAACGAACATACATTTTCTTATAAAATAACAATACAAAACGATAATGCTTTTCCGATAAAACTAAAAAGAAGGCATTGGTATATTTTTGACAGCAATGGTACACTTAGTGAAGTAGAAGGCGAAGGTGTAGTGGGTGCACAACCAACTTTAAACCAGGGTTGTACTTACCAATATGCAAGTGCTTGTAATTTGCAAAGCGAAATGGGCACAATGCATGGCACATATACTTTTGAAAACTTATACAATCAAAATATGTTTTTGGTAACTATTCCAAAATTTAGCATGATTGTGCCTTTTAAAAATAATTAAATGGTGGCAAGATGAAGTTCAATTCTGCTTTAAAATAAATAAACTACCTTGTGACGAAAACCCTCAAAAGAATATACCATGTCCAAAGTTATATTTAGTAATAAAGACAATGCATTTTTTCAAAGTTTAAAAACCAGTGTTGATGAATATTTTGAAAAAAAGAAAATAGCCAAAACTGGCGATTGGCGTTTGTTTTCTAAAACTTTTATTTTAGTTGGCGGAGCTATAGCTATTTATCTTTCGTTAATTTTATTAAACTTAAGTACAGGGTTTGCCATATTACTTTGTATATTGTTAGGATTCTTTATGGCATTTATTGGCTTTTCGGTAATGCATGATGCTAATCATGGAAGTTATAGTGCAAACCACAAACTAAACGATTTTGTAGGCCTTACATTAAACTTACTTGGAGCAAGTTCATTTTTTTGGAAACAAAAACATAATATACTTCATCACACATATCCCAATGTAGATGGGCTTGATGATGATATTGCAAAAAGCCCAATTATACGCCAGTGCGAATCGCAAAAATGGGTACCAGCACATAAAGTACAGCATATTTACCTAACTTTTATTTATGCACTATCCCCAATATTTTGGGTTTTTATTATGGATCCTACAAAATATTTTACGCATAAAATAAATGGTACTACACTTTGGAAAATGAGTTTGAAAAACCACATTATCTTTTGGGTTACAAAAGTATATTATGTTTTTATTTTTTTAGTAATCCCTATATTAGCATGGGGTTGGGCTGGATTAGTTGGTTATATAATTACCAATATGGTACTAGGTGTTACCTTATCTTTTGTATTTCAATTAGCCCATGTAGTAGAAGGTACTGAGTTTGAAAGTATAGGATTAGATACAACAAAACATATTGAAACAGCTTGGGCTGTTTTTCAATTAAAAACTACTTCAAATTTTGCTATGCACAATAAATTTATTTCATGGTGTGTAGGCGGTTTAAACTTTCAGGTAGAACACCACCTTTTTCCTAAAATTAGCCATATACACTACCCTGCTATAAGCAAAATAGTACAGCAGAAATGCAAAGAATTTAATGTGCCTTACAACTACAACAATTCTTTATTTGGTGCAATTGCATCGCATTTTAAAGTAATGAAAGACTTAGGAAAAAGCCCAACTTTGGCTAATGCTTAAAAAAACTACGGTTTGTATTTTGCTTTTTGGTAAATAATTTCGTTGTCAATTTCCATTAAGCTATCTGGCATTATTTCAGGATATTTTGCTGCAAATTTATTTACTATTTGCCATCCAGCAAATGAGCCAATATTGCCTGGTGCACCTTCGCCTAGTTCTTGTGTTTTTGGACCTTCGGATACATAGTTTCTTATAAGACTATTATCGGCAGTTTGTAAAAAATTATTTTGGATAAATAAATTCCAAATTCCCGGTTCGTTTTTTATACAATCTTGCATTTGTTGTTTGGTATAACCTATCAATTTGTACGGTTCTTCATCGGGCAAAAAACTATTTAACAAAAATAAACGCTTGCCTCTATCTATTATTTGTACCAACAATCTTTTGTCGTCGTTGTTTGGTGGGTAGATGTCATCTACAATATTTTTCATGCAATTTATGGCAATATAATCAGGTGTAAACCTTGCCGAAACGTAATCTGGATAAGTGTTTCGTACGTCATCATTTTTATACAAGGGGAAATCTTTTCCTAAATGTGCTTGTAATCCAATACTTAAAAAATCGGTACCAATACCATCTCCACTGCCATTTGCAGGGCCAATAAATGTAATTATTTTTGTAGGCAATTTATATTTTGGATAATAGTAATGTACATACTGTAATCCTTTTTTTATTTGTTTTTCGTAAATAGAAAAATCAGAAAAATATTTTTTTGAACTATCGTACAATGTTTTACTATAAGCTTTGTATGCATTTAAGTAATTGGCAGTGGTATCAATACTCCATCGAGGGTCAACTCCTAAAATATCTATTAAAAATAATTTGCCAAAACTTGGGTAATCTTCCACCAATTTATCTAACTGTATAGCCATTTTGTTAGAGTCTATTGCAAAAAAAGAATCTTCAAATCGTTGTGTTTTTATATCTATTTTAATATGAGATACATTGGGTATTTTTTTATTATTACACGAAAAAAAGAATATCGATAAACCCAAACAAATTGTAAAACGCATAAGTAGTATATTTAACTTTGCAAAACAACTGATTTTTTTTCAAACAAAAAGTTAATCTGATTATTAATGAAAATATTTTTAGCCCAGCAAAATTATCATATTGGCAATATAGAAGCAAATACAAAAAAAATAATTGATGCTATTGAAAATGCAAAATCTCAAAATGGCGATTTAATTTTGTTTAGCGAATTATCGGTGTGTGGCTATGCTCCAAAAGATTTTTTGTATTTTAATAATTTTATAAACCAGTGCGAAAAAGCTATTGAAAAAATAAAAATACATGCCGATGGTATTGCTGTAGTAATAGGCGCTCCTCAACGAAATACTAAAATTAAAGGTAAAGATTTATACAATGCTGCCTATTTTTTAGAAGATAAAAAAGTGAAACAAGTAATACAAAAAACCTGTTTACCTACTTACGATGTGTTCGATGAAGACCGATATTTTGAACCTGCAAGCGATTGGAATATTGTAGAATACAAAAACAAAAAAATAGCCATAACAATATGCGAAGATATTTGGAACCTAGGTAACAACCCTTTGTACACAAATTGTCCAATGGATATGCTTATAAATGACAAACCCGATTTAATCTTAAACTTATCGGCATCGCCATTTGATTATACTCACAATGAAGATAGGCACGCAATAATAAAAGCAAATGTTTTAAAATATAAAATACCTATGTTTTATTGTGGTAGCGTGGGCAGCCAAACCGAAATAGTATTTGATGGCAATTCGTTGGTGTTTGATAAAGATGCTAATCTTTGTGGCAAGTTGGCTTCATTTAAAGAAGATTTGCAATCGTTTATTTTAAAAGATGATGGCCTAATAGATGGACAAATAATACAATCTGCAAACCATATTCCCAACGAAGAATTGAGCCCGGCAACATTACAACCTACATTAAATATTGCCCAAATTTATGATGCCCTCATTTTAGGAATAAAAGATTATTTTGCCAAAATGGGTTTTACAAAAGCCATACTTGGTAGTAGTGGTGGTATAGATAGTGCACTAACATTAGTATTAGCTTGCGATGCATTAGGCGCCGAAAATGTAAAAGCCATTTTAATGCCATCACAATATTCTACAGGGCACTCAGTAGCTGATGCGGAACAACTAAGCAAAAATTTAAAAAACGACTATAACATAATTCCTATTAAAAACATTTACGAAAGTTTTTTGCAAGAATTAAAGCCCTTGTTTTCTAACCTTCCATTTAGCATTGCCGAAGAAAATATACAAAGCCGCACAAGAGGTAATTTGCTAATGGCTATTGCAAATAAATTTGGCTACATATTATTAAACACATCTAACAAGAGTGAATTGGCTACTGGTTATGGTACATTGTATGGCGACATGGCAGGCGGGCTGGGGGTTTTGGGAGATTGTTATAAAGTACAAATTTACGAATTGGCAAAATATATAAATAGAAATGAAGAAATAATACCAAACAACATTATTACCAAACCACCTAGTGCAGAGCTAAGGCCAGGGCAAAAAGATAGCGATAGTTTGCCAGATTACGATGTGTTAGATAAAATTTTGTACCAATATATCGAATTACAAAAAGACCCACAAATTATAAAAGCACAAGGTTTTGATGCAGCATTGGTAGATAGAACATTGAAAATGGTAAATACCAATGAATACAAACGAAATCAATTTTGCCCAATTATTCGCATATCTCCAAAGGCATTTGGTGTAGGTAGAAGAATGCCAATAGTGGGAAAATATTTGAACTGAATTTTTTAACAATTTCTTTTTTATAAATTCGACTAAATAAATATGTTGTACTTAATTTGCAACATCAAAAAAATAAATACAAAATATGTTACAATCAGCAGACGATATAAGATTACTTAACGAAAAAATACAAAATGCATCTGGCTTTGTATCAAAAATAAACGAAGAGCTTGGTAAAGTAATTGTAGGGCAACAAACCATGATAGAAAGACTAATGATTGGACTTTTGAGCAATGGGCATATTTTGTTAGAAGGTGTGCCAGGCCTTGCAAAAACACTAGCTATAAAATCATTATCGCAAACAATACAAGCACAATTTAGTCGCATACAATTTACGCCAGATTTGCTGCCAGCCGATGTTGTAGGCACTATGATATACAACCAAAGTAAAAACGAATTTTATGTACGTAAAGGCCCAATATTTGCTAATTTTATCTTGGCCGATGAAATAAATAGAGCCCCAGCAAAAGTTCAAAGTGCGCTATTGGAAGCAATGCAAGAGCGACAAGTAACCATTGGCGATACAAGTTACAAATTGCAAGAGCCATTTTTAGTATTGGCTACACAAAATCCGATAGAGCAAGAAGGTACTTACCCTTTGCCCGAAGCACAAGTAGATAGATTTATGATGAAAGTTGTTGTTGGTTATCCATCAAAAGCAGAGGAGCAAATGATTATTAGGCAAAATACCCAAAACTTACAATTTGAAACTATAAATGCTGTTGCAACTACAGCAGAAATATTAACAGCAAAAGAATTAGTAAGGCAAATTTATGTAGATGAAAAAATAGAAAATTATATTTTAGATATTGTTTTCGCCACTCGTTTTTCCGAAAAATATAAGCTTGAAAAACTAAAACCATTGATTTCGTTTGGCGGATCGCCAAGGGCAAGTATAAACCTTGCTTTAGCAGCAAAAGCACATGCATTTTTAAATAAAAGAGGTTATGTAGTGCCCGATGATGTACGCAATGTTAGTAAAGATATTCTCAGACATCGTATTGGCTTAACCTACGAAGCTGAAGCCGAAAGTGTAAATGTAGAAAATATAATTGATGAAATTTTGAGAACTGTGCATGTGCCGTAGATGATAGAGGAAAGATGCTAGAGATTAAGTTAAAATTTTTAAAAAATTATAAATTACAAAAACTTGGAATGATGTAAGAAATCGATGTTGCTTGTTAAAGAAATTTATTTGAAAACGAAAAAATTTCCGAAAGAAGAAATTTATGGAATTATATCACAAATAAGAAGAGCAGTCATTTCTGTTACAGCTAATAGAGCCGAAGGTGTTGGCAGAAATTATAAAAAAGAAACAATTTAATTTTTACATATATCAAGAGGTTCTTTATATGAAGTAGATTTTTTTTACAAGTTGCAATCGACATAAATATTTTAAAACAAAATGATGAAGTAAATGTTTTCAATTTAATTGAAGAATATATAAAAATATTAAATGGATTAATTAGTTACTATGAAAAAAGCAATCTCAAATAACAATCAACTATCATCTAACAATTATCATCTAACAACTTGAACTCCACAAACGACATATTAAAAAAAGTACGTGAACTAGAAATAAAAAGTAAAAAAATAACCACACATCTATTTACAGGAGAGTACCACTCAGCTTTTAAAGGCAAGGGCATGAGCTTTAGAGAAGTAAAAGAATATAGTGCTGGCGACGATATTAGATTTATAGATTGGAATGTTAGTGCTCGTTTTTCTACACCATTTTCAAAAGTGTTTGAAGAAGAAAGAGAGCTTACTTTAATGCTTATGGTAGATATAAGCGCAAGCAATTTATTTGGTACTGTAGCAAAAAGAAAAAAAGATTTAATAATAGAAATGGCTGCAGTACTTGCATTTAGTGCAGTTAGCAACAACGATAAAGTAGGTGTTGTTTTTTTTAGCAATAAAATAGAAAAATACATACCACCCAAAAAAGGCAAAGCTCATGCTCTATTTATAGTGAGAGAATTGTTGAGCATAGAGCCAACTGCCAATGGTACAAATTTAGATATTGCAATAAAATTTTTTAATAATACCACTAGGCAAAAAAGCATAGCTTTTATTTTGAGCGATTTTTTAGCTACTGCTTACGAAAACGATTTAAAAGTAATTGGAAAAAAGCATGATGTAATTGGCATAAAAGTATATGATAAAATGGATATTCATTTACCAGCTGTTGGGCTATTGCAATTAGAAGATGCCGAAACAAAAAAAACACAATGGATAGATAGTGATAATATATTGGTACGTAATAATTATCAACAAAACTTTTTCGAACAAACAGATATTTGTAAAAGCTTTTTTAAAAAAGCTGGAGCCGAATTATTGCATATTCGTACAGATGAAGATTATGTTAAGATTTTACAACAATTCTTTTTAAAAAGAAAATAAAAAACGAATGGCAATTTTTAATGTAAATAAATTATTAAAACCGATTTGTGTATCAATTTTATGTCTGATGCATTTTTTGGGTAATGGTCAAAATCAAAATGCAATTGTAGATAAAAAAGATATTTTAATAGGAGAGCAAATTGTATTAACGATTTCTTCAGGTGTATCAACTTCCAAAAATATAATTAATGTACAATTGCCCAACGCTATACCACATTTCGAAATTATTAATGATTCATTAAAAAAAAAGGAAACTGGCACAAAAAAAATAATTATTACCAGCTTCGATTCGGGCAGTTTTACTTTTCCAGCTTTACCTTATACTATAAAAAATGGCACTAATAATTCCGATGTATTTTACACTGATTCTTTTAAAGTAAATGTAGGTTATATGCCTATGGATAATAATGCAAAATCGAGAGATATAAAAACGATAATACCAGTTGAGTACATAAATTGGCTTTGGGTATTTATTGGGATTGCAGTTTTTGGGTTCTTACTTTTCTTAATTTTATATTTTAGATATTTAAAAAAGCAAAAGCAAAAAACACCACAAATATCTAGCAAAAATGTGTACAAAGATGCAATGAATAAACTTGCCGAATTAAAACAAGCAAACGAAAAAAATAGTATAACAGTAAAGGAATACCATACTACTTTGGCTTTAATATTTAAAACATATTATAGCCATACTAGCAAGCAAAATATATTAAATATAACAACAAACGAAATTTTAAAAAAATTGCAATTGCACCAAATTAAGGCAGAAACAGCCTTGCAAGCTAATGAGGCACTTCAAACTGGCGATGCTACAAAATTTGCAAAATATAACCCATCTTATGCCGAAAACGAAACTGCTTTAAATTATGTAAAAAATATTATTGAAGAACTAGAAACATTGCACCTCCAAAAAACAATAAATTGATATTTGATTACTTTAATAACGTAACTTTTTCGCAGCCTTACTTTTTTGTATTGTTGATATTTTTGCCAGGGCTTATTTATTGGTATTTTAAAAATAAAAATAAAGTAAGCTCTTCTATTCCTATATCTTCAATTGCTGTAAAAAATTTACAAACAGCAAAAGTTGCTTTTAGGCATTTGCCTTTTATTTTTAGGCTATTATCTCTAGCAAGTATTATTGTTGCATTAGCAAACCCACAAACAAAAAATGTACAACAAATTAACGAAGGAGAAGGTATAGATATTATACTTGGAATAGACGTAAGTGGAAGTATGACAGCTCAAGACCTAGCACCAAATAGATTAGAAGCGGCAAAAGCTGTAGCAATAGATTTTGTAAATAAACGAATTACAGACAAAATTGGCGTAGTAGTTTTTGCTGGCGAAAGTTTTACACAATGTCCACTCACTACCGATCATGCAATAATAATAAATGCAATACAAAATATACGAAGTGGTATTTTAACAGATGGCACTGCTATTGGCGACGGGCTAGGCACAAGCATTGATAGATTAAGAAGCAGCAAAGCAAAATCTAAAATTGTAGTATTGCTTACCGACGGTGAAAATAATGGAGGTTTGATAGACCCAAAAACTGCAAAAGAAATAGCAAAAAGTTTTGGTGCCAAAGTATATACAATTGGTGTAGGTACCGATGGTACAACTACACAGCCAGTACAAACACCACTTGGTGTAGAAATGAGAAGTTTTAAAGTGTCGATAGATGAAAAATTATTAAAAGAAATATCTGACGAAACTGGAGGTAAATATTTTAGAGCTAAAGATAATATTGCACTTGCAGAAATTTATACTACAATAAATAAATTAGAAAAATCGAAAGTAGAAATAAAAACAACTACAAAGTTTAGCGATAAATTTTTTCCTTTTGCAATTTGTGCAGCAATCTTTTTATTAATAGAAATATTGCTTAGATATTTGGTATTTCGAAAATTTCCGTGAGGTTTTATTTATCTTGCAGGCATGCAGGCAACAGTTTACAGATCTACAGGTAGTTGGTATATTTTAAAAAATAGCCAAGGCCAATTTATTAATGCACGTATAAAAGGCAAATTAAAAATAAAAGGCATTACATCTACAAACCCAATAGCAGTAGGCGATTTGGTAGAAATAGATGAAACTGCTGCTGACGATAGCTTAGTAATATCTAAAATATACGATCGAAAAAATTACATCAACAGAGTATCTCCTCACAATAAAAATAAGCACCATATTATTGCAGCCAATTTAGATCAATCATTACTTTTTGCTACCTTAAAAGATCCCAAAACTTCTTTTGGATTTATTGATAGGTTTTTGGTAACCTCCGAAGCTTACCAAGTACCGGCAATTATTGTGTTTAATAAATCGGATTTATACACCGAAAAAGAACTAACAAAATATTTATTAGCAAAAAAAAATTACGAAGCTATTGGCTACAAAATAATGCTAATGAGTATCGAAAAAAATGATGGAACACAAGCTGTAAAAGATTTATTAGCAAATAAAACAACTCTAATTACTGGTCATTCTGGTGTGGGTAAATCTACTTTTATAAATTATGTATTTCCCGATTTTTCGCTTAAAACCCTTGCTGTAAGCGATTGGAGTGGTAAAGGAATGCACACTACAACATTTGCCGAAATGTACGACTTGCCATTTGGAGGAAGTATTATTGATACGCCAGGCATAAGAGAAATGGGCATTGTAGATGTACCTAAAAATGAGGTAGCACAATATTTTCCCGAAATGAAAATTGTAATGAACGATTGTAAATTTAATAATTGTCAGCATTATAATGAGCCTAATTGTGCAGTAAAAAAAGCAGTAAACGAAGGCATAATTTCCGAAGAAAGATACCTAAGTTATTTGGCAATAAAAGATAGCATCGAAGAAAAAATAGGCGGTCAAAAATAAAATAAATGCTTTTTTAAAAATGTAATATATCTTTTGTTTACCAGCAGTAGTATTACATGGCATCTGCATTGGCGTCGCACTTTTCAGCATCATAACATTTGGCATCTTTTTTTTTGCACTAAAATATTTAGTATATTGCAATACTAACAAAAAATTATAATCAAATAAATTTATACACTTGTACGCAATTGTAGATATTGAAACAACAGGCGGTAGTGCAGCAAACAGTGGTATTACCGAAATTGCCATACATGTACATGATGGCAACAGAGTGGTACAACATTTTACAACACTACTAAATCCTGAAAAAACTATTCCGCATTTTATAACAGCACTTACAGGTATAAGTAATGCCATGGTGGCAAGCGCACCCACTTTTAAAGAAATGGCAAAAACTATTTTTGAATTACTTAGCAATAATATTTTTGTAGCACACAATGTAAATTTCGATTATTCCTTTATTTTTCATCACTTAAAACTATGTGGCTACGATTTAAAAGTAAATAAACTTTGTACAGTAAGGCTAGCCCGTAAAGCTTTACCAGGTTACCCTTCATACAGTTTAGGAAAAATTTGCCGAAGCCTAAACATTAATATAGATGATAGGCACAGGGCAGATGGAGATGCAGCCGCTACTGTAATTTTGTTCAACAAAATATTGGAAGCTGGCGGTATGGAGCATATTAATAAAATGCTCAAACGCACATCTAGTGAGCAATGGCTGCCATTACATTTAGATAAAAATAAAATACAACAACTACCTATTACAACAGGTGTATATTATTTTCATGATGCAAAAGGTAAAGTAATTTATGTAGGCAAAGCAATTAATATACGAAAAAGAGTAAGTAGCCATTTTACCAATAACGATACGGGTAGTAGGCGACAAAATTTTGTACAATTAGTTAATCACATTTCTTACAAAGATTGTGCAAATGAATTGCATGCACTTATACTTGAGAGTACAGAAATAAAAAGGCTTTGGCCAAAATATAATTATGCGCAAAAACAACCTTTGCAAAAATATGCTCTATATTCTTTTGAAGATAACCGAGGGTACATGAGGTTAGCAATAGATAAAAAACAAAAAAATTTACCTGCTGTGTATTCTTTTAACTTATTACACGAAGGGCAAGTGCTGCTAAGAAAAATGATGGAAGAATTTGAATTGAATGAAAAACTTTGTTTTGTAAATAAAGAAGCTATTACTATAAAAGATTTAGAATATATGGAAGATCCGCAATTTTACAATGAAAGAGTAAAAAATGCTATCCATACTTTGCAAAAACAATTACCCACATTTGCTTTACTAGATGATGGTATAAATAAAAATGAAAAACTTTGTTTCTTAATCGAAAAAGGAAATTTTTGGGGTATGGGGTTTATAGCATCCGATACAAATGTAAAATCGTTAGCTATTTTAAAAGAAGCCTTGCAGCCCTTTACTGACAATGATTTCATAAGAAATAGCATTTATAATTATGTGGAGGAAAATCCGCATAAGAAGGTTATTTTTGAGTGAGTTGTGGGTGGCAGATAGTGGTGTTTCAAGTTATTTTAATTTGATGCTGCACTCAAATTAACAGATGTTAAAATTCTTTATCCAGATTGGTATTTTTCACTTTTTCACTAGCACAATTTCCACATTTCTTAAGTTAGTAAGTCTATGCAATACATCATCTTTTCTTTCAGTTGGTATGCCAATTTTAAGTAACGAAAAAAGTTGATTTTCATGCGAAATTATTGAACAACTAAATTGTTTTAAAATAGTGAGAATATCGTTTTGTTGGGTATAATCGAATTGCAAATTGTATAAAACCAAAACAGGTTTTTGCACAATAGGCACTACTTGCAAAGCTAAAGCAGCAGCAGTTTTGTAAGCATTAATTAAACCTGGCACTCCCAATAAAGTGCCGCCAAAATAACGAACAACTACAATTAAAACATCAGTAATACCTTTGCTATCGATTTGGCCAAGTATTGGTTTGCCTGCACTGCCTGCTGGTTCTCCATCATCGCTACTTCTAAATACATTCCCATCATTTCCTATGCGGTATGCAAAGCAAAAATGCACAGCTTTGGGGTGCTCTTTTTTTAGTTTTTGAATATGCGTTTTTAATTCAGAAATTTCAGCCATAGGAAATATATATCCTAAAAATTTACTTCCTCTATCTTTAAATTCTGCAATCCCTTGTTGCTCTATAGTGCTATAAAAACTCATATACTAATCATTTCCATAATTGTTCTAAACTTTTGTTGTAGCTTTTACCCAACTTACAATTTTTTTTTAGTTAAATACTTTCGCCAAAGGTTAATAAATTGCCGTTTGGGTCTAACAAAGAAAATTCATTTTGCCCCCAAGGTCTTTTACCCAGTTTGCCATTTGGGTGAATTCTAGTTTCATTATCTAACAACGATTGGTAATACTCATCAATATTATCTATTCTTATATATACTTGCCCGTAATTTTCATTTGGATTAAGATCTTTAAACTCAAAAAAATGTATTTGAATGCTATCTTTTTCCATCATTAGATAACCATCGTAGTTGGAGATGCCAAATTCATGAAACCCTAATTGATTGCAATAAAAATTTCTTGTAAATTCTTTATCTACCATTGGTAATTTGGGATGTATATTGGTAATCATATTTAATATTTTTTATTTTGCTATTTGCCACACTACTTGTTACATTGCAAAAATACATATAGCAAATTTACACATCAAATAATAAAGTATGTTTACAAATATGACCATAAAAGAATTATACAAAGCCTTTATAAAAACATTGCAGCAAATTTATGAAAGTAACGAAGCTACAGCTATTGCTAATATTACGTTTGAAGAATATACCAGTTTAAAAAAAAATGAAATAATAACAAAAGGCGAAACAGAAGTTTCTGAAATTATAAAAGAAAAATTAAATACTGCACTAGAAAGATTATTGCAAAATGAGCCTTTACAATATATTTTAGAAAATGCATGGTTTTACAATTTACAATTTACTGTAAATAAAAATGTGCTTATACCTAGGCCCGAAACAGAAGAATTAGTACTTGAAGCTATTAATTTTATTAGACAAAACAATAGCAAAACGATGATAGATATTGGTACTGGTAGTGGTTGTATTTCAATAGCTATAAAAAAAAATGCACCTACTGTAAAAGTAACTGCGGTAGATGTAAGCATAGATGCAATAAATATTGCTAAGCAAAATGCATTACAAAATTATACCGATATAGAATTTATTGAAATAAATTTTTTAGAAGAAAATAATTACGAAAAACTTATGCAGTACGATGTTATCATAAGTAATCCTCCATACATACCCAACAAAGAAATTTTAGATAAAAATGTAGTACAATTTGAACCACACTTGGCATTATTTGTACCGCAAAACGACCCTTTAATTTTTTATAAAAAAATATTAAGTTTTGCCGATAAACACCTTACTGCAAAAGGAAAAATATTTTTAGAGGTACACGAAAATTTTGCAAAAGAAACCGCAGCAATTTTTACAAATAAAAATTACGAAGTGCAAGTAAAATTAGACATGCAAGGTAAAGAGAGAATGCTACTTATTTGTCGCTGCCAGATACCGTAGCCGATGTAGTAGCACCAAGCTTTCTAGCCACTTTCATTACCCTTACTATTTCGCCCCACTGAGCTATAGAATCGGCATTTATTACAACTGCAGGTTTTATACTATCACCTTCGTTTATAAATTTACGCAAAGCACTCTCCAACGAATCTGGTATTATTTTAGTAGCCCCTACAAATATACTTTTATCTTTATCTACGCTTACTACTACACTTTGTTTTTGTTTGGTATCGCTTTTTGCCTTTGGCACACTCATTTTTATTACATTAGGATTAGCCAATGTAGATATCATCAAAAAAAACATCAACAATATAAATAAAATATCGTTCAATGGTCCTGTGTCCACTTCAGAATGTTCGTCTCTAAATTTATTTTTTCGTAATGCCATTTTAGTATTGAGATATTAGTATTGAGTATTGAGATGATAGTTTGTAAACTGACAATTGCCCTTTGTTAACAGCCTACTGCTAACTACCTTGTTGGTTCTTGCAAAATATCTACAAATTCGCTACTAGCTGCTTCCATTTTATTAGCACATCTATTTATTTGAGTATCTAAAAAACTATAACCTAAGTAAGCTAACATACCTATTATTAACCCACTTGCCGATGTAATTAATTTTATATACATAGCATCGGCAATTTGACTTATAGATGGATTGCTAATAGTAGCAAACTCTTTTAATAAAATAACCAACCCTACAATTGTACCTACAAACCCAAACAATGGAGCAATACGAGCTATTACCGAAAGTATGTTTAGGTTTTTTTCCATTTTATACAATTCCAATTTGCCTACATTATCCATACTTTTTTCAATAGCATCTATAGGCTTACCAATACGTTGTATGCCTTTATCTATCATACGAGCAACGGGGTTATCTTTATTTTTAGCAAGACTTCGAGCTGCCGATACATTGCCAGAAGTTATTTGATCTCTTATTATACTCATAAAATTTTCATCGGGAGCATTGGCTTTTTTTATTACCAATAACCTTTCTATAAAAACATAAATAGCAAGTGCAAATAAAATACCAAGCGGTATCATTATTGGGCCACCTTTACTTAACATTCCAAAAACCGTTTCCGACTTTATGGAAGCGGAAGTTGCAACTACTGCACTATCTATTTGCAAAAAAATATTGAGCATATTTATAAAGTATTGTTTTTTAAATATTAATTAGCAAGTATTATACCAATTACTTTAAAACGAAAGTAATTTTAAAATGATAAAAAAATTGTTAATTTTAAAATATTAGTACAACCTTTGCGTTAAAGCTAACATTTGTATTATTCTAAAAAATGAAGGTATAAACTTATTAAAATATATTCTAACACTCATTAAATTTAATTTGTAAATAAAAAATTGATATGCTCCATATCTAATTTCATAATTTATACAATTTATTATATATATTTGAACCTGTAACTAATTTAAATTACCCCTTGCACAATTCCATTTACTTAGCCGACGACCATGCCATTGTAGCACAAGGCGTAGCTAACATATTACAATCACTACCATGTGTGCAAGAGGTCGCAATATTTAATTCGGGTAAGGCTTTATACCAAGCTGTATTACAAAAAAAGCCGTCGCTAATTATTTTAGACATAGAAATGCCAGAGTGGACAGGCATTGATACCCTCAAAAAATTAAGAGAAAATAACGATATACCATGCATTATGCTAAGTATGAGCGATGAAAAATACATTATTAAAGAGTGTATGAAATTAGGCGCAAATGGCTTTATGCCCAAAGATTGTAATGTAGTAGAATTAGGCGAAGCAATAGATGTTGTGCTAGATGGAGGAACATATTTAGGCGAAAAAATATTAAAAATATTAGCAGTAAAAAAAACAGATACCAACGACGTATTTGAGCTAGAAGCAGAAATTACCAAAAGAGAACTAGAAATATTAGCACATATTTGCGATGGATTAACATGCAAAGAAATAGCTGATAAATTATACCTTAGCCCACGTACTGTAGAAACCCACAAGAAAAGTATTATGGCAAAATTTGATGCACATTCTACTGGAAAATTAATATCGTTGGCTATCAAAAATAAATTTGTAATATAATGCAAAAATTATTTTTGTACCTGTTATTGCTTTTTTACAGCAGTTTTTTGTTTGCCCAAAACAAAGATGTTATAAATAGAATAGCTGCAATTGAAAAAAGTAAAGCATCTGTAGAGTTTATAACTGAATTAAAAAAAATACTTGCCACATCTAATATATCTAACGAAGATAATATGGCAGTGCAAACAACATTGGTACACCAATACCAAGCACTGCAAATGTGGGATACATGCTTAAACTATTGCCAAGCCCAAGTTATAATAGCACATAAACAAAAAAACACTTTAGCCGAAGCTACTTTTTATAAACTTATAGGTGGTACTTATTATTTTATACCAAAAAAAGATAAAGCCATAGAGTATTGGAACAAGAGCATAGCACTCAGTGAACCTAATAATTTTTCGCTTTTATTAGAAATGTGTTATCACAACATTGGAGTTATATATTTAGAAGAAGTAAAATACGATAAGGCAGAAAGCTATTTAGAAAATGCATACAAAATTGGTCTATCCAATAATCCAAAAACTGCTGCAGGCAATTTATTACATACAAGACTATTGGCTACATTATATTCATTAACAAAACGCTTTGAAAAAGCAGAAAATAAATATCTAGAAACAATATCAAATTGCGAATTAGCAAAAGATACGCCAATGCTTGCAGAAACATTAATGTTTTATTCAAAAATATTAATCGACAAAAAAGATTTTGCAAATGCACTAAAAACAAGTGGAGATGCTTTAGCATATACAAGAAAACTAAGTGGAATAGAAATGATAAGAACTGCTTTAACCATACACTCCGAAAATTTATTTAAAGCAGGAAAATATAAAGAAGCAAACGATTTAAAAGAAGAATTAATAAATGTAGTATCCAAAAGGTACAGTGTAGATTTAACAAACAAAATTGGTGAAGCCGAAGCCAAATTTAAAAATGCTGAAACAATACACGAAAAAAAATTAGCCATATTAAACGCAAAAAAAGAAAAGCAGATTTACACTTTTAGTTTTTTGGGGTTACTTTCAATAAGTGGTTTTGTGTTTTATTATATGTATCAAAAACGTATAGCAAAACAAAAAGCAGATATTCAAAAAGCTCAAATACAATTTGTGTTAGATGGCGAAGAAAAAGAACGTACACGTATAGCCAAAGACCTGCACGACGGTATTGTGCAAGACCTTACAGGTATAAAACTACAACTAAATGCAGGTATAAATGATGATGCATTTGTACATAAAAAAATAGTAATAGATGCTGTAGAATCTTTAGATAAAGCAAGCAAAGAAGTACGCAATATATCGTACCAAATGATGCCTGCTACGCTTACACAACTTGGGCTTTTACCAGCCTTAGACGATTTGCTAAAAAGAGTACTTACACCTAGCAATATCAATTACGATTTCGAGCAAATAGGCATTGCTAAAAGATTGCCAGATAATATAGAAGTAAGTATTTTTAGAATTACGCAAGAGTTGCTAAATAATGTGCTAAAACACAGCCAAGCCAATTTTGTATCCTTACTAATTACGATAAAAGAAGAAGTAGTAACCATGATATTTGAAGACAATGGAAAAGGCTTTGATGCTGCCACAATAAAAAAAGGCATTGGGTTTAGCAGCCTTAGCTCCAGAGTAGAGCTACTACATGGCGATATAAAATACGAAAAAGCAGATGGTGTTGGTACAATGGCAATTGTAAAAATACCCGTTATTTATAGCACTGCTAAATAATCATAAAACCTACCCAACTATTTTCCTAGTTTAAAAAATACCGTAAACTACGTATATGTAGATAATTTTTAATATGCAACTTTACCTCACTCAAATTATCTTCCATGCGCAAAACTTTACAAATTATTATTTTCATTTTACTTACATTTCATACGTTTGCTCAAAATTTTGAAGATAGTCTTAGTCTATACAACAATAAAGCTACAGATACCATTTCTTTAAACAAATTAATAAGTTTTTGTTTTAATAATAAATCTGTAATTCCAGAACTAGCTTTTAGTTACTCCCAATTAGCACTAGCAAAAAGCAAACAATTGGGTTCAAAACATTGCGAAGCTAGGAGTATAACTAACCTCGGTTCTATAGAAACTAACAGAAGTAATTATGCCGAAGCATTAAAATATTATTTAGAAAGCTTAGCAATAAATGAACAATTACATTTTGCAAAAGGTATATTACTTAGCAAAAATAACATTGCAGAAGTGTATGGCTATTTGAAGAAACCAAAATTGCAATATCAATTTTTAAAAGAAGCTGAGTTAATTGCAATACAAAATAATTTAGAAGAAGAATTAGGGATTGTAAAAACGAATATGTCTATTTATTATTCAAATATTGGTAATTTTAGAACTGCTTTTATTGAACAAAAAAATGCAATAATAATAAACGAAAAGTATAATAAATTTTCTGAAGTTTCTTTAGGATATTCAAATGCTGGTGCATATCTATTTTATTTAAATAAAATGGATAGTGCAATTTTGTATTATAATTTATCAAAATCTATTGGCGAAAAAATTCATGACCAAAAATCAATAGCATTAAGCTGGGCAAACCTTGCCGAAGCTTTCCAAACAAAAACCCTAACAGATACCGCAATAATATATTACGACAAAGCAATCGTAATAGCAAAGCAAAACAAATTAAAAGATATTTTATCTTTTTGCTACGAGCAACTTTCGGCTATTTACAAAAAAAAGAAAGATTTTCAAAAAGCATTACTATTTACCACTCTAAAACAAAATGTAAAAGATTCTATTTTAAACATTAGTATTTCAAAACAAATATCCGAATCGCAAACAAAATACGAAACAGCAAAAAAAGAGAAACTAATACTACAACAACAATTGGCATTAAATAAAAAAAATTATTTGATAGCAGGCATACTTTGCTTGCTTTTTATAACAGGTTTGCTTTTTTATTATTTTAATAAAACCCGTATTGCAAAACAACAAGCACAATTACAACAAACACAAATACAATTTGTGTTAGATGGCGAAGAAAAAGAACGTACACGTATAGCCAAAGACCTGCACGACGGTATTGTGCAAGACCTTACAGGTATAAAACTACAACTAAATGCAGGTATAAATGATGATGCATTTGTACATAAAAAAATAGTAATAGATGCTGTAGAATCTTTAGATAAAGCAAGCAAAGAAGTACGCAATATATCGTACCAAATGATGCCTGCTACGCTTACACAACTTGGGCTTTTACCAGCCTTAGACGATTTGCTAAAAAGAGTACTTACACCTAGCAATATCAATTACGATTTCGAGCAAATAGGCATTGCTAAAAGATTGCCAGATAATATAGAAGTAAGTATTTTTAGAATTACGCAAGAGTTGCTAAATAATGTGCTAAAACACAGCCAAGCCAATTTTGTATCCTTACTAATTACGATAAAAGAAGAAGTAGTAACCATGATATTTGAAGACAATGGAAAAGGCTTTGATGCTGCCACAATAAAAAAAGGCATTGGGTTTAGCAGCCTTAGCTCCAGAGTAGAGCTACTACATGGCGATATAAAATACGAAAAAGCAGATGGTGTAGGTACAATGGCAATAATAAAAATACCGATTTAAACGCTCCTATACTCTCTTCACAATTTATTTACAATACAAAAAATACGTAATTTACGGTATATGCCATGCCATATTTATTATGCAATTTTACTGCTTAATAAAAACCTACACCCATGCGCTTTATCTACCTATTATTTTTAAACTTTTTTGTTAGTACTGCCATTGCACAATTACCCGTAACATCTGGCAATGTACTTTGGCTAAAAGCCGATGCAGCCGTATATACAGATGTAGCAGCAACTACATTAGCAACTAGTGGACAAACAGTAGCACAATGGAACGACCAAAGTGGCAATACAGCTCATGCTATTTGTACACCTGTAGGTTACAGACCAACTTTTGTAACAAATGCCATTAACGGTAAGCCAGTATTGCGTTTTACAAATAATTATTTGCAAACACCCAATATTGATTTAAGTACCACAGATAAAACCGATATATATGTGGTATACAAATCTGTAGCACCAAATACCAATTGGGAAACAGTTGTTGAACACGGAGCAGATTTTAATACGTACGTAGGCTTTAATATTTTTGAAAATGCTCAAACAGTACCCTACACAGGCATTTACACTGGCAGTAGTGGTGGTGGTTTCAATACAAAAAATTATCCCTTTAAAGCAAATGAGTTTAAAATTGTAAACAGTAGTTTTGATAAAGCTGCTGCTGTAAATGCAAAAACCAATTTGCGTATAAATAGCAAAGACATTACTTTGTTCGATCAAAATAATGCATCTGGTTCTGGCAATTTTGCAAACTATCCTTTATACATTGGTAATAGAGGTAATGCAGTTGGCTCTTATCCTTTAAGTGGCGATATAGCTGAAATTATTTTATACAACCGCAAACTAACTCCTACCGAAAAAACACAAATAGAAACTTACCTAAATACAAAATACAATATTGCTTGTAATGTAAATACTCCATTGCCTGGCAGTGGCAATTGTTTGCAAATGGGCAACTATGGTGCTTATGCACAAGATGATGCAGATATTGATTTTGGCGCAAATGATTTTAGCGTAGAGTTTTGGACTATGAAAAGAGCATTGAGCAGCAACTATAGTAATGTTGGTTGTATTAATAAATGGAATACTAGTGCAACACCTGGCACTAATGAATGGTCAATTATAACATCTACAAATGGTACAGATAATATACCTAGCTTTACCATAGAAAGCGGCACTACCAGTTATACAGTCAATGCTACTACAAGTTTACCAATTAATAAATGGTACCATATTGTTGCAGTCAAAGAAAATACTAATTTAAAAATATATGTCAATGGAATTTTAGAAGGCACAACTATTATACCTGCTAATACAAGTATAAATAATGTTGCAAACAGAAATTTATTAATGGGTTATTATCCAAATGGATATGCCAACAATTCTAATTTAGACGAAGTACGCATTTGGAATACAGCACTTTCACAAACTACCATTAGAGATTGGATGTGTAAAAAAGAAACCGCACTACATCCAAATCATGCAATGCTTACTCGTTATTATAAATTTGATGAAACAAGCGGAACAATATTTGGTAATCAAATAAATAATTGTGTAACCGAAGCTTATGGCAATGGAGGTATATTAACCACAAGCGGAGCGCCTATTGGCGATAACAGTGCTTACAATTATACCGCAAACACTGGTACTGCAAATATTAATATTGGTACGCCAACCGACAATTTTACCGCTACAATGAATGCTGGTACTAGTGCAGGTATACATGTGTATGGTGTAAACGAATTACCCAACAATCAAAATTTTCCTGGTATTGTGGGCAATAATAAATATGCAGGTGTTTTTGTAGTAAATGGAAATGGGGCTGCTACCTATAATGCCACATACAATTATACAAATAATACCGCAGTAAATCCAACAAACGAACCTACATTAAAATTATACAAACGTACCGATAATGCTGCCACAGCTTGGAGTGCAGCCAGTAATCAAACACTAAATACTGGTACAAAAACAATAACCGCTACTGGGCAAAACACTGAATATCTTTTGGCAAGTGCAATAACGCCTGTACCACCAACATGCTATGGTACATTCAATAATGCAGCCGATTTAATTGTAGATGCAGCGTCACAACACCCTTCTCAATTATTAGATAGTTTGGTAAATAATTTTACTTATGAAATGTGGGTAAACCCCAGTCAACCTTTAGGAGGTGGAGGTACAAGTGGTGATAGATACATTGTTTGGCCAGAGCAAGCAACAGCATGGGGTAAAAGTGGTTATGGCATAGGTGTTGCAATAGGTACAAATGGCATTAGAGTGTATGCACATGCTGCTGGATATTTAGTTTCGCAGTTAAGTTCCTCTTATACATTTACAGGATGGACTCATGTGGCTGTAGTGATGCAAAATAGTACACCATTTATTTATATCAATGGCTTACCAGTAGCAGCTGGTACGGGTCCAATAGGGACTGTAAGAGCTAGCGATGGTTATATTAATACCAATTATTATAATCAATATTTTGGTAGTTCTACCGATTTTCGATTATGGAATTATGCAAGAAGCGGCTCAGAAATTATGAACAATATGAATGCCTTAGTAGCGCCAAATAGCACTGGCTTGGTAAGTAATTTTATTTTTGAAAATTTATATAATGGCAATGGCCAAATTGTAAAAAATAGGAGCACAAATTTGCCATTACTTAATTTGGATAAAATTACATCAGGCACACATAACACTCCATCATTCAATTGTAATGGCAATAATTTCCCTGCTGTAGTTGCGCCAAATTGTGGTGCAAAATTTAATGGTACCAATAGCTCAGTGAGTATTATCAATTCTCCTACAACTATGCCAAATAAAGGCACTATCGAGTTTTGGATGAACCAACCTTCGTTCAGTGATTGGCAAATTCCACTATCTACATTTAGCCCAACAGTAAATGCAGGTACATTTACAAATGGTATGTATTTTCAAACTTATGCAAACGGAAATTTGTATTTTATTTATGCAAGTAGTTATTCAGTTTATGGCATTGAGTTACTAGGCACTTTAACTCCAAATAAAAGTTATCATGTAGCATTAAGTTGGGATTTAACTGCCAATAATATTAAAGGCTACATTGATGGCAGATTAATTTTTATTAAGTCCCTTACCACAACATTTCCTACAACATTTCCTCGTTTAACATTAGGCGGCGGTTTTGATAATGGTCGATATTTTAATGGCAATTTAGATGAAGTACGACTTTGGAATGTGGAGCGTACACAAACCGAAATAATAAACAATGCAAATACAGTTACAGGAAGCGAAGCAGGCCTACAGGCATATTATCATTTCAACGAAAATATATTAAATGGTAATGGACAAACGGTATTAAATAAATGTGTGGCTACTGGTGCATCGTTAAATGGCACTACAGTAAATTATGTAAAATTTCCTTGCTCATTGGCACCACCAACATGTGGTATAACACTAAGTGGAGTAGCAGGGCAGGGTGTACAAATTCCGCATAATGCTGCATTCAATAGCACAACAAATGTTACCTACGAAGCATGGGTTAAACCTAGTACAGATATAAGTAATTGGAGAACAATAGTGGGTAAAGGTGCAGACATAGTTGATGCTCCAACTTTATATGTTGGTAAAGCTGGAAATGTTTCAGGTACAGCAGGTAAAGTACATGTCGAAGTTCATATAAATGGAATCCAAACAGTTGTTGCAGGTTCAACATTTATAAATGATAATGAATGGCATCATATAGCCTATACTTATGATGGACTAGTTAATAAAATTTATGTTGATGGCGTTTTAGATGGTACTTTAAATCTGTCTGGAACTATAACAACCAATACTGCAGATTTGAAAATTGGATATGGTTTTCAAGATAATAATTATCCATTTATTGGTAAAATTGATGAAGTAAGAATATGGAACACAACAAGGACAGTAACTGAACTACAAACTGCAATGAATGCAAGTTTAATAGGCACAGAAGCAGGACTAGTAGCCTATTACAATTTCAACAACAACGATAGAAGTGGGCAAAATAGGGTTGTAACAAATTTTTGCACAACAACAGGTATTGCCTTAAATGGATTAACGTATGGCACATCGCTTACACCATTATTTGATTGTGCACCGCCGCCATTTACAAACCCAGAGTGCAATTTGGTTTTAAATGGCACTACCGATTATATTATTGCTCCAAATAATGCTGCAATAAATTTAACTCATGTTTCAGTGGGAGCGTATGTAAAAACATCAGATGCATCTAGCACTTATAAAAATATTGTTTGGAAAGATGTAGATGGTAGCAATGCCAACTATGCCATCTACATTACCAATACCAATAAAGCACAGTTTACATTTCAGCGAAGTCCTCTTAGTGGCACAGCACCAAATGCTACTGGTACAACTACAATTACAGATGGCAACTGGCATTATTTAGTAGGTACATACGATGGTGCAAATTTAAAAATATATGTAGATGGTGTACTGGAAGCTACTACTGCCGATGCATCTACACCAATGACAGGTCCAAATCCATTATACATTGGCTCAGTAGCAGGTGCTAACAAATTTAATGGCAGCTTAGATGAAATTAGTGTTTGGAATACTGCACTTAGCCTAGCACAAATACAAAGCCTTATTGGACAAGGTTTAGTAGGTAACGAAGCTGGTTTAGTAGCCTATTACAATTTTGCTGGCAATACAAAAAATGGCCAAGGTATTACTATCACAAATTCCTGCACAGCAACAGGTGCAGCTATTAATGGCAATACAGTTGGCACAAGCACCACACCAATTTTTACTTGTAGCGAATTACCAATAACACCACCTACTTGTAATTTATTAATGAATGGTGTAAATGATAAAGTGTATGTAACAAGAGCAAGTGGTATTACTTATCCTACGGTTACAAATAATTTTACTATGGAGGTAAAAGCAAAAGCATTGTACTCAAAAGGAGGAGCATCTGGAGCACAGTATGATGGAGTGTTTAGTGGGCAAAATTTTGTAATCTTTCCAGACCAAGGTGGCGATGGTTTTGCCCCAGGCCATGCTGGCGTGGGTATAAGCCTTGGTACTAATGGTGTGGCTGTGTATGAACACAGTACTAATTATATGCCGGCTCGTATTGCACTCAATAATTACAATACAAATGATTGGGTACATTTAACAGTTGTAAGTACAAATGGAGTTTTAAAATTGTACATCAATGGAGCGCTGGTAAGTACAGTTGGTGCAAGTGGATATGTATTGCATCCAAGTGGCGATATGGGCGGATATTGGGGCAATGCATTTGCAGGGTATGTGGGTGAAGTAAGGGTATGGAATGCATCATTATCTGGCGACCAAATACGTACCAACTTAAATGCAACGCTTACTGGTGCGGAAGCTAATTTGATAAGCCTTTTTAAATTTGGCAACAATACGGTGAACGGAAAAAATAAATCAATAACAGGTTTAGGAAGTTTTGGTGCAGCCAATCCTTACCTAACAGCAGGTACAGATTGCACACCAATATTTACTTGTGCCAACACAACTGCTGTAAACAAAGATGCAGCACCCGGCAGTGGAAATATGATTTCGCAAAATGGTACAGCATTGTCTTTTGCAGAAATTGGCGATGTAGGAAACACTCCAATACAAGGTAGCATGATGGCTTGGTTTAATGCCAATACATTAAAAGAAAAAGCATTTGTGTTTAGCACTTCGCATTTTAGAAATAGCAAAGGTGGTTATAAAGGCATTAATTTATTTACAAGAGCCGATGGTAAATTGCAAATGACTTTTGGTACAGATACTACTGATACAGGGTTTCAAGACACAGTATTGGTTGCAAATGTTATTCAACCAAATCGTTGGTATCATTTTGCTATGAGCTGGGATACCCTTGTAAAAACATATACCACTTATATAAATGGCATTCAAACAGCAACAGGCACTACCAATTATTGGCCTGCAAAATTTGAAAGTTTTAAAGCAGGTATTGGCTTGCAACCAACAGCCACAAATGCTTGGAATGGAAAAATAGATGAGCTAAGTATGTGGAATAAAATATTAAGCCTTACAGAAATTAGAGACCAATTAGCAAAGAAAATAAATGCTACGCAAGCAAATTATGCCAACCTTGCACACTATTATCGTTTTGATAATAATACCTGTGGAGGCAATGCCATAAGCGATTACAAAGGCACAGTGCATGGTATAATCTACAACACAAGTTTACCTATAAGTAGTGCGCCCATTGGCGATACGAGTCGCTACGACTACAGCGGCGTAATATCTACTGCTAGTGTGCCATTTGGTTTGGCAGGAAAAGATACCATTGCGGCAACAATAACTGCTGGTACAAATGTGCAAAGCGTACATGTGTATGGCGTAAATGAAAAACCAAATACACAAAATGGACAAGTAATTTTAGCAGGAAATGATAGATATGCTGGCGTATTTGTCGCAGCAGATACAAATCAACTAAATTATAATTTGAAATATAGTTACAATGTAAATCCATATTTGCCGCCCTCGTATATACACGACCAATTGCTCTTATACAAACGCACACACAATGCAGATGGTATTTGGGTTTTAGATGCAACGGCTAATGTAGATTCTATTGCAAAAACATACATTACCACAGGAAGAAATAGTGAGTACATGTTGGGCTATTCCTTGGTTCCTGTACGCCCACATTTGGGGCCAGATACAACAGTGTTTATTATTTGTGATAACGAAACGTATAATTTATTGCCTTTGTACAACACAGGAAGTTTTGCAACATCATGGAGTACAGCAACTCCAACAGCTGCACCATTGGGTAGCTATAGTTTAATAGCCACAAGTAGTTTTGGGTATAAAGATACTGCAGTAGCTACAGTATCACAAAAGTTAGCCGTTTGGACTGGTGCTATAAGTAACGACTGGCACAATGCAGCCAATTGGAATAGCAATATTGTACCCGACTCTACTTTTCATGTTATTATTCCGGCTGGTACGCCTAACCCTTGTATAATCAGCGCTGCTAACGCATCAGCTGCAAGTGTGCAAGCAAAAACCAGTAGCAATTTCTCATTAATAAATAACCGAATATTATTGATAGCAGCAAGTTGTGGAGCATTGCCAGTATGGCCATAAAATAAATAATATCGTAAAAAATGAATAACCCCAAAACACTTTTATTGCCCACCTGCAAAGGTTTAGAGTGCATATTATTTAACGAAATTGTACGTATTGAAGCATCTAGTAATTATAGCAAACTGTTTTTTAATAATGGTAAAACATTGGTAGTAGCTAAAGTGCTGCATTGGTTTGAAGATAAATTACCCAAAGAAATTTTTACAAGGGTACACCGAAGCCATTTGATAAATATGCATTACATAAGTCATTATTGTTTAACCAAATGCAGTAGTATAACTTTAATAGATAATAGTTTAATTGTAATTGCCCGAAGAAAAAAAGTTGGTATAGAAAAAATATTAGGTACTAGAATAGCGGCTTAAACATTATAAAATTAAAGCATGTATAAACTCTTTAAATAATACAAATTGAAAAGCCAACACCAAATTTTTATAATAATCATAAAACAAATTAATAACTTCTTGCAGTATCAGCTAGAAAACAACTATTCGAACATATTATCATAAATTTGTTAAATACTTAAAAAAAGCCTACTTTTGCAGCCCGTTTACAATTAACGGATAATAATATTTTAAAAAAACAAAAAACAGGGAAATGAGCAATTACGAATTGATGGTGATTTTTACCCCTGTGCTATCTGAAGAGGAATTTAAAGCCGCTCAGAAAAAATACGAAACACTCGTTACAGAAAACGGTGGAACCGTAACGCACAGCAACCCATGGGGCTTAAAATCACTGGCGTATCCTATAGCCAAAAAGACTACAGGTCTTTATTGGGTAATGGAATACAGTGCGCCAACCAGCTTCAATGAAAAGTTGAAAATTCAACTTTTACGTGACGAATCAAGCATGCGTCACATGTACACAGTACTCGATAAATACGCCGTGGAGTACAATGGTAGAAAGAGAAGTGGTGTAAAACATTTTGAACCATCACAAAAATCGGAAGCATAAACCATGGCAAAAGCAAATGAGATTAAATATCTAACAGCCGTAAAAGCTGAAAAGCGCCCAAAGAAATATTGTCGCTTTAAGAAAATGGGCATCCGTTATATTGATTATAAGGATGGTGATTTCTTGAAAAAATTCTTAAACGAACAAGGTAAATTATTGCCTCGTCGCCTTACAGGAAACTCATTAAAGTTTCAACGTAAAGTGAGCGAAGCTGTAAAAAAAGCCCGTCAAATGGCAATTTTACCGTATGTTACTGATTTAATGAAATAATAGAAGAAATAAGATTTTAGACACAAGACACAAGATTTTAAACACTAGCATTATTGCATTTTTTGTTCACTAATCTTGATACTTGATACTAATATATTTCAATACTTTTTTTAACCACCCTAATCTTTAAGTAGAGAAAGGTTTTATTAATTTATAGATTAATAAAATTTGGGTAAAAATGCAAAATTATGCAGGTAATATTAATACAAGATGTAAACAACCTTGGCGGATCTAACGAATTAGTAGAAGTAAAAAACGGTTATGGCCGCAATTTTCTTATACCCAAAAAATTAGCTGTAGAGGCAAGCCCTAGCAATTTAAAACAAATGCAAGAAAAAGTAAAACATCTTGCTAAAAAAGAAGCTAAATTATTGGCTGAATTAAATAGTGTAATAGCTGTTTTAAAAGATGGTGCTTTAAAAATTGGTGCTAAAACAGGTACTACTGGCAAAATATTTGGTAGTGTTACAACTGTTCAAATAGCAAGAGCTATAAAAGAGCAAAAAGGCTACGAAATAGATCGTCGTCGTATTACTTTAGTAGATGAAATAAAAGAATTAGGTACTTACAAAGCAAACATTGATTTTGGTAACGGTAACGAAACCGAAGTTGAATTTGAAGTTGTAGCTGAATAATATTTTTTATAAGCAAAAAAGCCACTTACCAATACGGTAAGTGGCTTTTTTATGTGTTTAACTATTTTATCACTTTTGTCCTTTAAAAACTTTATTTACCTAATACCGATATTTTCACATTATAATAACAAGAATTTTTGAGTTTCTGTATTAAGCTATAAAAAGATGAAGTACTTTTGTTGCAGGTGGAATAGGATAATGGTATTGGAGAAAATGTATAAATAAAATTTGTAATAAAAGAAAATGTAGAAGTAAAACAAACAACACAGTTTTTTTTTCTCTGTCGTTTTATTTTTTTTGCCCTTAGCTAGAATAGATTTAAACAGATTTTTTCCTTCGATTTCTCTGTAATAAATATTTTCAATTCTTTTTAAAAATGATACAAAAAAGTACTATATTTTTATTTTTCTCATTAATATTTTCTTTGCAATTGATTGCTCAGGATAGTACGCTACTTGTAAACGATACGATTTTGCAAAATGAAAAAGAACAAGATGAATTAATTGATGAAATTATAGAAAACAGAACAGTACCTAAAAGAGATAAAGTGCAATATTTTAGTCAACTTACAAGGTATGGGTTTAAAAATTTATTTCCTTCATATACATACAATACAGCTGTAGCCTACACAAGCCAAGTAAACCCAAACGCCGAAAAATATATGCAAGATTATTTGAGAGCACATGGCAAATACTTAACAAACATGAAAAGTTGGTGTATACCGCATTTTAATTTAATAGACAATATACTTACACAATATGGTATTCCGAAAGAGTTAAAATATTTAGCAGTAATAGAAAGTAATCTTAAAACAACTGCTACAAGCTGGGTAGGTGCTGGTGGCCCATGGCAATTTATGCCATATACTGCCCGAGAAATGGGCTTGATAGTAAATGGTGTAATAGATGAGCGTAGAGATTATTTTAAAAGTACACATGCGGCAGCTAGATATTTGTTGCAATTGTATAAGCAAACTAAAGATTGGTTATTGGTAATAGCCGCTTATAATGGTGGTCCTGGTAGGGTTTTTTCGGCAATAAGAAATAGCGGTAGCCGAAATTTTTGGCAGCTACAATATTACTTACCCGAAGAGAGTAGAAACCATGTAAAAAAATTTATAGCTACACATTATATTATGGAAGCTGGTGGCAATGGTAATATAAATGCTTCCAATACTGGCTATGCTTTAAATACTGGAGGGAAAGGCAGTGCAGTAAATCCATACAATAATAAACCAACTATTACTGTACAAGAAATGGAAACAGCATCTACAGAAACCATTGCAGGAAAATACAGCTCGGTTATTATTGCAAAAAATATTGCGGTAGATATTCTTACGTTCAATAGATATAATCCACTTTTCGATAATCAAATTGCTGCTAATGGCAAGTACGAACTTATATTGCCTGAAGATAAAATGCAATTATTTTTAGCAAACAAATACCAAATTTTAAATGAATGTGTACAAGTATATTTAGGTGATACCGAAGTGCCTGATAATGTAACAGTATATTCAAAAAACAAAGTAGCAAAGAAAAAAAGAAACGCTCATAAAAGATAACGTAAGTGTTTTTGGATTCACATTCTTTTATAACACTATTCCTCCTTTCATAGAGTAATAACCTGAGTTCGGGTTAAGTTATTGCTAGAAACTATTGAATTTACTATAACTATTGAAATTTATTTTAAAAATAAAATACTAAATTCAATTTTTATTGCATGCCTTTGCAAAATATTTTAATAAAAGTAAAATTGCTTCAAAGTATAAATCAGATAGTTCGCAAATTATGGAGCTTTATCGGCCTTAGAAAAAAAGCGTTAAAAAAAATGAAATGCTTGTCGTTAAAAAATGAAATAAATGTTTCTAATGCTGAGATATATTCATAGCTCGTAAGTCGCACCACAGATGGGCTTTATTCTGCTGCTCAAACTGATTTCATTTTAGACAAGCAATTCATTTTTTAGCTTTTTTTCTAAAGCCTTGATTTTTTTGTTACTTTTTTGTATCAAGACAAAAAAGTAAGCACTACTAAACCTATTTTGAAAAAAGAAAAAATTTATTTTTTAGATTTTCTTAACCAGAACTCAGGTTAATAATACCCTCCACTTTTTTATATTTTTATAAATTACTTTTTTGCCAAACCAAAATTAGTAATAGACATTTACTGTCTTTAAAAAATAATACCCCGTTAAACAACGGAAAATAAAACCGTTGATTTTACAACTATTATTAGTTGCTAACTCATTGCCTTAGAGTTAGTCATTTCGCATTTTTGTATTGTGTTATTTAAGTGTGATAATCTCTCATTTTTTTTCTTAAGAAAAAATAAGTTAAAAGAGAAAATTTGTAAGTCGATACTCATCATAACACTAATCATTTAATAAATAAATAACAATTAACTTTATGAAGAAAAATTATCTACCCCTAATTGCATTAATGATGTGTGTGCAATTAATTTATGGGCAGTCAACTACAACATCATCTACTAGCCAAACTTTTATACCAAAAAGTTACATTGGTATGCGTGGCGGCTATTTGCTTAAAAGTAAATATGCCAATACCAACCCTATGTGGTATTTAAAAGATGGCAAGTTTATTGAATTAAATTTTGGCACAAGAGGCAATAATGGTGTATTTGGCTTTGGTGGTGCTTTAGGTTATTTAAACATTGCAAGAGATGCATCAAAATGGCAATCGGGCACTCTAAATCGAAAAATGATTTACGATAGTATTACTGGTGGTACACACCCTATAATTACTTCTGGGCTAGATGATAAATCGATAACATTTAGCAAACAAAACATTACAGACGAATACCATAAAAACTTTAGAGGTGTATATTTATTAGCTGGTCCCGAAATTTGGTTAGGTAGTAAAGCTTTTAAAGTAAATGCTTATTTGCAAGCTGGTATTAGCTATAATAAAGTAGGGTATTATTATATAGCGGGCAATAAAACTATAGCTGACCCAGCTACTGTAATATTAACAGGCCCATTTGGGGCTGGTACTCGTAATTATATAATGAAAGGAGATGCTGTTTTTGAACAATTTGGCATGTCCAATAAATATTTTAGTAAAATAGCTATGGTAGGTACTCCTGCAGCTGCATTTGCAATAAAAGAAGATGGACAGCTTAGTTTTTTGGCAAAGGCAGGTGTTAGTGCCGAGTATTTTGTATCGCCAAAAATATCGATACATGCTGGCGCAAGCTATTGGTATATTGCTGTGCCAAAAATGGAAGGTGCACAATATGCAAGTGGACAAGTTAGCTATTTTACAAATCCTGGAAACGTAAATACCAATAATCAACTATTCGATTATCAAGACCCATACAAAACCAAAAACCTGGGCTATATAAGTGCCAATGTAGGTGTAAAATATTGGATAGGTGGCTCACATAAAACAAAAGCGCCAAAAACTGTACGTACTAAAAAAACTAAATGCTGTAGTACCTGCCCAGTATATGCTTTGGGCGTAACAGCTAGAGACAAATACACAAAAGAAATATTGCCTAACACAGATGTTGTTATAAAAAACAATGCTGGCGAAATTATTAAAACAGGTAAAACAAATTCGTTTGGAGTATTTGTATTTGAAAAAATTGTAGCCGGTGATTATACCATATCTGGCTTGTTAAATAATGTAGCTTTAGAAAACAGCAATATAAAAGAAAGCGAACTAATATGCGATCAAGTAATACAAAAAGAAATTATTTATGCCGACAGAAATTTTATTGTAAAAGGAAGAGCATTTGAGTGTAATAGTACTACACCTATATCTGGCATAAATGTAGTTTTAGAAAATATCGATCTTGCTTTCAAAAAATCTACTATGACAGATGCCGATGGAAATTTTATGTTGCAATTGCCAGAAGCAGGAATTTTTTACTTGTATGGCCGCAAAGAAAACTTTTTATCGCAAACAGAAGAAGTAACATCAGATAATTATAACAGAGATAAAAACTTATTTGTAAAATTAGAAATATGTGCCGAAAAAGTGGATTGTGGTAAAGCAATAAATCTTAAAAACATATTGTTTGATTTAGATAAATATGCCATAAAAGCCGAAGCTAAAAAAGAATTAAATAGACTTGTACGCTTTATGCAAGATAACCCAAGTGTAAAAGTAGAAGTAGGCTCACATACTGATTGTAGAAATACCGATTCTTACAACCAAACATTATCAGAAAACAGAGCTAAAGCCTCAGTAGATTATGTTGTAAGCCAAGGAATAGCAAGCAACCGTATTACAGGTAAAGGTTATGGCGAAACACAATTGCTAAACAAATGTGCCGATGGTGTAAGCTGCTCAGAAGCGGAACACTCCATAAATAGAAGAACAGAAATGAAAGTTATTTGCCCAGGTAAATAAAAATTATAAAATACAATGCAGTAAAAAACTGCATTGTATTTTCTTTAAAATTAAATCTTTTGTTTCGCTGTAATCTTTGTTTCGTGGTGTGAAACAAATTAAACTTATAAAAATGAAAAAAATAAAATTAGTAATTACAATATGCTTACTTGTTATTTTTTCGATACAAGTACAAGCTCAAATAAAATCAGAATTAGATAATGTTGTGAGCAAAAGTTATTTTCAAATAGCTCCAAGAGTAGGTGCTGACATACCAAATTTTAACAATAATACCCCATTTATAAAATACAAAACTGGCATCGATATTGGACTTTCGGCCGATTATTATTGGGGTGTAATAGGCTTAGGTGCAGATATAGATTATATAAAAAATAACACACAAAGCACTTTCCCTGCCACCAATTTAATAAATGCAGCCAGTGTACCACTTACCAGTTTTTCTATTGTAGAAAATCCAGTAACCAGATTATTTTATGGCATTGGCCCAAGTTTTAAATACCAAAGTAATACAGGCAAATTTACTGCTGAGCTAAATACAAGAGTTGGTTTTTCGTCTATAAAAGGTGGTAGAGTAGAACATAAAGAAACTACAACTTTACCACAAGAGTTATTAAATTTTCATGCAGGTTATAATTCAAAAAATGTATTGTCCTACAAAACACATATAAGAACAAGCTATTTTTTCAATAGCAATTTTGGTGTAAGTGTTGGTGCATATTATTTGGTACACAATAAAGTAAAAGAACTTGTAGATCCTGCATTAGGTTTTTCGGCAAAATATATTCCAATAAATACATCGGTTACACCAAATACATATAGTGGTGCACCTTATTACCGAGTAGATCCTTGCAATTGTACAGTAACATCGGTAGGTGTATTTGCAGGTGTAATATTAAAACTTGGCAAAAAAAATAAAGATAAAGAAGAATGCTTACCAGAGTATAGTTTGGCCGTAACAGCCAAAGATAAATATACAGGCGAGCTTTTATCAAATACCCAAGTAGTAGTAAAAAACAACACAGGAGATGTGGTACTTACGGGTATTACAAATACGTTTGGTGTAATAGTTTTCGAAAAAATATTGCCCGATGATTATACCATTGAGGGTACATTGGCTACAGTAGCCTTGGAAGGTAATAATGCTACAAAAACTGAGTTTTTGCTGAATAAAAATAAAGTAGTGCAAAAACTTATTGTGTATGGCAATAAAAATTTTATCATAAAAGGCAAAATTTTTGAATGCAACACTACCAAAACAATTGCTGGTATAACAGTAGTTTTAGAAAACAAGGAGCAAGCATTTATAAAAACAACTATTACCGATGCTAATGGAAATTACTTACTACAATTACCTGCTGCTGGCAATTATATTTTGTATGGTAAAAAAGATAAATTCTTTTCGCAAATAGAAGAAATAACTGCATCAAATTACAACAGAGATAAAAATTTATTTGTAAAGTTAGAAATGTGTGCAGAGCCAATAGATTGTGGTAAAGCAATAAACTTAAAAAATATTTTATTTGATTTAGATAAATATAATATTAAAGACGATGCTAAACCAGAGCTTAACAAACTTGTACAATTTATGCTAGATAACCCTAGTGTAAAAGTAGAAGTAGGTTCCCATACCGATTGCCGTAGCAGCACAGAGTATAACCAAACATTATCGCAAAATAGAGCAAATGCATCTGTAGATTATGTAGTAAGCCAAGGCATAGCAAGAGATAGAATATCGGGAAAAGGCTATGGCGAAAGTAAATTGCTTAACGAATGTGCCGATGGAGTAAACTGCACCGAAGCACAACACAGCATAAATAGAAGAACAGAAATGAAAGTAATTTGTAATAACCAATAATTTTTTACACAACGAAGTTGCATTGTACAATTTGTTTATGTGGCTTTGTTGTGTAAAATAAAAAATAAACATTATGAAAAAAATAAAATTTATTGTTGCTATGTTTTTTACAATAGCAATAAGTAGCTCTTGCAAAAAAACAACCTGCAATGTAGTAGAGCAAGATACATTTCCATACAAATGCGAAACAGGCATGGATGTAGCATTTGTAGTAGATTATACAGGCAGTATGGGCTATGTCATTGATAGTATAAAAACAAATATAAATAGCATAGCCAATACAATTATTGCAAAATCGGGAGGAGATTACAGATTGTCGCTATCCATTTTTGATGAAACAAATAAAGGAGGAACTTTAAACTATTTAACCAAAGCAGATTACTTGGTATTGCCTGCTCCACAAAAAATAAAAAAAACAACTGGAACTACGCATGATCAATATTTAACCATGATGGAAAAATTTAATACTGCAAATAAAATATCGTTTAATGCACAACTTGCAAAATTAAATACAGTGTCTTTTCCAATAGGTTGGGGAATGACTACAGCTCCAGAACCAGGTGGCATGCTAGCCGATGTAATTATAAACAGCGCATTTGCTGGCGCATGGCGACCTTTTAAAAATAAATTTGTTATAATTATTACTGATGATGTAGATGGTGGCGATGACGGTATAGCAAATCCAACGGATGATACATTTTTAACCAACCTTGCTTCACTGGCTAATGTAAATGGTGTACAATGTATTTTAGTCACTTCACAGCCTACTGTAGCTTCAAATTATTCGTTAAAGTTAATAGCCAACAATACTGGCGCTATTCAAGCCACATCAGCAAATTTGCAAAATATAGCACCACTTATAAATCAGATGATAAATAATATTTGTGAAAATAATGGGAAGTAATATTATAATTTAACTACACTTTGGGGGAAGTGTATTTTATAAATGCCGCTGCAAAATATTGCAAGCGGCTTTTTTGTATAAAAGATATAGCTTTTATTAATTTAACATCCTTGTAAATTTCAAATCATATTTGAAATTTACAAGGATGTTAGTATATTTGCAATATGATAAAAAGAGCTTTGCAACCAACTATTGAAAAAGCATTGAAGGTTTTTCCTGCCATAGTAATTCTTGGCCCAAGGCAAGTAGGTAAAACTACATTAGTAAAATTGGTAGCTAAAAATAGGCTCAAAAAATCTGTGTATATAGACCTTGAAAAAAATAGCGACTTTGAGAAATTAAAATATACCGCAGAGGAATTTATGCAAAGTTATATAAATGAATGTGTATTAATAGATGAAGTACAGCGAATACCTAGTTTATTTCCATTGCTTAGAGCCATGATAGACGAAAAAAGAAAACCTGCTCGATATATTATTACTGGTTCGGCTTCGCCAGATTTATTAAAAGGTGCATCTGAAAGTTTAGCTGGTAGAGTAATATATTTTTATTTACACCCTATAGGGCTACATGAATTACCTGCTAAAATAGGTGTAAACAAACATTGGTTTAGAGGAGGTTTTCCTCAAGCCTTAACAATACGCAATAGCAATATGTTAGCGGCTTGGTTAGATTCATTCATAACTACTTACATCGAAAAGGATTTGCCATTATTATTTGATATTAAATTTTCGTCTATTACCATGCGTAAACTCTGGAGCATGTTAGCCCACTTGCAAGGTGGTATTTTAAATGCCGAAAAACTTGGTGCATCTTTAGATATAACTGGTACTACAACAAAGCGATATTTAGATTATTTAGAGGCAGCATTTATTATAACAAGGTTAAAACCTTATTATGTAAACATTGGTAAGCGACTAGTAAAAGCACCTAAAGTTTATATAAACGATACAGGTATTTTACATTTTTTATTACGAGTGCAAAATGAAAAAGAATTAACAAGTCATCCATCGGTGGGATCTTCTTGGGAGGGATACGTAATTAGTCAAATATTATATGCAAAAGAAAATAGGTTAGATATGTATTACTATCGTACGCAAGCTGGCGCAGAATGCGACTTAGTACTTGTACGAGGGCATGTAGTAAAAGCATGCATAGAAATAAAATTTAGTAAAGCACCTATTATTAGTAAAGGATATTATCAGGCTGTAGAAGATTTAAAATGCAACACAAAATTTATAATATGCCCTGCTGATGTTAATTATATTACTAAAGGAGGAATAAGAGTAATAGGCATTAGTGAATTTTTAATTAAATATTTAATAAATATTTAATTAATATATCCTAGTAAATTTCAAATTAAATTTGATATTTACTAGGATGTAAATTTGAATAAAATTAGCAAACTAAATATAAATATGTTTGCCACACTTTGATAAGTATGAGTAATTGTACCACAATAATTGCCATATAATTATTCATACCATGTAATATTGTTACAACAGAAAATTGCTAACTTAGTTTGTTAATGCTTAAGATTTATTTTTCTCTTCACACTAAAAATTATTGGTTCGCTTCTTCCTTCACTATTAATATCAGTACCTATTGGAGTACCAAGGGCATCTAAAGCTTGTATGCTCCAAATAAATAGTTTGCCGTTCCATCCTTTACAACCACCGCATTTTACACTTTGTGCAATGCTTATTGTATCATCGCTTAAATCGTTTACATTACCTAATATACCTTGTGGTTGCCAAATAAATTGAGTAGCGGCAATTATATTTTTATCCAATAAGGGTTGGTTGCTTCGCAATGCTTGCATAGGTTGTTGGTTTTCTAAAATTTCAAAAACTTGTAAGCGATATTGCACTTTTTCTTGCGGTCGTGGGGCAAGTGGTGTCCACCTAAACATTATAGCTGTTTGTGCTTTTGCAATATCAAGTACTTGTTCATTAGCAGGCATTATGCCAATAGGTAATTGCACAGCTGCCAAATAAAATGTGCCACATTTTGGCGTAGTAAGTGGTTGAAAAGTAGCAGGCTCTACAAGCTCTACACATAGTTGATAATTATCGGCAGAGAGTTTACCAGTTCTATTTAAAGCGTTTTGAAATTTGCTTGTAAATTGTTGCATTTCTAAAGGGTACACAGTAGCTGCATTTAAAATTGTTTGCCCATTTTGCAAAACTAAAGTTGGGGCTAAATTTAAGTTAGTTATAGAAACCTCCGTACCATCAGCCGATTTAAGGGTTGTTTTTATTTTTACAGATCTTGCACCTCCTGCAATATTATTTGCAACAAATGTAATGGTGCCTTGCGTTATAGCCCACTTACTTAATGTGGCTGGTGGGCGTGGGTTTACAATTAAATTAGTAGTAAGCTGAGCATTTGCTATTGTTGTGCAAAGTACAAATAATGCTATAAGTATTTTATTTTTCATGATGTTATTTTTATTACGCAAAGTAACAAAAGTTACAAAGTACGCATTGGTGTTTGTAGTCTTATTCTATTGTCTAAAATCTATATTGAAACCCTGTACGTACAGCACTTTCTAAATAATTTGCGCCAATGTATGGTACACCCAATGCATTGCCATATTTATAATAATTGGTTGTAAAATAATTTGTCCAAGTAAATTTTTTGCTCAATTTTACATCTACATTACAGCTTGCAATAATATTATTTTCGGGTGTAAAACTATTAAAAGTACTTAGAGTATATTGCAACTGCCCTCTTAACTTTACTTTATCTTTTGCCACTGGCACAGCAAGTCCAGCACTTATTGTAGCAAAAGTTATTTTAGCTCCTGAGGCATCATTATAAAAATACAAAAGGCTAAAATCGGGAGATATTTTTTTGGTAAAATAAACTGGTATGTAAGATAGTAAACCAGTGTGTGTATTATTTAAAGTAGTAGTACCAACGCCACCACCAAAAGGAATAAGTGTTTCTTTATAATTACTATAATTGTAACTCAAACTAAGTGTGTTGCTCATTTTAGTGTTAGTCCAAGTATAGGTTGGATTTACACCAGCATCGGTGCTTACATTTTTAATACTAGTACCACCTGGCATTAAAACCCCAGGTGTGTTAAATCCAAAATTATTAAAACTTACATTTAAGCTAAACTTATCGTTAAACTGTGTAAACCAATTAAGCATACCAATGAGTTGTTTGGTTTGTGGAGCAGAGCCAGATACATTATTGAAACGTTGACCAATACTTGCTACCACATTGCTTTTATTTTTCCAAGCATTAAATCTAGTGTTTATTGTATAATCAAACTTATCGGGCTGCATATACGGATAGCCAGGCAACTGAAAGCCAGCACCTACATACTTTGCACCCATACCTAAATCGAAATTAGTAGATTTTTTACCAAAAGAAAGATTAGCTGCATAATCAGATTTGGTAGAATTTTTTGCCTCTATAAATGGTTTAAAGCCTTTCATAGCTGGGTTTACCAAAGCATTTTCATCGGTTGTATAAATAGAATTTGCTCCTTCCGATTTTATATAATAGCCTTTTTTAAAATCTTTATTTACTTGCATACTTACGGTAAATCCTTCTTCGGGCAATGGTGTAGGTGTGCCGGGAACAGGCGGTGGGATTATTGCAGAGCTTATATTATCTTTTCCTTTTGCAAAATTAAAAGCAAGCAAATAATTATTTTCTTTTTCTTTACCTATGCTAAACATGTAATGAGTACGCTTGTATGCACCTAATACACCAGGTGCTGGTAAAGCTGCATAATTTATACCTTGCTGTGATTGACCTGCAAAAAATTTAAACCTATAATCGCCGGGTTTTAACGAAAAGCCTGCACCAAAAATACCTATGTCGCCTGTAGATAAATCGGAGTATTTTAGGTATTGTGTACCCAACTGAAACTCTGCCCATTTATAGGTAGGGTTTAGCCCAAAATTATTCATTGGGTTGGTAAGATACTGCCCTATATTTTGATTTTTTATACCAGCAAATGGTCCTGCAAAATTTGTAGGAAAAGCTGCAAAATTAAAATTCATTGGCATCGAAAAATTTTTGCTAAAATTTATTGTAGGCATAAAATTAAATCGTACTTGGTTCCATGGGCGACGTTGCGGATAGCCTGCCCAACCTACAGGCCTAGTGGTAAGCCCATAGCCCTCGTAGGTTACACCGGCTGTGCCACTTATGGTTACTGGACTTTTCTTTTGTGCTTGGCTTTGCAAAAATGCTAGTGAAAAGAAAATGATAAAAACTTGTTTCATGTTGGTTAGTTTAATGGTGGTATTATATGCTATTTAGTATTTGGCTTAAAAGGATTTTTGCATAATTGTGTATCATTTATTTAATAGAATTATACTTTACAGTATATTTTAAAATTCATTAAAAAAAATATTTTGCTATTCCTTTACAAATCTCACACTCACCCTTTCTCCATTTACTTCACTTACAAATAAATAAGTACCTGCTACTAGTGTACTTATATTTTTAGATATTTTATTTATACCGCTTTGCAATTGCATATTGCCAGTAGCAACAGTATTGCCCGTTGTATTAATAATTTTAAACGATACAGTATTTGCAATTTTACTTTCTAATACAATATTAGCCGTTTCTTTTACTGGGTTTGGTGCTATAATTATTGTGGTATTATTTGTTTTTAGTAAAAGTTTTACTGTTGCAGATATACTTACTTTACCATCAAATGCAATGGCTTTTATTCGATAATAATTAAGTGCATTTGGTTTGTTATCTTGAATCCAATAATTATTTTGCGTTGTAGTATTACCCTTCGATAATACATTTTCTATTTTTATAAAATTTATACCATCAACACTTTTTTCAATTTCAAATTTGGCATTATTGTTTTCGTATAATGTGCTCCAATTAAGCATTACAGTATTGTTTAACTGGGTTGCCGTAAGTTTTAAATCGCTTATGGCAAGCACACCTGTGGTGCTCCATAAAAACCAATGTTGTGCAGTTATTTTTGCTCCGCCACTTGCACTGCCATCGCTGCCTGTCCAACTTGTAAAGCAACCAGCACTTGTACCATCGTAATAAATTGTTCTGCTAATAATATATGTAGTACTTGGGCTTACGGTATATTGTCTATATTTTACTGCAGGGTCTAAACCAGATGTAATTAAAGTAGGTGTTAGTAAATTTGTACCACAAACACCAGTAGATTTTTCTATTATTTTATAATCTTGACACATAGCATTACAAGTATTTTTTACTTGGCAAATATTTATTGCATTTAAAGTTATGTCTGTTGCGCCTGTGGTAAACTCTGTAGAAAATTCATGTTTTACAACACCAGTTCCGTTCAACATCATATTATCTGAACGCACATCTTGCCAAGCCACAGGTATTGTAGGTTGGCCATAGCCACTTTGAGTAGTTAAGTAACTGTTGATAGCTGCATCGGCCAAGCCTTGTGTAGCAAATACAGATTTATTGCATGATGTGCCAGCTTGAGCCTCGGCACAATTACAAGGGCTAGCAATATCTATGGCCTGCAATGCGCCTGCACCTGTGCATGGGTCAGGTATTTGTGCTATTGTATTTGAAAAAAATACAATGGTTATTATGCTAAAAATTATTTTTTTCATTTTTTTATATATTTATTTTTTAATCGCACAAAGTGAACTAAGGATACTAAGTACGTAAATGTTTTTTATATCGGTTGGTGTATATTGCACCAACCGATATTTTTTTTATCTTAATAAAGTTACATGACCAATATAACTTGCTTTATTATTTTTTTGTGCATCTTCAGCATTAGGAGCATGCATTCTAAATTGTGGGTGTCCTCCATCCGGATCAAATGTAGCATTACCACCATTAGGGTTTCCTGTAGCTGGGTCTGCATTGCCTCCTGGGCATTCGGTAAAGCCTACACGTACTATTTTTGTACACTCTTCGCACTTATTATTGCGGTAAGTAATTTTTATGTACAGTACTATTTTTATACAGCAACAACTTAAAGGGTTTACACCTGGTACTTTAATACTTAGGTTTAAATTAGTACCCATTGGTATTGTTGTAGGAGTGGTAGTACTAAAATTAATTTCTCTGGGGTTGTTGTTGCCATTAAATGGAGATACACTAGGGTAAGATGTGATTGTAGGTGTAAAGCCACTAATACCACCACTTATTATACTACCCCATTGATTGGGTGTATTGTAACATTGTAAGCAAGCCGGGTTATCGCTTGTAATTTGAAAATCTACAATATTGGCTCTTACATTTGTGTATGTATCAGCACCACCGCCAAGTACAAATGTTGCATTTAGGGTAGATGCTAAAGGATGGGTTTGCACACTTACACTACTTGCACCAGAGTCAAATTCAAACGATACTTTATCTTTACAATTATCGCAAGGTGGCTCGCATTTTTGTGTTTGTATAAACCTAATTACACAAGGTGGACACCATTTGCCATTGCATTTTACTTTTATAGTAACAGTGTATGTGCCTACTTGGTTTGCAATTAATGTTGTACCTCCCAAACTATACGAAACCTGCAAAGGCCCAGTAGGTGGTTGTATAGTGGTTATGATACTATCTGGTTGGCAATTAGCTCCACAAGGGCTATCCACACTTATAATATATGGTTGAAAACATTTTAATTTATCTGTATAGGTTTCACCACATGCTAATTTTAAAGTGTCCGAATGCAATGCACCATTTGCACCACTTGCCCATGTCAAATATATTTTTGGGTTTTGCGAGCATTGACAAGCTAGTGTACAAGCAACAGTGGTGTCTAATATTTCTATATCACCATAGTGTCCTTTATACATACTTGTACCGCTAAGATCATTGTTTACGTCTATATTTATACCTGTATTAGAGCCTGCTCCAGTTTGATTATTAAAGCCTGTAACACCATAACATAAAGAAAATGTAGGAGCTGGTGGCAGTGCATTACCAAAAGTTATTGCATCTGCAGTTGTGTAGATTGATGTATCACAAAAAATTACTTTATTTTTATTTATTTGAAATTCAGAAAAATCTAACCCTCCTGCGCAATTTCTGTAAGGTGCAATTCCGTATCCAATTTGAAAATTTGCTGCAGCATTTACCCAACTGGCTCCTACATAATTATATTTAATAACTGTAGATGCATGGGCATAGCCACCTATTGAAGCATTTGGCACATTCCATACACTATTGCTATTTGTTTTTTGTGCTAAAATTATTTGATTGCCAGTTTTACTAAAAGCAATATCAGTAATTGGGTCAGCATTGTTAGTTAATGACGCTATAGGAATTTCGGTTGTTTGAGTTACCCCAAACAAACCTGCAGCTAATAAATCAATGGAATAAATACCAGTTGTAGCAGCATTAAAACCATTTCTACTAAAATATAGTTTTGGAGTACCTCCAATATTTCGTATTGCTAAACCACACGGTTTATCTGTAGCTGCCCATCCAGTAGGAGAATAGGTTGCAGCCGTAGCATATGTAGTTGCATTTATGCTATAAATTTTTCCATCTTTTAAATTGGATATGTACAAGTATCCATTAAAATATTTAATATTTCCTAAAGCATTATCTGTAGCTAAACCACCTAAATTTAGATCTTTAACCAATGATGGTGTACCAGTAATACCATCAATTTTGTAAACACCTCCTGTAGATTTACCTACTATTTGTGTTCCAAAAAAACCAGTTGCAGTTACAAAAATGTTCTTATTGTTGTCAATAGTAACTCCAAATATTTTTCCGAGATTTGCACTTGTCCATCTTGCATCATAATACATAAACGACCCCCAACTTAATACAGGATTAGCTATAGACCCAACATTAGGAGCTGCAGCCGCAGTATTTCCTGTTCTTAAAACCTCCATTACCAAATTTTTTGGAGGTGTACCAGATCCAAAATACCAAACAGTATCATTAAATGTTACTACAGCATCTCCAGCAGTTAAAATTTGAGCCTCTATTTTTGGCAAAAAAATTGTAACTAGTATTGCTAATATTATTATTATCTTTTTCATCTTTCTATATTTTATTTGATGACTTAAATTTTATTTAATTAGATGAGTATTATCAGTTGTTTGGATAATATTTGGCTCACCACATGCATTTATTGCTTGCTGTAATTCAGTTTTTCTATGCTTGCGTTTACTTTCATAACATTTTACAATGCTGCATGTTTTACACACTCCATTATCCATAAAGGTTACGGTGTAGCGTATGCAAAATCTAAAACAATCTGTACAGCAACTAAGCTGTGTTTGTGGTGGTAGGCTAATGTTTAAATACGTATCGTTGTTTAAGGTTGCGCCTGCAAGTGAGTTTGCTATAAAATCTAGTTGATGGCTACTAGGTATTGGTGTACCACCAGGGCCAGCTACACTTGTACCTGCATTGGTAAAACTGGTGCCGCTAATAGTGCCACTTACTATATTACCAAAATAATAATCGTTGGTATTGCATTTTTTACAATCGCCTTCGGTGTACCAATAAAAATCTACAATTTCGGTACTTAGTTTTACTACCTTATAAGGGCTAAACGATACATCGTTATGCAGTGTTAGTATATTATTGGTAGAGGTAGAATCGTATTTTATTTCTGATTGTATTTCCCATTTCACTACATTGCTATCGCATAGGTTGCAGCGGCAGGGCGTAAGTGGTATTGAATCGGATAATGGGTTTGAGGTACAATCGCTACCATCGGCACCTGCATAATTTGAAAATGCTTTTACTTTAATATGTGTTTGAGCAGCTGGTACAGAAATATCGAAACATACTTTTTGAGCTCCTCCGGCAGGTATTACAAAACTAAATACAGGTGTAACCGCACTTATAATGTTACCAGCAATTATACTAGTTAAGTTAGTAACAGTTAAAGCATTTGAAGTGCTATTATTTTTGTTATAAAGCCAAGTACATACATTATAAATATTGCCTCCATTTGCAGTTTGCCCTTTACAAATAACAGTTGTACTATCCTTCAAATTTTTTGTAAATTCTAAATGGCACTCAGGCGAGCCTACACTAAATGCTGTGGGAGTACTACTGCCAAAACTCTTTGGTGTGCCTTGAGCTGCCTCTCTTGCAACTGCTTCCACACTCCAAACAAAATCGCACAGGTATGGTGGGCGGCATGGCCCAGTATAAATATTTGTAACTATGGCTTGTGTAATATTATCTACATCTTTTGTTACAATAGGCTGATTGGTACGCATTGCCTGTGTACTACTTTGCCCTTGCATTAATTGCCACACTTTTAAGCGATATGTTACTTGCTCTTTTGGTTTTGGCACAACTGGTGTCCATCTAAATGTTAGTGCGCCTTTTACTTCTTCTGGTTTAAACCTTTTTTCGTTGGCTGGGCTAATATTTTGTGGTGGGCTGTAACTTTCGGCTTCTTGCTTTTTATCGGCAATGGTAAAGGGTTTGCAGTTTTCGCCAATTATTCTACCATCGAAGCTGTAAAACTGTACACACAACTCGTAGCTACCTGGTTTCAGAGTACATTCTTGCCCTAATAAGCTAAGCACATTGGTACCAGTCCAATTTTTATTGGCGGAGTTAAATCCACTTATTGGCGCTGTTTGTGGTGTGTAAGTACCGCAAACTTTGCTACCGCCACTTTTAATAGTAACAAGTATTTTACTTTCTTGCACCATACCATTTATTTGTCCGTTTACCAATTTTGTTTGTGCCAGTATCATTACAGGTGGCAATGCTGTAGCCCATTCGGCAGTATTTGCTGGTGGGTTTGCTGGTAGGTTAATGGTAATGGGGCTTATAAGATTTTGCCCATTAGCAAAAAACGAAATAACTGCCAGCAGAAGTGTGAAAATGTGTTTCATACGCTTTAGTTTTTGGTTGTTTAATTTAATTGGTTTATTTATTTCTAATTTATTATACAAAAGAATGCGATAGCACCTTTTATTATTTCCGCTATTCACTATTTTATTTTAAACGAATACAATTCACTCATGCCACTATTTCTTCCTATTGGTTTACCATCTTTATCTATTGCTTGTACACTCCACACAAAATCGCATAGGTAAGGTAGTTTGCAAGGGCTAGTTATTAAATTTGTAATAACTGCTTGTGTAATATTGGTAACTTCTTTTTCTATTATTGGCTCATTTGCTTTCATTGCCTGCACTCCTGTTTGCCCCTGCATAAGTTGCCATACTCTTAGCTTATAAGTTACTGTATAGTTTGGTTTTGGTGTTACGGGCATCCATCTAAATGTTATTGGTAAGTTTATGGTAGTTTCTTTAAATGTTTTTTCGTTGGCTGGTGTTATATTTTGTGGGGCACTATAGGTAATTGCAAAATCTCCTACCATAAATTCTTTGCAAAACTCTCGGCTTATTGGGTAATTATCTATATTAAAAAACTGTGCACATAAAGTGTACGTATTTGTAGTAAGCTTAGGGCATTGTGCAAGTATATTTACCAATTCGTTTACTGTAAAATTATGCACCGCAAATGCATCCATTATTGTAGCTGCTTGTATGGTATTGCCACAAATTTTTGAACCAGCTAATTTTATTTGCAAAACAAGCTTTACCTCTTTTAATTGTATGGTTGGCAATTTTTGTGCTACCAACATTACGCTTGCAGGTATGCTAGCCCATGTACTTACATCTGCTGGTAATTTATTTTTTACAGTAAAGCTTACAATATTTATTTGATTAAGGGGCTGCTGAGCAAATGGGTTATTGCACAAAAACAAGCTGCTTATAAAAATTAATGTATGTATGTAATTTATATTTTTCATTTAACACCATAAAAGTGGTAAACTATTACATAATAAAAAAGGCAGATTGTATAAGTGTAAGGAAATGCTGTATAAGTGTAGCGAAATATTGAGATATGAGTATTGAGAAAATAGTTTTTAAGTTAGGATTTCAATTTTTTTCATTTAAAATTTAAAAAGTTCGGTTTTACTATCTAAAAAAATACAAAGACTACTTACTACATTTATTCATTTTTTTCTCAACCATTTTTCAAATCTATTAAGTAACTCATCTTTTCGCCTTGAGGCTACACTTAGGTTTATACCGTTTTCTAAAACAACTTCGCCACCACTGCCTTTTATATATTCTTTTATATAATGCAGGTTTATTATATACTTGTCGTGAATGCGTACAAATGTATCTGCTGATAACAATTTTTCGTATTCGCCAAGTTGGCGACTAACCATAACTTTGGTATTGTTTTGCAAATAAAAATTACAATAATTACCGTTGCTTTCAATATACAAAATATTTTCGCCATTTACAAATTGTAAACCTTGCATAGTAGGCAATGCTATTTTTTTTATTTCGTTTATTTGGTGTGTATTTTGTAGCATCGAAAATATATTTTCGGTATAAGTTTTTGTAGCAATTTTATTTTTTGCTTTTTCTACTGCAGCTACTAATTTTTCGGTTACTATTGGTTTTGTAATATAAGCTACTGCATTATAGTCAAAAGCTTCTAAAGCATATTGGTTAAAAGCGGTTACAAAAATTACTTCAAAATTTAATGGTTCTAGTTTTTTCAACAGCTCTAGCCCTGTCATACCAGGCATATCTATATCCATAAAAACCAATTGTGGCTGCAATTCTTTTATCATTTGCAAACCATTGTTTGCATTACTAGTTGTTTCTATTATTTCTATTGCTTCACAATTTTCTACTAATATCAATTTTAAAAATGCAATGTTATTAGGTTCATCATCTACAATTATTGTTTTGATGCTCATATATTTTCTTCTAATTTAAAAGTTAAAATTACTAGAGTGCCTATTTTGTTTTTTGCTTGTTGATATTGTACATCTATATTATACAAATTGGCTCTACGTTGTTGTAATGTAGTACCCTGCGATAGATGGTTTGGATTTTCTAATTCATTAATTTTTTTAGATTTATTTAGCCCCACACCATTATCGTTTATTGTTAAAATTATATTGCTATTTTGTATAGATGCTTCAATAATAATTTCGCCATCATTATTAGGCAAATGCCTTATACCATGCTTAATAGCATTTTCTAAAAATGGCTGTAGCAGCATTGGCGGCACCAATATTTCTTTTGTATTTATATTTTCGTTTACAACAATGTTATAATGCAAACTATTTCCAAGCCTAAGTTTTTCTAACTCTAAATAATTTTTGCTATACTCAAGTTCATCTTGTAAAGATATTTTTTGAATGCCTGAAAAATCTAAAGTTTTGCGAAGCAAGTACGAAAATTTATCTAAATATAAATCGGTTTCGATAAATCTTTTTTGATGATTTAAAAACTTGATAGAATTGAGGCAATTAAAAACAAAATGTGGGTTTATTTGTGCTTTCAATGCTTTTAATTCTAAGTCGGATAATTTTTTTTGTGTTAATAAAACTTGTATGCTTTGTTCCCGTTTAATACTATTCCTTTTCTCAGTTAAATAATAAATAAGAGCTCCACCCATCAGTGCTATTACTATCCAGAAGAATCCAGTTTTCCAAAAAGGAGCAACAATATTAAAAGTTATTTCAGCCACTTTTTTTGATGGGTTTCCATCTCTATTTAAAGCCCTAATTTGTATTCTATATTTTCCGGCAGCAAGTTGTGGTAAAGGCAAATTATCTAAAAGGGTTTGTGCCCACAAGCCATTATTAATTCGGTATTCGTAAACCCTATCAGCTGTTGTAGCTAAATCGGCTGCTGAAAATGATATTGAAATATTGTTGTGCTTATAATCTAAATTAAAAACATTTTGCAACGCTGTGTCTTTATTATTTAATTTTACAGCTGTAATAAAAATATCGATATCGGGCACATTAATATTTATATTGCTTGGTATAATGCTTATGCCCGAAGTGGTTGCTACATAAATAGTGTCATTTTTTTCGGCTATATCGTTTATTTGTTTGGCAGCAATACCATCTGCAGTAGTAAACATATCTATTTTATATTCAAATTTACTATTTTGATATTGATACCTTACCCTACCCAATGCTAAATTTGTACCTACCCATATTTCTCCTTTTTTATTAGCAAAAATACTTCTACAATTATTACCTAATAACTTTGCACCTAATGCTATTTTTGCAATGGGTGCATTATTTTTAAGGACTACCAAAGTATCTGAGGCTAATCCAACCCACAGTATTTCGTCTAATTTATTATATGCCAACGAACTTACTCTGTTAGAAAGTATTGGATATATATTTCCAAAATTGATTAACTTTTTATAGTTCTTCCAGTAATACAATCCTGTATTTGACCCTACATATATATTTGTATCGGATTGGGCTGCAAGTGCAGTTACTCTTATATTGGCAGAATCGTTTTTTTTTAAAGTAAGCCAATTCACTTTTGCAACAAAAGAGCTATTACCAGTAATTAAAGTACTATCGTTTAATAATATAAAATCTTTATTGACATAGTTTTTCTTTTTGTTTAAAATATCCAACACTTTATTTTGCTTATTTATTAATACTAACGCACCTTCTTGTGCTACTAAAAGTCTATTTTTTGTGGCTACTATTTGTCTTACCCAGCCCGAATAATTTTTATCTTTTGCTATAGAAATTATTTTGTAATCGTATGGGGCATTATACAAATACACTTGCCCATTGTTTGTACCTGCTGCCAATTGATTGCCATTAAAACATAGGGTATTAAAATTACGCTGAAATGGTTCGTCGCTTATCGTTAAAATTCCTTTTTGCTGGTAGCGAATTAACCCATTTTCTTTTGTACAAATCCAAGTGTTTTCATATTTATCTTCGTATACATAATTTACCATTGCATTAAATGAAAACGATTGCTGGCTCATATTTAGGGTTGCAGTATCGGCAAAATAAATATTACCACTTGCCGAAGTAATAGCTATTTGCTTATTGGTAAAAAAAATATTTGATATTGCAAACGGTAAAATTTGTTCTATTTTTTTACCTACATTTCCATCAGGCAAAATTTGTAGTTTAACTAATTTAGTAGAGTCGGCAATGTAAAGTTGATTATTTGCAAAAGCTGTTCGCCCTACATTATAGTTTAACGCTACCGATTTAATAGGTAACATATTTTTAAAAATACGTAGCGAATCGGAAGATACAACCATATATTTTTCATTAGAGAGGTCTATAACTCTAGTTGAACCTAAATTATTTTTATTTTTTACATAAAAATTAAAACATTTTTTATTTTTATAAATAAAAATTTGCCCATTAATGTTAATAAATGATATGCCTCCATTTTCAAGTGGATTACAATAAGAAATATAACTTAGTGCTATTTTTTTTAATTCCAAATTAGTTTTACCACTTATAAATTTATCGGAAATTGGGTCGTAATGAGCTGGTGTACGCTGAAAAGGCATTACCCATATTACACCTTCGTTATCTATATTTACACTTAAAATATCGTTATCGGGCAAGCCTTGGGCAATAGTGTAATTTTTAAAGTTTTTACCATCAAATCGGCTTACACCATTTTCGGTAGCTACCCATAAAAAACCTTTTTTATCTACTACACAATTATAAATATCGTTTGTAGGCAAGCCTTCTCGTATGCTATAATATGTGTAAGCAGGCTGTTGGGCAAAAATATTACTTGCCCCAAAAAGTGCTAAACAGGTAAATAGTATCGTAATGGTTTTAAACAATGGTAAGCTCAATATAAGGAATAATAATAAACGAATAGCAAAAAATAAATTTTATACTTAAAGCTGCCATTTCTAAAATATCTTATCCTTCTAATTTTAGAAAAATTGCTATAAAATGTATTTGCAACACTAAACTTTATACATATTAAAAATAATAGCTAAAATGGCTAAAGATAAAATATGATACAAAATTGCAAATAAGAATACTAAAAAAATATACTAAAATTGATTTTTAGATTGATATTACACTTATATTTGTATCGTCTGTTGGAGATTTAGTTTAAATGTTGGCTGATTTTATCTTTTTGTAAGTAGTTTTCAGTTCATTGTATCGCTAATAACCCAGGCGTTATTTTTTTATTTAAAAAGTTTATTACAATGAACATTTACGTAGGTAATCTTAGTTGGTCTATGACTGATGAAGATTTAAACACACTCTTCACAGAGTACGGCACTGTTAGCAGTGCAAAAATTCTTAAAGACAAAATGAATGGCCGTAGCAAAGGTTTTGGCTTTGTAGAAATGGAAGACGATGAAGCAGCAAAAGCTGCCATTGCTGCATTAAACGAAGTTGAAATTCAAGGTCGTAAATTAATCGTAAACGAATCTCAGCCAAGAGCTGAAGGCGACGATTATAAAAAACGCAGTGGTGGCGGTGGTTACGGCGGTGGCGGTAACAGAGGCGGTGGCGGATACGGTGGCGGTGGTGGCCGTAGTAGTGGTGGATATGGCGGTGGCGGTGGTCGCAGCAGTGGTGGTGGATACGGTAGCGGTGGCGGACGCAGCGGTGGCGGCGGTGGTTACAGCAAAGATTATTAATATCAAAGTTATAAAAACATGCTTTAAAAGTTCCTTTCAGAAATGAAGGGAATTTTTTTTGCAAAAAATAACCCAAATGTGGTATTTTATTTTATAATTTATTATTGTTGCTTTGCATTTTAAACACTAAAACAAATATAAAATGAAAAAGATTACTTTAATTTTTGTTTGCAATTTTTTATTGCTTACCACATTTGCTCAAAATGAAAAAGGCTCAAAATTGGTTGGTGTAGGCATTGGTGGATTTTCCTTTACAAATAGCGATAGTAAAACCAGTTATACGAATACAACAACGGTATATAATAGTAAAGGTTCTAGCTATTCAATAGGTATAAATCCAAATGTGGCTTGGTTTCTTAGCAAAAACTTGGCTGTTGGTGGGTTATTAGGCATCTCATTTTATTCTTCAAAATCTAATAGCAGCAACACATCTTCTGTAAATACATCAGATAATAAAAGTAGCCAACCGTCTGTATATATTGGGCCATATGCTAGATATTACTTTGGTGGAAGTACTAAGGGTATGCCTTTTGCACAAGTAAATATGCAATATGGTATGTATGGTGGCAAATCAAATTCTAAAAGTAGTACTGGCACTTTTAGCGACACAAAAACAAAACCTAAAGGCGATTGGAATGCAGGTGTAAGTGTTGGCTACGAGCATTTTGTAAGTAGCTATGTAGGTTTATATGCATCGGTTGGGTTTAACTATGGTAAATCTAAAACTCAGTATGATTATACTCCATCTACAGGCACACCATATTCATACACTAACGAATATTCTAGATTTTATGTTCCTATAAATTTGGGTTTGCAAGTGCATTTGCCAGCAAAAAAATAATTTTTTTATTAGATTAATACAAGCCGATATTTTAATTAATATCGGCTTGTTTGTGTTTTATTTTTTAGAAAATTACACACAATAAAAAGTAGTAATTATTTTATAAATGAATTGTACCATTTATAAATAGAATTTGTATTATACCGATTGAACAAACAATATAGTCCAACATTGGTTAAAGGCACATTTTACTATTTGGTTGTTCCATCGGCATTTACTTTGTTTACAAAGATTACCACTAAATAAAGGCTAAGTACAAAGTTTTTACTACACTATTAATGCTAAATTGAAATACAAATGTAGAATGGTGCGACGCCAATGAAGCTTAATTGGTGCTGCAAATGCTGGTAACAAAAGAGTTAGAAAACAGAATGTTTTTTGGTTTTAACTTAATATATCTTTTCGTTTGAAAAAGTACACTGCTGCTCCTAAAAATATGAATATATGTGCTAATAAAATAATTAAGCTATTGCGTATGGCTGTCCAGTTTTCGAGGCTGCCTTTTATGGGTACATTATCTATATCGGTGGCTATGTAAAAAAAGCCTTTCCAACCTACTAGGTACGATGTAAAGAGCCATGGTTTTATGGTTTTGTCTATTATTGGTACATTCATATTGGATATGATAGTGCATACTATTACTATGCATACTGTTGCAATTATTGGACCTATGGAGTTTTCGGCAAATACTGAAAGTAAAATTGCTAAAGCGGCTATAACTGTGAGTGCTACTGCAGCATATGCAAATGCTGCAAAATAACGCCACATAATATCGTTTTGTGTAATTTGTAGTATTTGTGATTCGTCGCCTTTGGCTCTAAATATTAGCATATCGCCTGTGCCAAAAATAAGCATACTTATAAATAGTGCCATTATAGCCATAAATACTAAAAGAGCTATGGTGTATATTGTAGATGCAATGAATTTTGCAAAAATTATTTTTGTACGGCTAATGGGTTTGGTAAGCAAAAGCCTTAGTGTGCCCATGTTTGCTTCGCCACTTATGGCATCGCCTGCTACAAGTGCTACCAATATTGGTATTTGTATTAGCAATGTGTTTAATATAATATAGCACATAAAATACCCATTAATAGCTTTGTTCCTATCAAGCTCAAAGGTGTCGCCTGCACTTTGCAAAAGCATATTTATGTAACTTGTACCATCGGCTTTAAATGCAAATTGAAAAATAGAAACAATAGCTGCTATTGATGCAAATGCAATGTATGTACGTGGACGTTTTGATATTTTGTATAACTCAATTTGTAAAAGGCTCCACATGTGTATTGTTGTTGGTGAGTGATAAAAAATAATCTTCTAATGAATGGCGTGGGGTTACAGAAAGTATATTGGTATTATTTAATGAAAGCATTTCTATTAAATCTGGCACTTCGTTTTTGCTCATACGTATTTTGATGCTAGCACTGTTAATTTTTTCGATACATTTTGCCCATTTTGTATTTTGTAACTTTTGTTGTGTATCTATATTATTAGTAGTATTTATTTCAACAAGAGTATTTGCTGGATCTAAAAGTTGGGCTACATTACCTTCTACAATTTTTTGTCCTTTGTTTATTATTAACATTCGGTTGGCTACTACTTCAATTTCTGATAATAAGTGTGAGGAAACTATAACTGTTTTGCTCATTTCTTTACTTAATCGCAAAATAAGGTTTCGCATATCGGCTATGCCTTGAGGGTCGAGCCCATTTGTGGGTTCATCTAAAATAATGAGTTTGGGTTGATGTACCAATGCTACAGCTATGCCCATGCGCTGTTTCATACCTTGGCTAAAGGTTTTTACTTTATCGTTGCACCTTTCGGCTAAGCCTACCATTTCTAACTGGTCCATTACTAATTGCTTGGTAACTTTTACCCCACTCAATTTTGCAAATAAATGTACATTATCATAAGCCGATAGGTATTTATACATATCTGGTCGTTCAATAATAGCTCCAGATTGCCTTAAAAGTGTATTGTTGCCTTGTTTAATCTTATTATTAAAAAAAAAGATTTCTCCAGATGTGGGTGCTATTAATTGCAAAATCATACGAAGTGTAGTAGATTTACCTGCGCCGTTTTGTCCCAAAAATCCATATACATCTCCTTCGTTTACAGTAAATTGCAGATTTTTTACTACATCTACATTTGCAAATCTTTTTGTTAAATTCCTTGCTTCGAGTAGTATATTCATTGGGTAAAAATACTTTAATTGTTGGTGCTTTTAAAAAAAACAAAAAAAAAGATAGTAGTTTTACTATAATTACAAAAAAATAGTATATTTGCAATATAGCATTAGAAAAATAACTACATTTTTTCTTTAAAAAGAAACCTAAGTTGTCTTTAAAAAGTCTATTTAAAACAAGCAAAAAAATGAAAGCAATTTTAACTATTTTAAGTATTTTAATAATAAATTTTAGTTTTGCAACTACTAATCCAAAATTAAAAATTGGATTTAGCGGTAATACTACTACATTAGAAGTTAGATTAAATGCTGTAAAAGCAAGCGATGTTACTTTTACTATTACAAACGCAGTTGGTGTAATTGTAAATACTAAAATTACTACTTTAAAAAAAGGATCTAACAATATTTCACTTTTAGATATAATAAATTTAGAAGAAGGAACATACACTGTTAGTTTAATTGAAGCTGGCAAAACTTTTACTACTCAATTTGTAAATTTTAAATAGAATAATATTTTATATAATATTCATGTGTTCGAACAGTTTGCATGAATCTACGAATACAATGCCGCTCCCCTAAGAGCGGCATTATTTTATACAGATTGTTTTGATTTCAAAATTTAAAAAACTGTTTACAACTTTAATTGTATCACAAAAAACTAAGTTTGCAAACCCAAAAAGGCACAAAGAGGAGTATATCTTTTTGCCTTTTTGGGTGCATTTTCTTAGAAATTTGCGGTAAAATTTGTCTTTGTGTTTTTAGAGATTTTCTTAAGTTAGAGAGATATGGTATAAATAATATGAAATATGCTTAAGTTGTAATAATTCCAATTATGAAATAATAGTCAATTTCTCGTATCTTAAAATCAGACTAAACTGCTACCAAATCGGCATACCATTCAAAAATTTTTATAAGCAACTTTACCAATTATAAAATAAAATTGGAATAAGATAGTATTATTTATTTCCCATCTCCATAATCATATCCGAAATTTGCAACAAAAGCACTTCATCATTTTTATTGCATAATACTTGCACCCCAAAAGGCATGTTATTGCTATGCGAAAATATTGGTAACGCAATTGCAGGTACACCAGTTAAGTTTGCAAAAACCGTAAAAATATCTGCCAAATACATAGCTATTGGGTCTTTATCATTTTGCCCAATATCAAAAGCTGTGCAAGGGCTCACAGGCATTATTATTGCATCGTATTCATCAAAAATTTCAGTTATTTTTTTTACCAAAAGGTTTCTTATTTTTTGCGCCTTACTATAAAAGGCATCGTAGTATCCAGTGCTAAGTACAAATGTGCCAAGCATAATACGTCGTTTTACCTCAGCACCAAAACCCTCGGTTCGGTTATTCAAATAAAATTCCGACAAGTTTTCGGGCACTATTTTACTCACATGGCCATATCGCACACCGTCATATCTGCTTAGGTTGCTACTTGCTTCGGCAGTAGTAAGTACATAATATGCAGGCACAATAAATTCCAATAAATCAAAATTTATTTCGGCTACATGGTGGTTATTATCTTTCAAATCCTTTTGAAACAATTTTATTTTCGATGCTATTTCTGCATCTATCCCATCATGCTCTAAAGCTTGTTTTAAAAAAGCTATTTTGTATTTTTTTTCGGGGCTATGTTTTGCAAATTCAGAAGTAGATTTTAGCACATTCATTGTACTATCCTTTTCATCTGGCTTGCTCATTATTTCTAACAACAAAGCCACATCTCCTACAGTTTTTCCAAAAATACCTATTTGATCAAATGATGATGCATACGCAATAAGTCCATATCTAGAAATAGTACCGTAACTAGGTTTTAAGCCAATAATACCGCAAAAATCGGCAGGTTGCCTTACCGAACCGCCAGTATCGCTACCTAGCGATAGCATACACATATTAGCTTGCACCGCCACAGCACTTCCGCCAGATGAACCGCCTGGCACTTTTGTTTCGTTAAGTGCATTAAGCACTTTGCCATAAACAGAATTTTCGTTGGTGCTACCCATTGCAAATTCATCGCAATTGCATGAGCCAATTATTATTGCATCTTCATCTATCAAATACTGTAAAGCACTAGCGGTGTATAGCGATTCAAAGCCATCTAAAATTTTTGATGCCGCAGTAACCTTATGACCATTATAGCAAATAACATCTTTAATAGCAATAACTACACCATGTAGTTTTTTTAAAGGCAACCCTTGTTTTCGTTGCTCATCTAAAACTATCGCTTTAGCCATAGCTTCCTTTGTATAAACCTCTACAAATGCATTTAAGTGTTGCTTTTCATTAATATTTTTTAAATAAATATTTACAGCTTCTGCACAAGTATATTGGCCATTGCTTAAATCTTTATGATAATTATTTATAGTAGTAAAAACAAACATGGTACAAAATTGAAAAGCCAAATTGTATAAAATTTCCTGCAAAGGTTTATTACACAATTTGGCTTGTAAAAATTATTTTAAAAATTACTTTACATTATCTTTTTCCTTCATTCCAGCTTCTATTTCGTCTTTCACATTATTTTTAGCATCGTTAAATTCACGCATACCTTTACCTACACCTCTCATAAGCTCTGGTATTTTTTTTCCTCCAAAAAAAAGTAAAACTGCAAGTAATATTAATATCCACTCCGAGCCACCAGGCATTGAAAACAATAAAATATTATTAAAATACATAAAATTTATTTTAGACTACAAAGGTAATTGTTTTTTGTGAGAGTAATTTTTTGATGTGTTAATTTTTTTGTGCTCTCAGCATTTTATCTATATTCATTTTTTGTTCGGCCTCCTTTGCTGTTCCGTACATACAAATATGCTATCGCATTTGTATGCACATCGCTCAGTCTGCCGCAGCTGCCAAGCTATAAATCATTTACCAACATTTACCAAAGCAAAAATACAAATACAAAAAAAGCGAAACAGTAATGTTTCGCTTTTTAATATATTTAAAATAACTATTGTATTATCCTTTCTTTTTAAGACCAACAGCCATTCTTTTTTCTTTAATACGAGCACTTTTACCGCTTCTTTCACGCAAGAAGTATAATTTAGCTCTTCTTACTCTACCTACTTTGTTAAGCACAATACTTTCAATATTAGGAGAATATACAGGAAATAAACGTTCTACACCTACACCATCGCTCATTTTACGTACAGTAAAAGTTGCTGTAGAGCCTACACCTTGACGTTTAATTACATCTCCTTTAAAACTCTGAATACGCTCTTTTACTCCTTCTACAATTTTGTAGTTTACGGTTACATTATCACCTGCTTTAAAAGTAGGAAGTGTTGGTATTGTTGTTAATTGTTCGTGTACAAATGCTACTGCGTCCATATCTATTCTTTTTTGGAGTGCAAATGTAGGGAAAAATTGATGAATAATAAATAGAAGACTCTATTTTTTTAAAAATTAGTTATAATTAATTAAAAATCATATACTTATTTTATCGACATCAATATATTTTACATTACACTAACCAGTATCTTTTACAAGTTTTCACAATTTCCCTATTATCTCTTCATCAAATGGTTTTGTACCACTATCAAACTTGGCAATTATTACACCATTTTCGTTTATCAAAAATTTATTAAAATTCCATTTTATGGTGGCATCTAATACACCGTTTTCCGATTTATTTTTCAACCATTTGTAAATAGGTGCAGTATCATCACCTTTTACCGATATTTTTTCGGCCATAGGAAAAGTAACACCATAATTTTTTGTACAAAATTCTTTTATATCGGTATTTGAACCTGGCTCTTGTCCCAAAAAGTTATTTGCAGGAAATCCAACTACTACTAGTTTGTCTTTATATTTTAGGTACAATGCTTCCAAATCCTTGTATTGTGGCGTATAGCCACATTTAGATGCAGTGTTTACTATCAATATTTTTTTGCCTTTAAAATCGGCAAAATTAATTGTACTACCATCTAAACCTTTTACTTTAAATTGATGTACCGATGTTGCACTATCAGCAACAGGCTTTGTAGTATTGATATTACTTACTTTACTGTTACTACATTGCGATGCTGTACTTATTAATAAAGCAGCAGTTATTAACTTTAGCATATTTTTTTTTAAAAAGATATAAGAATTTGTTTGTTATTGTTTTTCGTAAGCGCCAATATCTGGTAAGCCTACGCTCCTATTATTATCATCTAAATCTTTAAGCAAAAAAGTTGCTACACCTTTGTTTAAATTTGGTGCAGTTGCATTTTTTGTAATTCTAAAATCGTAAAAACGTCGGCTATTATCTATGCTGTCAAATAAAGGGTCAATATTTTTTAATGATGCATTTATTGTAACATTGGTAGGATCGGCAACAGCTCGGTACAAACAGTGATCGATATTTACAACAAAACTGCTCCCTACTTTTGATGTTTGTATTTCGTTTTGCACAAAACCTGCATCGCCATATACTATACAGTTTTGCAGTAAAGTATTTAAAGGTTTTGTTTGACTATTGCTATTAGCATCTGTTAATAATATACCCGAATTTTTGTGCAATACATAATTATTAGAGTAAGATGCAATAGTACAATGTAAAAACGTATAACTACCGCCATAGCTAACTTCTACAGCTCTTCCACAATTACTTACAAGGCAATTTTCGACTAGTATTTTTGTATCACTAAACAATAAACCAGCATCGTAAGCATTATCAATAATACATTGTTTTAAAATTAATTTTGGGTTTGCATTTGTAGTAGGTGCAGTAACTACTATTGCTTGATATGCATTTTTTACTTGAGCAAATTGCATCACATTATCTTTACTCAAACTATTAAAATAAATGCCTGGCCATGCTGCCGGAAATCCATTGTATGGTTCATCTAATCTATCACCTGAAAAAATAATTGGTTGTGCTTTTGATCCATTACAAATTAGTGTACCATCTATAATTATTGGAGCATTGGCATGGCAATATATTTTTGTACCTGCATTAATTGTTAGTTGCCCTATACTTGCTACTTGCAAGCTGCCAAGTATAATATAAGGCAAAGTATTTGTAAAATTTACATTGCTAATAATAATACCATTGCGTATAAAATTGGCATTTTGGCCAAAAGCTTCAAGATTTATTTTTGCATTATTACCATTAAAATGTATTAATATACTATCGCTAATAATAAACGGAAGGCTTGCTGCGGTAGGGTTTATTGTAACTGTTACAAATACATAAATACTATCATTTGCTGCTATTTCTATATTGTTTAATTCATTTGCAGCAATTCCGTTTACATTCATTTTAAATGCCGAAGTAGTGCCTCCGCCAAGTTTTATTTTGCTCAGCAAAAGTTTTTGCTCATTGGTATTAAAAATTTTAAACGATTTTGTTATTGACCCAGTTGTAGTAAAAATAGTGTCAAATTTTAAGCTATCTACTGAGGTTCTTAGTCGTGCATCGGCACTTGTAATAAAGTTTTCTTTTTTGCATGATAAAAAAAAGAAACCAACAATAAAAATGGTTATTATATATTTCATGTGTTCGTATTTATTGTGGTTATAACTTCCAACAAATTGAGATAATTCACCAAAAGATTTTAATTGTAATCTGCCTGTAATGGCTCATACAATTAATTCAAATTTACAACGAAATTATTTAGTTGCAGTTGTTAAAGTTACTATACTAATTTTTGCTCCATCTATGGCAGCAATTTTTTGTGCGCAAGCTTCTAATGTAGCACCCGTTGTTATTACATCATCTACAAGTGCTATGTGTTTATTTCTTAGTATTTCTGGCATTTCTACCTTAAAACTTTCTGCTACATTATCCCATCTTTCTGTTCGGTGTTTTTTAGTTTGGGTTTCGGTAAAATGAATTCGAGTTACATTACTTGTAAGCACTGGTACGTTCATTATCTCACTCATGCCATCGCATATTATTTTGGCTTGGTTAAACCCTCTTTTAAATTCCTTTTCGGCATATAAGGGTAAGGGTATTAAATAATCAATATTTTTAAACCTATTACTTTCCACAATCTTTTCTGCCATCATTTTACTAAGATAAATACCTATTTCTTTATTGCCTTTGTATTTAAAATCATGCACTAAAGTTTGCATCAATTGCCCTTTCGAAAAATAAAAACCAGCATGTGCATTTTCTATTTGCAATCTTCCATAAAATATTTTTTCAATAGGATTGTCGGAGTATTTTTCAAACTCAGTATATGGTAGGTCGTGTATGCAATGCAAGCAAAGTAAATCATTGGGTTTTAATAAATCGCTGCCACAGCCTGTACAAATATGAGGGTAAAATAAATGTGCGGCAGATTGGAAGAGGGTTTTAAAAGAAGGCATATATTATTTTTTTGGCTAAAGAGGAAATAAGAGTGAAAGAGTTATATAATTATTTTTCACTCTTAACTCGTAATTACTTAAAAATAAGTTTACAAAACAGATTTATATTAATGTCAATCGAATTTAATGAAATTAATCTTTTTCTCATTGTAACTCCTTCTAACTATATACTTACTAAAACAAATACTGATAAACCTCCTCCACCTTACCCAAAGTAATTACTTCTATCCCAAATTTAAGTTTACCTAAGCTTTTGGCATTATATTTAGATATAATAATTTTTTCAAAACCCAATTTTTCTGCTTCGGCAATACGTTGTTCAATTCTATTTACTGCTCTTATTTCGCCACTTAAGCCAACTTCGCCAGCAAAACAAACTTTTTGAGGTAGCGGAACATCTTCATAACTACTCAATAAAGCACATACAATAGCCAAATCTATGCTTGGATCTTCCACTTTTATGCCGCCAGCTATATTTATAAATACATCTTTTACTCCAAAATGAAAGCCTCCACGTTTTTCTAACACAGCCAAAAGTAGTTGTAAACGCCTGAGATCGAATCCACTAACTGTTCTTTGCGGTGTTCCATACACACTCTGGGTTACCAAAGCCTGCGTTTCAATCAAAAGTGGGCGCATACCTTCAATGGTGGCAGCAATGGCAATTCCACTTAATTCATCTTCTTTTTGTGTTATTAATATTTCTGAAGGGTTCAAAACTGGTCGCATTCCTTCGCCAGTCATTTCATAAATTCCCAATTCTGATGTGCTACCAAATCTGTTTTTTAATGTTCGTAAAATACGATATGCATAATGCCTATCTCCTTCAAATTGCAACACAGTATCTACCATGTGCTCCAATATTTTTGGCCCAGCTATTGTTCCATCTTTTGTAATATGCCCAATCAAAAAAACAGGTGTGTTTGTTTCTTTTGCATAACGTTGTAGCTCCGATGCACATTCTCTTATTTGTGAAATACTACCAGGCGATGATTCTACAAATGGCGATTGTAAAGTTTGAATTGAATCTACAATAACCAACTCAGGTTGCAATTTTTTTATTTCCTTAAAAATTGTTTGGGTATTTGTTTCGGTAAGCAAATAAAAATTATCACTTTCTGTACCAACTCTATCGGCTCGCATTTTTATTTGCTGCTCACTTTCTTCGCCACTTATATATAATGTACGCACCTGCTTAAGTTGCAATCCAATTTGTAAAAATAAAGTTGACTTTCCAATGCCAGGTTCTCCAGCTACTAGTACAATACTTCCTGCCACAATTCCTCCTCCAAGTACTCTATTCAATTCTGTATCGTTACTAATAATTCTTTTTTCTTCGCCACTTACCACATCGTTTATCGATATAGTTTTTAAACTGCTAGTACCACTAAAGTCACGCCAGTCTTCTTTTGTAGCCTTATCATTTCCTTTTACAATTACTTCTTCTACATACGTATTCCATTCATTACAACTACTGCATTTACCAACCCACTTTGCACTTTCCTGCCCACAATTTTGGCAAAAAAATGTAGATTTTGTTTTACTCATAAAATAAAATTACGGAGAACGATTGTAGAAAAAGATTTTATCATTTTTATTTTTTTTATTGGCCCAGCAAAAACAAAGCTATGGGCATCATCGTTGTGTCACTCACTTCATCGGCAAACCATTTTTCAACTTTCCTTATGTATTAGTTGATGATAGAGTTTAACACAAAGAATTGCCAAGCTATAGAAAAAAATATTTTATTTATATGCATTGTATTTTTTTTAAAATGAATAGAGTTCATTTATAAAAAATAATTTTACTGTCATTTTGTTATAAATAGAAAATTAAAAAAATTATTTTGCTATAAGAATATATTTTTTTTAAAAAAAAATATGTTTTAAAAAAAAAGAAAAAAGAAAAAAATAATTTCATAAATAAACTATACTCACAACAACAAAAAATAGAATTACAAAAAATAAAATTGCAATTTTTTGTATAACAAAAATCAAAATTTTTTATTGACTAAAAAGAAAAAGAGCCATCATTGCTGACAGCTCTTTTACTTACTAACCCATTAAATTCTACAGCTAAAGTACAAAATAGAACCAAATTAAAAAATTTATTTTAAAACATTTTTTTTTGCAAATACAATTTTGGAAGCATTACAAAATACATAATTAACACTTTATCATACACTTATAAATTTTTTAATCGATTATTTTATTGACTTGCCTAAATATTTAATAAAAAATGTTAATAACTATTTGGTTTATATTTTAAACTACTTTATGTTTGTATAAATTTTACAAAATGAAACATTTTTTTCTACTTATAATAATGTTTGCCACTTTAGCAGTAGATGCCCAAGTGAAAATTAGTGGTAAAATAACTAGTACCCAAAACAAACCATTAAAAGGAGTTAGCATTACAATTATAGACTCTTATGATGGTTCTACAACCGATTCTTTAGGCAATTTTAGTTTTTTGACAAGCGAAACAGGTGTAAAAGTAATTTCTGCCACTATGGCAGGCTTTAGAGAATTTAAGAATAATATCAATATTATTAAAGATGACATTACATTAAATATTACAATAAAAGAATTGATAACTGAACTAAATGCAGTAGTGGTAACAGCAGGTGCTTTTGAAGCAAGCGATAAAAAGAAAGGAGCAGCGCTAACCTCATTAGATGTGGTTACCACACCTGGTGCACAAGGCGAAATTACGGGAGCATTTAAAACATTGCCTGGAACACAACAAGTAGGCGAAAGTGAAGGGCTTTTTGTGCGTGGAGGAACTGCTACCGAAAGTAAAATTTTCATTGATGGTACTTTAGTAAATAATTTCTTTTTTAGTAGTTTGCCTGGAGTTTCTACCCGAGGACGTTTCAATCCTTTTCTTTTTAAAGGACAAGTTTTTTCTACTGGAGGTTATTCAGCATTATATGGTCAAGCACTTTCGGCATCTTTAGCCTTAGAAAGTGCCGATTTGCCCGAAAAAACTGAAGGCAATATAAACTTATCAGCAGTAGGTGTTGGCGCAGGTATTCAAAAACTTGCAAAAAATAAAAATGCTGCTTGGGGTATTACCTATAATTATACAAATGTTGGTTTAGCATTTGCATTAATTAAACTCCAAAATATCGATTTTTTTAAAACACCAATTGGTCATCAAGGCGATTTTAATTTTAGAATAAAAACTAAAAATGGAGGCATGATAAAATACTATGGCTACTTGAGTTGGAACCGAACTGGTATTCGAAATCTAGACATAGATTCGAGTACTTTAAAAGATGCATTTAGTATAGAAAATGTGAATACTTTTCAAAATATTACTTGGAAAGAAAATATTGGAAAAGGTTGGAAAATAAATACGGCATTAAGTTATAGTACCAATAAAGACAATATAGAAAATGAGTTGCAAGATGCAAACAATAACAAAACTCAATTTTTTGTACCATCTGGCTATTTGTTTAAAAATTTTTCGCTTACAAACAAAGCAATTTATGCACAAGCTAGAATGGTAATTGATAAAAAAATTGGTGGGCTAAATGCAATTAGATTTGGAACAGATTATTTTTATAGCAAAGAAAATGCAACTTATACTATTTTTAACGGCAATAAATTTACAGATAGTGTTACAGATAACCTTAATGCAATATTTGCCGAAACCGATTTATACATAACTAAAGATATTGCAGTAAAAGCAGGTACTAGGTTAGAGCATTCTACTTTTATGAAAAAATGGAATATTGCTCCACGAGCATCTATAGCCTATAAATTAAAAAACAAAAGTCAGGTTAGTTTTGCTTACGGTATTTTTTACCAAAATCCAGAGCGAAAATACTTACCAACTTTAACCAATGGTTTAAATTTTGCCAAAGCAACTCATTATATTTTGCAATATCAATTGGTAAATAACGGCCGTAATTTTAGAACAGAATTGTTTTATAAAAACTATGCAAATTTATTTAAAACTCAGCCAAATGCAAATGGTAGAGAAGTAGCAGCAAATAATAATGGTGATGGCTTTGCAAAAGGTATTGAGTTTTTTTGGAGAGATAAAAAAACAATAAAAAATTTAGATTATTGGATTTCTTATTCTTACTTAGATACAAAAAGAAACTATTTAAATTACCCTGATAATATTACCCCAAATTTTGCTGCCAAGCATACCGCATCATTTGTAGCTAAAAAATTTGTTACTAAATGGAAAACAGGATTTAATATGAGTTATACAATAGCAAGTGGAAGACCATATTATAATATTGGATACAATAGCTTACTAAGCAAATATGTAATAAAAGAACAAGGCAAAACAATAAATTACAATAGCTTAGGGTTTAGTTTTAATTACTTACCAAACTTAGGTAAAACAAACAAAAAAAGCTTTATAGTTTGGGTAGTATCTGTTTCAAATTTGCTAAATCAAAAACAAGAATTTGGATATAATTTTTCGCAACTAAACACTAATAAAGTAGCAAGCGCACCTCCATACAAACGTTTTGTTTATGCAGGTTGCTTTATAAGTTTTGGCATAGATAAAACAAATGACGCCATTAACAATAATCTTTAAAAATAAATAATTTCTAACCCCTTTACTCAATATACATATTTAGTTTTTTGGGTAAAACAAATTTTAAAAACATGAAAAAAATAACACTTCTTTTACTTGCAACTACAATTATATTTTCAACATTTGCGCAAAGTAAAAAGTACAACGATGCTATGTTAAAAAATATAGCACAAATTGATTCGGCATTTTTAAAACCCGAAACTTTTATAAGTTTATCAAACAACTTTGAGCGTATAGGCAATAAAGAAAAAAGCCAATGGTTGCCTTTTTATTATGCGGCATTATGCAGAGTTAATTATGCATATATGCAAAAAGATGTAAATGGCAACGATGCTATTGCAACTTATGCAACTACATTAATAAACAAAGCAGACTCTTTACAACAAAATAATTCAGAAATTAGTTGTATAAAAAGTATGATAGCCAGTGTACAAATGCTTGTAAACCCACAACAGCGTTATATGACTTATGGCACTACTGTGCAAAAAGAATTGCAAAATGCAATGAAACAAGATAGCACAAACCCACGCCCATACTTACTAAAAGGACAAGGGCTAAAATATACGCCAGCACAATTTGGAGGCGGTTGTAAAACAGCTTTACCAATTTTAAAAACAGCTTTAGAAAAATTTACAACCTTTAAACCAGCAATGGATATTGCTCCAAACTGGGGGGATGAGTATAACAATAAAATGATAAAAGAGTGTGAGGGCAAGTAAGCGGTAGTGGCAATAAAAAGTTAGCAATAAAACAAATACTTGCTTAAAACCTTTTCGCACTTTGCAATCTTTGCTTCTTTGCGTAAAACAAACCAAACATTATGAACGAACAAAATTTTTCTCCAAATGATAGTCTAAAATTAATAGACGATATGATAAACCAAGCAAAAAATAGAGTTACCGAAAACGGTTTTTTATTTTTACTTTGGGGATGGGTCATATTTTTTAATGCCTTACTCACATTTATAAGCATAAAATTCAATCTTTTTAAAACACCAGGGTTAATATGGATAAGCTGTATTTTTACTACAATTTACCAAGTATATTATTTGATTAGAAAAAAGAAATCGGAAAAAGTAAAAACCTATAGTGATTCAATGATAGACCATATATGGATTTGCTTCGGCTTTGCCATGTTTACATTATCTGTAATAGCTACTAAAAATAATTTATGGGAAAATATAAACCCAATTGTAATTTTACTTTACGGTATTCCAACTTATTTATCAGGTAGAGTAATGCAATTTAAACCATTGGTAATAGGCGGTATAAGCTGTTGGCTGTTGGCAATAATAGCTAGTTTTTTGCAACCACTTTATTATTTGATAGTGCTAGATGTAGCTGTAGCAGTGGCTTGGATAATTCCAGGGTATATTTTAAGAAATAAATATAATTTGCAAAATAAATTAAACATACATAATGTTTAAGGAACTAAATCCCATATTACATTCGCAACTACGATTAGCTATAATGAGCTTACTCATAAGTGTAAAAGAAGCTGAGTTTACTTTTTTAAAAGAAAAAACAAATGCTACAGCAGGTAATTTAAGTGTGCAAATTGCAAAATTAAAAGATGTAAATTATATTGAAGTAATTAAGCAGTTTAAAGATAATTACCCACTTACTATTTGCAAAATTACTCAAGTAGGAGTACAAGCTTTTGAAGAATATGTAGCTGCTTTACAATCTTACACAAGAAATTAAGAATAATAAGTTTTGTAATTATAATTTTATCCAATTTAAAAAGTAATGAGGGTGAGGCGAAGTACTTAGTCTTCACTATTAATGGCGCATTGCATAAGTTTGGTGCTTACAAACTAATGTTTGATCAGACTAATTTATATTTCTTAAAGGTATTATACCAATGTGATTAAATATTTCAATCAGCAAAAGAGCGACAACTACGTACACAGCGATTTTAATAAACCAATTTAATTGTCATATTGATATTATGCTGCATATAGCCTGCATGGGCAGTAGTAGCTCCTGCACATAAATAACTTTTAAATATGCACAAATTTTTGTGCAGGACTACTACAGACAGGCAGATACAAATGTTTGATTTTATTCTGCTGCTCATGCTCCAAAAAATATAACACATTTTATAGTATAGTCTTTTGTATCTTTAAGCTATAAAAATAATAGTATGAAAATTTCTTTTCATGGAGCTGCACAAACGGTTACTGGCTCTAAGCATTTAATTACTTTAGATAATGGCAAAAAACTATTGTTGGATTGTGGGCTTTTTCAGGGCATGGGCGACAAAACAGAAATGCTTAATACTACTTTTGGCTTTGATGCAAGAGCGGTAGATTATGTAATACTTTCGCATGCACATATAGATCATTGTGGGCTTTTGCCTAAGCTGGTAAAAGATGGCTATAAAGGCCCAATATTTGCTACACCAGCCACCAAAGATTTGGCTGCAATACTTATGGAAGATAGTGCTGGCATACAAGAAAGCGAAACTAAAATGCGAAATAAGAGATTAGCTTTAGAAGGGCGACCTTTGGGCAAGCCACTATACAATACCTTAGATGCATTTGCTGCAACTGATAAATTTGTGCAAATAGAATACGATAATTGGCATAAAATTGATAATAACATTGAATTTAGTTTTACCGATGCTGGGCACATTATTGGCAGTGCATCGGTACATATTCGTATTACCGAAAATGGCAAACAAACCAACATTACTTTTAGCGGAGATATTGGTAGGTATAGAGATATTATTTTAAAAGCTCCTGCACCGTTTGAGCAAGCCGATTATATTTTACTAGAATCTACTTACGGTAATAGTTTACATGAAGAGTTTACACCATCTTCAGATTTGCTTTTGGAATGGATAGAAAAAACTTGTATGCAAAAAAAAGGAAAACTTATTTTGCCTGCATTTAGTGTAGGGCGTACACAAGAAATTTTGTATGCTCTTAATCAGTTGAGTTTAGAAAACCGCTTGCCAGCAACCGATTATTTTGTAGATAGTCCACTAAGTGTAGAGGCTACTAGTGTTATAAAAAACCACCCCGAAAATTTTAATGATAAAATACAACAAGTAATGAAAGTGGATAAGGATCCGTTTGATTTTCCGGGTTTGCATTTTACAAAATCGGTAGATGATTCGAAACGTTTAAATTTTAGAAGAGAGCCTTGTGTTATAATATCGGCCAGCGGAATGGCCGATGCTGGTAGGGTAAAACACCACATTAGTAACAATATTGAAAACAGTAGAAATAGTATTTTGCTTACGGGCTATTGTGAGCCTCACAGCCTTGGTGGCAGGCTAAAAAATGGCGATAAAGAAGTACGTATTTATGGCCAATGGCATGAGGTAAATGCCGAAATTGGGCAAATACGTAGCATGAGTGCTCATGGCGACTATAACGATTTGTTACACTTTTTAGAGTGCCAAAACCCTGCAAAGGTTCAAACACTTTTTTTGGTGCATGGCGAATATAAAGTACAGCAAGATTTTAGCAAAAAGCTTACCAGTAAAGGTTTTGGCAGGGTTGTAATACCAGCAATGCATGAAGAAGTTTTGCTTTCTTAAGAAAACTTTTTGCAGAGTTTTCAAAATATTTGGTCGTTAAGTTGAAGTTGTTTATCTTTGCAATCCGAAATTAAAACGCCGTGTTGGTCAACCGGTTAAGACGCCTCCCTTTCACGGAGGAATAACGGGTTCGATTCCCGTACATGGTACTAGATACAAAAAATCCTCTCCATTAGAGAGGATTTTTTGTATCTAATACTTTTTATCGTTTTGTTGAGCAAAACGATGTCTTCATTTATCCCAAAATAATTTTTCTGGAAAAAAGCAAAAAGATTTTCTTAGCGACACGGTTTGGCATAGTATGCTATTAATTTTGAACTCTAAATTAAGCAAAGCGAAATGAAAGAAATTGAAAATTTAAAAGAAGCTAAAGAAAAATTGCAAGTTTTACAAAATAAAATAGACAAAATAAAAGAATTAAAATTGAGTGCTATTAAGGAACAGCAATTTGATTTGGCAGCTACATTTAGAGATAATGAAAAAAAATTGCAAGATGAAATAGAATTGTTAGCCGAAATGTTAATAGTACATTAAAAGATTCGATTTTTATTTCAAAAAAATCATTATACATCTAATACTAATTTAGTGTAGTTGAAAAACATCAATGCGGTATCTAAAAATAATGAAACAAAGTTTATTTATGAACATAACTATGATAGCCGACACACATGGCTTGCATGATGATATTAGGCTTACTAAAGGAGATGTTTTGATACATGCAGGCGATATAACTGAATATGGAACTGAGGAAGAAGTAATGGATTTTTTGAAATGGTTTTCTAAACAAGTATTTGCCTATAAAATTTTCATAGCAGGCAATCATGATTTATTTTTAGAAGAATGTACTATTTTACAGAGAAAGAAATTGATACCAAAAAATATTATTTATCTAAACAACAATGGGGTTGAAATAAATGGGCTTAAAATTTGGGGAAGCCCTGTAACACCTTACTTTTTGGGTATGGCTTTTAATGCCCATGAGGGGGCTGCAATAAAAAAGCATTGGGATAAAATACCTATTGAAACAGATGTTTTAATAACCCATGGCCCACCTTTTGGGAAATTGGATAATGAACTTGGTTGCAAAAGCTTATTAAATAGGGTGCTAGTGGTAAAGCCAAAAATACATTGTTTTGGGCATATACATGAGCAGGAAAATAGTATTACAAAGAATGGTATTTCGTTTATAAATGCGGCAATGGTAAATAGTTTAAAGCCTATAGATAAGGATAATTATAAAATTGTAAGGAAACCAGTAATCATAAATTTATAACTTAACTTAGCTAGACTTTTTAATAATTCTAAACATAAAGCCCGCATGAGATTTAATTTTAGGGGCTTTTTGAATCATACAAAATAAATAAATATGGAAATTCTTAGCTTATTAAATCAAGTTGCACTCATAAATAAAAAGTATGAAGATATTGCCGATATAACAGGTGATAGATTTAATATATTTCAGATATTAGGACTATCAAGTTCAGAAGTTAGACTTCACTCTGCATTAATTGCAGAATTGCTAAATCCCAAAGGCAGTCATGGCTTAAAAGATACCTTTTTGGCTCTTTTTATAGAAAAGCTTTTTAAATATGATGAAAGCTTAAAAGGTAGTTTTTTTTCTTCAGAAAATGCAAATGTTATTGTTGAAAAATGGATTGGTTATGTTGATAATGAAAATCACAGTGGTGGTTATATTGATATTTTAATTGAGTTGCAAAATCAAAAATCAATTATTATTGAAAATAAAATTAATGCAAGTGACCAAGATGGACAGCTAAGAAGATATTATAATTATAATAAAAAAAGTATTATAATATATCTCACGTTAGATGGAAAAGAAGCTAATGAATTGACAACAAAAAATTTGGAATATGTTAAGGATAAAATTTCACCTCTTTGCTTTTCTTATAAAGATTTTATAAAAGAATGGTTAGAGGTTTGTAAAAAAGAGACTGTCAATTACCCATTAATTAGAGAAACAATTACACAATATATAAATTTAATAAAACACCTAACTCATCAATCAACTAATAAACTTCAAGAAATGGAAATTGAGAAATTAATTTTAAGCTCAAAGGAAAAGTATGAAAGTGCAGAAAAAGTATCGAATGCATTACAAAGTTTAAGGATATTATTTAAAGATACTTTAAAAAAAATAATTCAAAATTGGAATGAGAAATATAACCCGATAGCGATAGAATTGTTTACTTATAAAGAGTATAAATTCTTTATTAGCGTTTCGGATGAATGGGGGTTTTTTCATTATAATTTTTATCCACTTGCCAGTAATGTTTTAGGTTTTGCAAATCAAACTGAACTTTTGCAATTTAGAGAGGTTGCAAAATCTTTTGAAAAAGGAAAAAACTTTAGACTTGAAAATGAAAATTACTCTGCATGGATTTTGTCAAAATTTTTTGGTGAGAAATTTACTATAGAATCTTATAATTTGTTGCTTAATGAAAGTAACTCTTTAGTAGAAAAAATATTAAATGAAGCAGACGATTTAATTAATCACATTCTTACAGAAGTTAAGAAGATGTCTGAAACTGACCCAAACATTATAATAAACGAAAAATTTCTTTAATTAAATGTCCAAACGTGCCTACATATCCCGTTACCTTATAATAATAAAAAAGCTTAAAGCCAAGCCTTACTCCACATGTGAAGAACTGCAAGCACATCTAGAAAAACAATTTGATGTTTTGCAAATGCAAGATGAGTTATTAAATATGGGAATTTCTAAAAGAACATTACAAAGAGATTTTAAAGAAATAGGGAATTTATTTGGGGTAGATATAGAATATTCAAAAAAAGAAAAAGGTTACTTTATTACACAAGGCGAAATGGAGAGTATGAATTTTGAAAGAATGATGGAGGCATTCGACATGTTTAATTCTTTAAAAATTGCACAAGATTTACCTCCGTTTATTTATTTAGAAAAAAGGAAACCACTAGGAACAGAAAATTTATATGGCTTATTACATGCTATAAAAAATAAGTTTCAAATAAAGTTTGTGTATCAAAAGTTTTGGGAAACTGAAATAAGCCAGCGAACAGTAGAACCTTATGCATTAAAGGAATTTAAAAATAGATGGTATCTTTTAGCAAAAAATGGTAAAGAAGGAGCAATTAAAACTTTTGCCCTTGATAGACTTAGTAATCTTGAAATAACAAATAAGCCTTTTGAATTTCCTTTAGCCACTGATATTGAAAAAAGCTTTAATTTTTGCTTTGGAATTATTAGTCCTAGTGATGAAACGCCTCAAGAAATTCTGTTGTCCTTTAATGCATTTCAAGGTAAATATATAAAAAGCTTGCCATTACACCATAGCCAAGAAATTGTAAAAGATGATGATACTGAATTGCAAGTAAAATTAAAACTATACATAACCTACGATTTTGAAATGGAGTTACTTTCATTTGGCAACAATGTAAAAGTTTTGAAGCCTCAAAGGTTAATAAATGAGATTAAAGAATCTCATAAGAATGCTTTTGAGCAGTATTAAAAACATATTAGCATAAAAAAGCGGTGCAACATGCACCGCTTTTTTATGCTTCTTCTACCTTAGCATCAGGAGCATTTTTCCTCACAGATGCAATACCAGTTTCTCTACTTTTTTCTGATTCATACATTTCACTTTTACCAATAACTTTTGCATTTCTTGCTTTAAGGTTAAAATAAGGTTTGCCATTTTTAGCTGTCAATTTTTCAAATCTGCTATCAATTGCAGCATTTACTCGAATAGAATTAATACCTTTTTTGCAAGCAGGTTTTGTTGTGTAGCCCTCGCTTGATAAAATAATTTCACCGTTGTTTGCCTTTAGGTTAAAATAGAATTGACCATTCTTGCCTGTTTTAATTACAAATTTTCCCATAAGTGTACATTTTAAATTTTACGCTAATTTAATAACAATTAGATACATAGCAATCAACTCTAACTTTTTCATTTAGCTTAATGTAATCATAAGTTATCTAAAGTTGCCAATTTCCTCCAAATCTTGCATAATCATGTTCGATGTTATTAGCCTTCCTTGTACAAAAAAGCCTCTCATTTCTGAGAGGCTTTTTACTTTATTAGAATATTTATTAACTAACTTTTGTAATCTTAATAATATTTGTAGGTAAGTGTAAAGCTACTGGTGTGCTACCTGTATTTACAACAATATCGTTGGTTTTTACAAACCCTCTTTCTTTTAATATATTTATTTGGTCGTAAATAATATTATCTAAACTTTCTTCTTCGGCATAATAAAATGCTCGTACGCCCCAGCTCAAACTTAATTGGTTTATCAGGCTTTTTTCTTTACTAAAAATAAATAATGGAGATTTTGGTCTGTAGCTACTTAGCATGAAACCTGTGTAGCCACTTTGTGTCATACCTATTAGAGCAGTAGCTTGGCTATCTTTAGCTAAGTTGCAAGCACTATAACATATAGCATCGCTAATAAATGATGGGGAATGTGGTTGCGGAGTTAAAATATCATCTCTATCGTAATCGTATAATGTTTTTTCGGCTTCCAATATTATTTTGCTCATTGTTTCTACAACCAATGTAGGGTAAAGCCCAGTAGCTGTTTCGCCGCTAAGCATTACGGCATCAGCACCTTCTAATACAGCATTGGCTACATCGCTTACCTCACTCCTATTGGGTTTTGTACGGTCGAGCATGCTTTCCATCATTTGCGTAGCTACAATTACAGGCTTGGCTCTGTGCATACATTTTTTAATAATATCTTTTTGTATAATTGGCACTTGCTCTATTGGCACTTCTACTCCTAAATCGCCTCTAGCTACCATAATGCCATCGCTTTCTACAATAATATCTCTAAGGTTTTTTAATGCTTCGGGCATTTCTATTTTGGCAATTACTTTTATTTTGCTTTCATTTTCGCTTAAAATATTTTTTAGTTTTATTATATCTTCTGTTTTTCGTACAAATGAAAGTGCAACCCAATCTAATTTATGTTGTATAATAAATTTAAGATCTTCAAAATCTTTTTCTGTCATTGATGGCATTGTAAGTTCACTATCTGGCAGGTTTACGCCTTTTTTTGGTGTTAGTACACCACCAAGTGTTACACGCATCAAAACTTCTTTATTGTTCAATACTTTTACTACACTCAATTCCATTTTTCCATCATCTAAAAAAATGCGTTCGCCTATTTTTACATCGGTTGTAAGGTTTGGATATGACACATAAATTTTTTCGTTTGTACCTACAATTTTTTCTGTAGTAAAAATAAATTCGTCGCCTTCTTTTAATGTAAGTTTACCATTTTCTAATTCTCCGACTCTTAGTTTTGGGCCTTGCAAATCGCCTAGTATAGCAATATTGTATGGCTCTTCTTTTATAATTCGCCTTATATTTTCTATTACAACAAGTTTATCGGCATGCGCTCCATGCGAAAAATTTAACCTAAAAACATTTACTCCTGCTTTTACAAGAGCTAGTAAACCTTCGTATGTATCGCATGCTGGGCCTACAGTTGCTACTATTTTAGTTCTTTTTTGCGAATGCATTAATCCTGCTTCTTTATCCATACCAGTGTGTAGGTATTTATCTAAATTTTTCGACATGTTTATTTGTTAATTGTTATTTGTTAATTGATATTCGTTAATTGTATTTTATTAGTAACATTTTAATACATGGCATTAAAATTACGTTGCCAATATTTTTACTATTTTCATCCACTCTTCGCTAATTCGTTGTTTCTTTTTTACTGCTTCGTTTATAGGTGTGTAGCTTATTTTATTATTTACTACTCCTATAAAAACATTGAATTTTTCTTCTAAAATGCACTCTACAGCATGGTAACCCATACGGCTTGCTATTACCCTATCAAAACAACTTGGTGCACCGCCTCTTTGTATATGCCCCAAAATACAAACCCTTAAATCTATTTTTGGGAGTTCTTTACTTAACAATTTAGCCAATTCATCTGCTCCTCCAAAGTCATCGCCTTCGGCTATTACTATTATATTTACTAGTTTTTTTCTTTTTTCTTTTTCTTTAAAAGATTCTATAAGGTCGGCTACTTTGGTTTTTTTCTCAGGTATTAGTATATGCTCGGCACCTGTAGATATACCACTATGTAGTGCAATATAACCTGCATCTCTTCCCATTACTTCTACTATAAATAACCTATCGTGTGCATCGGCGGTATCTCTAATTTTATCAATAGCTTCTACGGCTGTGTTTACTGCTGTATCAAAGCCAATGGTAAAATCGGTACCAGCTATGTCTTTATCTATAGTACCTGGCAAACCAACACATGGAATATTAAATTCGTTACTAAAAATTTGTGCTCCTTTAAAACTACCATCGCCACCTATAATTATTAAAGCTTCGATACCATGCTTTTTTAAATTTTGATATGCTTTTTTTCGACCTTCGGGTGTAAAAAAATCTTGGCACCTACTGGTTTTAAGTATAGTACCGCCTCTTTGTATTATGTTGGCTACACTTTTGCTTTCTAATTTTATAATTTCATTATCTACCATACCACTGTAGCCACGCATAATGCCATAAACTTCCATACCATAATAAATACCAGTACGTACTACTGCTCGTATAGCTGCATTCATACCTGGGCTATCGCCACCGCTTGTAAGTACTCCAATTTTTGTTATTTTCTTTTTCATTTATTTTCTATTCTATTTAAAATATTAATTTATTTTTTACCAAAAAAAAACAGTGAACTGAGTTTTCGCAGCATTCTCATTTGCCAACTGTTCTTTAGTATTTACCAGCACTTTACATTCTTTCTGGCACTTCTGCCCCTAATAATTGCATTCCACTTTTTAAAATATTACTCGTTATCATTGCTATTTGCAAACGCAATTGTTTTTTTTCTTCATTTTCTGCTTTTGCAATAGATAATTCGGCATAAAAAGAATTAAATGTTTTTGCAAGGTTGAAAATATAAATTGCAATTTTTGATGGATCTAATTCTTTTGCAGCTTCTAAAATTACAGCAGGGAATTGCTCTACAGCAACTAATACTTCTTTTTCATTTTTTAACAAAGAGGTAGAAATTAGTTTTGAAATATCTATTGTTTCTTTTCGCAAAATACTTTTTATACGAGCATACGTGTATTGTACAAATGGACCTGTAAAACCATGAAAATCTATAGACTCTTCGGGGTTAAAAACCATTTTCTTTTTAGGATCTACTCTAAGCAAATAAAATTTCATAGCACCTAAGCCTATAGTTTTGTATAGATGTACCAACTCATCTGCTGTAAAATCTTTAACTTTTCCTAACTCCTCTGTATGCCTTTTAGATGTGCTTATCATTTCTTCTACCAAATCATCGGCATCTACTACAGTTCCTTCACGGCTTTTCATTTTGCCGCTTGGTAGCTCTACCATTCCATACGATAAATGATATATTGCATTTGCAGATGATACTCCTAATTTTTGTGCAATGAGTTTTAGTACTTTCATGTGGTAATTCTGCTCATCGCCAATTACATAAATGCTTTCATCTATTTTATACTCATCGTATTTTTGTTGTGCCAATCCAATATCTTGTGTTATATACACACTTGTACCATCTTTGCGTAGTACTAGTTTTTCATCTAATCCATCGGCAGTTAAATCTATCCAAACACTACCATCATCTTTTTTGTAAAAAACATTTTTATTTAAGCCTAGTTGTACAATTTCTTTTCCTAACAAATAGGTGTTGCTTTCGTAATAAGTTTTATCAAAATCGCTTCCTATGTTTTTATAAGTTACATCAAAGCCTGCGTATACCCAACTATTCATTTCTTTCCAAAGTTGCATTACTTCTGGCTTACCAGCTTCCCAGTCTTGCAGCATTTGCTGTGTAGCCAGCATTATTTGGGTTTGCTTTTCAGCTTCTTTTTCTGTTTTTCCAGTTGCTACAAGCTCGGCAATTTGGCGTTTTTGTTCGTCGTTAAATTTTACATAATATTCGCCCACAAAATGATCTCCTTTTGTATTTGTACTTTGTGGTGTGGCACCTTTTGCAAATAGTTGCCATGCTATCATGCTCTTGCAAATATGTATACCTCTATCGTTTACAATGCAGCTTTTAAATACTTCGTACCCACATGCTTTTAATATTTGAGCTACGCTAAAGCCCAAAAAATTGTTTCGCAAATGCCCAAGGTGCAATGGCTTATTGGTGTTTGGCGATGAGTACTCTACCATTACTTTTTTGCCATTTAATGGCTGTGTACCATAGCAGATATCGTTGTAGTTTTTGTGTAATAATTGCAACCAAAAGTTATCCGTTATGGTAAGGTTTAAAAAACCTTTTATGATATTAAAAGCTGTAAAAAGTGTAGGGTTATTATTTACCAAATCGTTGCCTAACTCTTGCCCCAATGCATCGGGAGATTTGCCTGTAGTTTTTAACAATGAAAAAAGTACTACGGTATAATCGCCTTCAAACTCTGGCTTGGTAAGATTTATTTGAAAATCTTTTTCGGTAAATGTTGTATTGTAAAGGCTATTTAAACTTTTTACTACTGCCTCTTGCAGACTTTTTACTATGCTCATACGCTCAAATATACCACAAACAAATGTTTTTTTCTAATTTGATATTAGCGAAGGATGAAAAAATAATTTTACAAATACTTTTGCAATAAAAAACCTCCGTTTTTGGCGGAGGTTTTTTATTGTTATTTTAGTAAGTTTTAGAAATTTAGTCTAACACCTAAATTCATTCTCCAAGTATTACCTGCTGTTATTACATGCTCAAAAGTTTGAGTAGGTAATTGCCCGTTTATTAAATTTAAACGATAAGTAGGAGCAACAAGTGTAGTACCAGAAGTTGCAGCTGTCAACAATCTTGCATTTGGTACACTTGTACGTTTAGTAACTCCCCAATCACTATTTAGTAAATTGGTAAAGTTTTCTATTTCCATACTTAATTGAATACCTCTTTTTTTGTTTTTTAAAGGAGTGATATCCTGTAAAACCCTAAAATCTAAGCTACTAAAGAATGGCAATAATGCAGCATTTCTTTCAGCGTATTGACCTTTTCGTTTGCTTAAATATTTATCTTGATCAATATAAGCAAAAAATGCAGCACTTTGTTGTGCAGGAGTATAAATACCATTAGTTACAAAAGTAATTTCTGAGGCATTTTTTGGTATATACATTAAATCAGTATTACTAACACCATCGGCATTAATATCTCCACCAACAGTATAACTAAACGAACCTTGTGTAAAGCCAGTATAAACTAAACTTAATGTAGTAGAAGTATATTTATTCCAATTTAATTTATATGACGCATAAGAAATTAGCCTATGACGTGTAGAAAAATCGTTGTTAGATAAAGATAAATTATTATTACCAGTACGACTAGGTATTGCATTCCAAGCACTGTTAGCTGTAGCTCCAGGGTTGCCACTTATATCCATACCAGATGTGTTGGTATAGGCTGCAGTGAAATCCCAGTTTTTAGCAAATCTTCTTGCTATTTGTGCAGTAAGTGATAACCCAAATCCTTTATTTGTGTTAGAAAAAACCATTGCATCGTTTAAAGTACTATTTAATCTTCTTGTTGCACTTGTATATACTGGTCTGTTATCTGGTCCAAACATTGTACCAACTGGTGTACCTTGATTGGCATTATAATAAATTAATTGATTAATATCTTTATTATAAATCGCATCAAAACTTAATGTCCAATTTTCGTCTAATTTATGATCTAAACCTCCACTAATTCTTAAAACTTGTGGCATTTTAAAATTAGGATCTACATAAGCTAAATTTGTAATTGCAGAGTTTACTGGTAAAGCTCTTATTTGAGATTCATATTGATTAGGATTTGGACTAAACTTATAATTTCCATAAGCATATGTAGTTCCTACTCCAGAACCAAGTGTTAAAGCTACTGTTTTAGTAGTAGTATAAGAATTACTAGGTTGGTTTGTAAACCATACAAAAGGGAAACGACCTGTAAATACTCCTACACCACCTCTAAATATATTTTTTTTGTTTCCTTCAATATCCCAGTTAAATCCAATTCTAGGACTGATATATGTTCTTTCTTTTGGCCAAGAAGCACTTTGGATTTTAAATGCAGTACCATTCAAATCTCTTAACGGGAAAGAATCTACTGACTTATTACCAGTTAATTGATTATTAAAAAAAGGTTTATCAAATCTAACTCCATAAGAAAGTTTAAAATTATCGGTCATTTTCCACTCATCTTGAGCATATATAGATGCTTGAGCAAAATCTAATTCCACAGCTTCTTTACCAGGTACTGAAGGGAAAGTATATGCAACAGATATTGGTGTACTATCTTTAATAAACGCATCTAAACTATTAAACCTATAGTACATTGTACCAAAACGATAAAATGAATTATTAACATATATTTTTTCATAACCAACACCAGCTGTAATAGTGTGCTTGTTAATATTATAAGTAAAATTATTATTAATATTAAAAGTGTTATTTTCTACATTGTTTTTGTAGGTAAATAATTCATAACCAGTACTCATTATATTATCACTACTTATAACATTAGGCGTAGCAGGGTTCCCATTCATGATATCAATAAAAGGAAAAGGGCTAGATTTAGTTGTTCTACCATCATTTGCTTTAGTATAGGTTACTAGAAGTTGATTTGATACTCTTGAATTGAAATTGCTTTTTAACTCAGCTGCGAATAACTGTAGGTTATTTTCAAAACCATAATTACTATTTTGAAAACTCATTGAATTTTGACCAAATCTATTGTTAGGTAAAGCACTAAAAGGATTGCTCGTACCATTCAATTGTTGATCATCAATATTATTGTACTTGTTGTACCTTAGAGAAACTGAATGCTTGTCTGATATATTCCAGTCTAATCTTCCAAAAACTTTATAATTTTTTACAGCAAAATTGTCAAAATTTTCAAATTTTCCGGTTTCGTAATTATACTTAGTTTTTAAGAAATTACTCAATTTTGCTAAGCTATCGTAATGAGCCCTTGAAGTATTAGCATCTGGAGTAACACCTGTTTTGGTAGGGTTCCATAATATACCTGGGGCGCTTCTTTCTTCAAACTCTGCTGTAACAAAATAAAATAGTTTGTTTTTGATAATAGCACCTCCAACTCTAGCACCTTTTGTAATTGTTGATGAATTTACAACTGTTACTGGTTGCTTCACAGCTTCTCTTCCAATAAATCCTTGATCTCTAAAAAAATAAAATAAACTTCCAGTTAAAGTGTTGTTACCTTTCTTTGTAGTTGCACTTAAACCAGCCCCTGTAAAATTTGCTTGACGTACGTCGAACGGAGAAATACTTACTGCAATTTCATCTATTGCATCTAAAGAAATTGGTTGACTACTACCGCCAGGTAAAGGATCACTTCTTAAACCAAAGTTGTTATTAAAATTAGCACCGTCAATTTGTGTATTATTATATCTTCCATCTCTACCTCCAAAACTATTACCGCCACCTGCTTGTGGAGTAAGCGTAGCAATATTTGTAATACTTCTTGATATGTTAGGAACAGAAGAAATTACTCTGTTACTAAAATTACTTGTTGTACCCGTTTTTACTGTTCTAGTTTTTTTTGCCTCTACTACAACACCTGTTAATGTGCTTTCTGAAGAATAACTAGTGAATTCCAGCACTTCTGTATTACCAAGTTGCAAATAAATATCATTTTTTGGTGATATTTTTGAACCTACATGTGTTACAGAAACTGAATAAGGCCCACCAGGATCTAAATTGGGAATGAAAAAACGACCAGTTTTATCTGTTTGTACAGTTTTTATAGAGCCATTGGTAGTATTGGTTGCCTTTACCGTTGCACCAGATACGATTGCACCCTTTTCATCTTTTACTGTACCACTCAAACTACTTGTGGTTACTTGCGCCTTCATGGCAAATGGCATAGCAAACATTGCTATTAAAATAGGAATAATTTTTTTAAAATACATATATATTGTTTTTATGCCGCAAAGAAACTAAATCTTTAGCTAAAAACACTAATTTTTATTAACAATTTGTTATGATATTATTGTTAACACTTAATTTTTTAGTAGAAATTGTAGTTTTTCCTTTTATCGCAAATTTTATGGCATTTTTATTTTTTTTAAAGGATTTTTACAAGTGCCAAGATTTAATTTAAAAACCAAAAGGGTTTAATCTAACAAAGGTTTTCATAATGGCTGCAGTAGAAAAGTAGTGATAGAATTAATGAAATATGTGGTATTACATTTTGAGATATTTTAATTTTGTACCTTTAAATTAAAAATATTTATACCATAACCAAATGACCAATAACGAAATTGCAGATAAATTTTCTACCCTTGCAAAGCTGATGGATATACATGGAGAAAATAGTTTTAAAAGTAAATCGTACGCAATTGCTGCATTTAATATTGAAAAATTAAATGTTGGGCTTAGTGAATTGGAACATAAAAAAATAGAAACCTTACAAGGTATTGGTGCATCGGCTGCAAAGAAAATAATTGAATTATTAACTACCGGAAAAATTTTACAATTAGAAGATATTTTATTTTCTACTCCAAAAGGTGTGGTGGAAATGTTAAATATTAAAGGAATTGGTCCAAAAAAAATAAATATTATTTGGAAACAAATGGAGCTTGAAAGCATTGGCGAATTACTATATGCTTGCCAAGAAAATAGATTAAAATTATACAAAGGCTTTGGCGAAAAAACACAGCAAAATGTTTTGGAAAGTATTGAATTTTATTTGAGAAACAAAGGCAACTTTTTGTATGCTCAATTGGTTTTTGGGGCTGAGCAATTTATTATTTATTTAAAAAACACATTTGTAGGCAAACAAATTTTTGTAACTGGTCAATATGCAAGGCAATTAGAAATTATTACTTTACTTGAATATATTGTAGCCGAAAAAATAGAGGTAATTGATGAAAAGCTATCAATACAAAAGGCTTTTGAATTGATAGAAAAAGGGAAAGATTATTTGGTTTACAAATCGGCTATTGGTATAAAAGTGAAAATACATTCGGCAATTGAAAATGTTATTGAAAAATTAATTGAAACCTCATCGTCGGAAAAAATTTACCAAAAATTAAGCAATAGTAATACTGCAGTAGCAAAAAATGAGCAAGAATATTTTAGCATTAGAAAGCTACCTTTTATACCTGCATTTTTGAGGGAAGACGAAAACATTCTATTGCTTGAAAAAGAATTTACACAACATATACAAACAGCCGATATAAAGGGCTTAATACATTGCCATAGCAACTGGAGCGATGGAAATAATACCATTGAAGAAATGGCTAAAGCTGCTCAAAGCAGAGGTATGGAATACTTGGTAATAAGTGACCATAGTAAAACTGCATCGTACGCACAAGGCCTAAAGGAAGATAAAATAAAAGCACAACATCAATACATAAATGAGTTGAATGTAAAGCTTGCTCCGTTTAAAATTTTTAAAAGTATAGAAAGCGATATTTTGAATGATGGTAGTTTAGATTATTCAGATAATGTACTTTCTACTTTTGATGTTGTAATAGCAAGTGTACACAGCAATTTGAAAATGACTGAAGAAAAAGCCATGGCTAGATTGATGGCTGCTATTGAAAACCCTTATACAACTATACTTGGGCATTTAACTGGTAGGTTATTGCTGAGCCGCCCTAGTTACCCTTTAAATTTTAAAACTATAATAGATGCTTGTGCTGCACACAATGTGGTTATAGAATTAAATGCAAACCCAAATAGGTTAGATATAGATTGGAGAGAAATAAAATATGCTCTTGAAAAAAATGTATTAATATCTATAAACCCCGATAGCCACAGTATTGAAGGTATAGACGATATTAAATATGGAGTATTAGTAGCACAGAAAGCAATGCTTACTAAAGAAAATAATTTAAGCAGTTTTTCGTTGGCAAAAATGGAGCAATTTATACAACAAAGAAAACAAATAAAAAACATTTAAGCCAGTGGTAAAACTACCAAAAAAGTAGTGCCTTTACTTGATGTTTGAAAACTTATTGTACCTCCAGCTTGCTCTACAATACGCTTACACATTGCAAGCCCAAGCCCAGTGCCCGATGTTTTTGTTGTAAAATTTGGTGTAAAAATTTTAGATTGCATTTCTTCTTTTATACCATCGCCATTATCCGAAATAGTAAGCTCTACAAAATTATTTTTTACAATTTGATTAATGGTAATTATTGCTTTTTTATTGTTGCTCACAGATTGAATTGCATTTAATATTAAATTATTAAATAAGCTATTAATTTGTGTTTTATCAGAAAAAATAAATACATCTTTTAAAATTATGTGCCAATTAAAAACTGAATTTTCGTAAGTACTATATAATTGCTTTAAAGAAATAAGGGTTTCTGTCAAATTAAAATTTGTAGGTTTTGCATTTTCTATATTTGCAAATCTGCTAAATTCTCCTGCAATAAAACTTAAATGATCTATTTGCGTAACCAATGTTTCGGATACTTTGATGCTTAAATCTTTTATATTGGGTGCATTTTCATCGATCGCTTTTTGCAAAAATTGCATGCTCAATTTCATTGGTGTTAATGGGTTTTTTATTTCGTGTGCTACTTGTTTTGCCATTTCCTGCCAAGCACTTTCTCTTTCCTTTTTTGCAAGTGCAGCAGCACTTTCGTCGAGCTTTTTTACCATTTTATTGTATTCCAATACTAGGTCTCCAATTTCATCTTTCCTATGCCATATTATTGGTTCGTTTTGTTTTTCTAAATGTATATTTTTCATTTTATTGGTAATAAAAGAAAAAGAATTAGCTATTCTATTTGCAATAAATAAAGAAACAATGCCAGCAATTATTAATATAAAGGCATTGAGATTGATAATGGTAACTAAGAAATTTGAAATTTCATCTTTTAGCTTTGCGCCAGATGTAAAGAATGGAATATTAAGATAACCAATTACTTTATTATTGCAAATAGTTACTGGCATGTAAATGCTTACAAAATTTAATTTCCCGATACTTTCATTTTGATAAAATTGAATTTCTTTACCTCCATATAAATGTGTGTATGCAATTGGCGATATTTTTTTGCTAATAATGCCTTTTTCGTATGGTAGCAAAATTGATGATGCACGTAAATATCCAAGCGTATCATAAAAATTAACATCAAAAGAGTGAATATTGGATAACTTTGTAATACTACTTTGTAAGGAATATGTTTCATCAAAATTTTGCGTAGCTTGTAATGCATTTTTAACAGAAATGTTTTTTTCAATTTCGCTAGTTAAATCATTTTTTATAGCTCTTATAGAATTACTTAATAATTTTCTATTACTATCTTCCGACTTATTTACAAAAAATAAAATTGTAGCTATACCAATAATAATAAACGATAAAATACTGAAAAATATAATAGAGCCTAAAACTTGTTGTTTTATATTTATTTGTGTTTTGAAAAGATTGTTAATAATCTTAAACTTAATTTTATATAAATAAGTAAAAAAAGAAAAAAATATTGCTATGATTATAAATGCATAAAATAAATAAGAAAACAATGTAATAAATTCTAATAAGTATTTATTTTCTTTTACAATTACAATAAATTTATTGGCGTTAACCTTATACCACAACTCATTGTATTCCTTTTTATCTATTTGCAAAAACGAATTAATTCCAAAATTAAATTGATTATACTTTGCTGTAAAATTATAATTGTTGTGGCTAGTAACTAAAATATTGTTTTCGTATGTAGCATAAGAGTATATTAGCGAATTATCAATTGAATTATAATGACCTCTATTAAAAAGCTCGGGGTACAAAATTTTATTTGAAGATTTTCTTGAATTGATGATTACAAAAATATACCCAAGCAAATTCTTTGTGGAGTCTTGTATTTCTCTACGAAAAATATAATTGTATTTATCGAACCCTACATCGTACAAAAAAACACCTGGCACATTTGTAGGTTTTCCTTGTGTATTTAAAATACTATTAATGGCATTATAAGTTACAGTTTCGTTGTTGTGCAATGGATTTTCAAACTTATCAAAAACCAATATATTGGTTTCATGTGTATTGTTGAAACTGCTAAAAATATTATTTGTTAAACTATCTTTTAAAGCTAATGAGGATACTTTATTTTTGAATAAATAAAATTTTTGGGTTAAACTTTCCGACTTAAAATCGGTAAGTACACTGTTTAAAATTGCATCATTAATAGTACTAGTTTTTGAAGCTATTATTTCAGCATAATGTTTTCTGTTTTGTAACTCTTTGCTAGTGTTTTCGTAGATTATAATGCCAGAGATAGATAGCGAAAAATAAATAATCCAAAAAACATATGCCGAAAGTGTTGATTTATTAATTGCTTTATTTGTTAAACTTAAATACAAAATAATTAAGAATAACAAAAGCCAGCTAAGCAAAATTAAATTTAAAACTATATTTGTATTACCTATTTGAAAACTTAGAAAAACTAAAGCTTCGATAGCCACAAGTAGTAGAAAAAATAAGAAGTTATTTTGATAATTTTTTTTTAGGAAAACTAAAATTATTTTGCATAAATAGAAATGACTAAGCGCCAACCCACATAAAATAATTAGAGCTACTACTCCAAAAAAATCTAATGAAAAAAAGTTTAAAACATCGAAAGAAATTTTAGAATCGGATACCAATGTTTGTATTATACTACAGGTTTTTTGAGTTATTAATAAAACAAAAAATGCTAAAAAAGGCATCAATGCCCATATTCTAATTTTATTTATGGGTAATATTAATTTAATAAGCTTTGTAAATTTGCTTTCTACAAAAAATACAACCCACAAAAGAAACATAATATTTATAAATAAATCGCCTAAGGATCTGAGCACAATGCCTGAGCCATATATAGCAGGGTTAAAAAGTTCGAATTGTCTTAAATTAAAAAATTGGTAATTGAAATAGCTAAAAAAACGAATGAATAGTAATGAAGTAAATAAAAAGATTGATGCCTTTGGTGCACCATAAAATTTATAAATATGCTCAGCCAATAAATGGAGAAATATAAAAACTGGAAAAAAAGCTAAAATTCTTAACCAAATAGTTATTTTGCTTTCTATTGTTGTATTTATACTTTTATTAGTTACTAACGAAAAAAGAAAATCATTTTTATTTGTTTTTACAAATGTGTCTGCATTTTCTTTAGAAATAGAAAAATATATTTCGTCTATTTTTTTATTTGCAAAAGTATTTTGTAAATAATTATTGGTAATAGCATAATTCCATTTTACAGGCATTAATGTTATAAATAAAAAGCTGTTGCTAATTTTTCTTTGTGCAAAAAAATATCCATTTTCTAGAGCTACCAATTCTTTTGCTTTGCCAAAAAAAATGAGAGCAGAGTCTGGTAAGGTAGTTTGTGTATCCCAAAAAATTAAATCAGCTTTTTTATCATTAATTTTATAAACAAATAAATAATTTATTTTTTCTAATAGCTTCTCACTACTTATATCGGTAAAGTTTTTTGTAGTAATGTTCGATATTAATGTAGAGTCGGCTATAAATGAATTGAAATTGTTTTCGGCTTTTGTAATATCTCTTTGCAAAATTTTAGTAGCTTTTGCTAACTCTGTCTTTTCCGAAAATTTTTGATTTGTAAATACCGATATGCTCACAAGCAATAAACTCAAGAGCAACAAATAGATATGGTTTTGTAAAAATTTGTTTCTAAATATGGTAAGTTGCAATTTATATATTTTTAAACATTGTAATTTTTTTCTTCTTTTTTTACTTCATTCCACATGTCATCCATTTCTTGTAATGTCATATCATGTAATGCCTTGTTTTGTGCTGTTGCCATGGTTTCAATAGCAATAAATCGGCGTATAAATTTTTTATTGGTTCTTTCCAAAGCAGCATCAGCATCTACCTGCAAAAACCTTGCTAGGTTTACAAAAGAAAAAATAACATCACCCATTTCGTCTTCAATATTATCTTGCACTTTACTTTTTATTGCCTCTTGCAATTCGCCCATCTCTTCATTTACTTTTGCAAAAACTTGCTCTACATTTTCCCATTCAAAACCTACTGTTTTACTTTTTTCTTGCAACCTTATTGCTTTTACCAAGCTAGGCAATGATTTTGGCACTCCACCTAAAATAGATTTTTTTCCTTCCTTAAGTTTTAATTTTTCCCAATTTTCTTTCACATCAGCTTCGGTTACTACTTCTTTTAAACCTTCTGCCAATTTTCCATTTCCATAAATATGTGGGTGCCTTCTTATAAGTTTATCGCAAATGCCATTTAGTACTTCATCTAAAGTAAATTTATTTTCTTCTTTGCCAATACGAGCATAAAAAACAATATGCAACAACAAATCGCCTAGCTCTTCTTTAATATTGTTCCAATCGTTGTTGTCTATAGCATCGGCCAATTCGTAAGTTTCTTCTATAGTTAAATGCCTAAGGGTTTGTATGGTTTGCTTTTTATCCCATGGGCATTTTTCTCTGAGCTCATCCATTATTGTTATTAGGCGCAAAAAAGTAGTATGCATTATTACATTTTATAAATAGAAAAAATAAGAAGCAATGTTGAAAAAAATAAAGCTAAAATAAAAAACAAAAAAGTTATAAAAACTAGTTTTGCAATAGTTTTAATTTTTGCTTGTTCGTAAAAAGTACGCAAAGCTCTGTATAAATAATAAAATACACCTAACCCTATTAAAATATTTACATCATAAAGCCAATGAAAATATTTAAACTCAGCTAATTTGCCCAATATATTTAAGAATAATATTTGTATATAAACAAAAATATAAAAATGTATAGCAAAAATAATATTGGATACATAATAAAACTTTTTGTTTCGTACATAAAGCAATTTTAAAATTAATGCAAAAAAGGGCAACGATAAAATTAGAATATGCGGAAGCTTATTTGTAATGCTTTCGTAAAAGTCATCATCAAATTTTTGGGAATTGCCTTTATATTTTTCATTTAATTGAGTAACTTTTCTAGAAATCTTTTTACCAATAAAGCCTTTATTTATTTTTCCTAATTTATCTAATGAATCAAATTGCTTTAAATCTTTAAACTTATCATTACGAAACGAAAAACCTGTTTTACTTGTTACAATTTTAATAGAATCTTTTAATTCATCATTAATTATTGCCTTTACTTTTTCGGTAGAATCGTTATTCCAATATTCATTTTTGTTATTGTAATTACTATTGTTATCTAATTTTAAAAAAAAACTAGTCATAACCAAAAAAAACAAAAAAGATGTAAACACATAAAATTGTACTGGGTTTAAATAGGTTGCCCTGCGCCCATTCATATATTCTTTCGATAAAAACCCAGGCTTGGTAATAATATATTTTAGCGAACTAAAAAATTTACCATCGAAATGGGTAATATCTTTAAAAAAATGAGAAGCCAAATGCCAAACCGATTCTTGTGGTTCTAAATTTTGCTGCCCACAAATACTACAAAATCTACCATTTACGATAGCATTGCAGTTTAAACAGTTATTTTCTTTGCGTTGTTTTAGATGGCTCACATTTTTTTTGTTAAAAATAATAAACTTTAGGCGCTTGTATTCAAAAATCAATATTATACCTTGTATTTTTACATAAAATATAAAAAATTGAAAAAAACAACATTGCTTTTTCTTAGTAGTCTAATAGTTAATTTAGTTACTGCACAATATTATTATAAAGATATTGTAAGCAACAATCAAGTACATGCCGATATGAACACTTATAAAGAAAATAAAATAAAGAGCATAACGATAAAAAGTTTTGAAGATAATGGCATGGAAAGCGATGGATTTATTTGCGAAAAAAAAATAAATAAAAAATACAGCAAAACCGAATTGTTTACTGGTGCAAATAGTAAAGCCACAGCATTATTTACTTCGTATTTTAATAAACAAGGTAAATTGACAAGCACTAATGATAGCTCCGAAATATCGGTTACAAAAATAAATTACAATTACGATACTAATGGCAAAGTACTTTCTATATTTTCGTCAATAAGCTCTAGCGACGATGATTTTGAAAATAAAATTACCGAAGAACACATTTATATATATAGTAATGAAGTAATAACAAAAATGCTAAAAATTAAAAACAATAAGGATACTACCACTATACTTTTTTCGTTAGATGAAAAAGGAAATATTGCTGTAGAAAAAGATACAAAAAATGCAACAAAATATTATTATTACTACGATGCACAAAATAGATTAACTGATATTGTACAAGCCAATGAGTACAATAAAAACTTAAAACCAGAATATATTTTTGAGTATAACAATGCTGGGCAAATAACTCAAATGACTAGTGTAGAAGAAGGTAGTAGTAATTACTTTGTATGGAAATACAGTTATGCAAACGGCTTGCGTACAAAAGAAAGATGCTTTACCAACGAAAAAAGATTGATGGGTAGTATTGAATATGAATACAAGTAGTGTAAAAAAAGAGATGCCAACTTTATAAAAAGTTGGCATCTCTTTTTTATAGAACAAAAAATATTAATTCTTAAAAATATTCTCATCTACTTTTATGTTAGTTTCAATAGTTTCAAAAACTATAGGTCCTCTAGCAGATGTGATGGTGTAAGGAAACCAGTAACCATCTTTGTTTTGTTTATAATCACTCAATGTTGTCCTGTCTTCGCCACTGGGACACCCAAGCCTAAAATTCAAATATTTTAGCTAAATATTTTTGTTCTTCTGTGATTAGAATCGTTTTGTATGTTACTTTTTTTGTTATTGGATGTTCTACTTTAACAG
>JABFQZ010000041.1 GCA_013141435.1 Ferruginibacter sp.
TAATAATTGAGTGTAATTTATGTATTTAATTAATATAAATAAAACACATAAACTATATTAAATTAAAAAATTATAAATAAAATTTGAATTTAAAAAATTTAGTACCGCAATATTTACTAATTCTTATAAAATAAATATATATACTCAAATAATTAGTAATGAAAATTTATAACTCCAAAATTAAATTTTGCCAACCCTCCCAGTTTTGGTAAATTACAGTATAAAATATTTGTATGAAAAAAAGCCACTACTTCCCTATTGTTGGATTAGCTATTGTTTTGCTATTTTTGTCATCTTGTCAGAAACCGAAAGATTTGGTTTTTAAAGATTTTAAGAACCTTACAGTAGATAAATTAACATTTGCCAATGCCCAATTAAAGGTAGATTTAGTATATTACAATCCTAATAATTTTAGTTTACAATTGAGTAGAACAGATTTGGATATTTTTGTGGATAGTACTTTTTTGGGGCACTCTTTGCAAGATGTGCAAATATCTATACCAAAAAAAGCAGATTTTACCCTCCCTTTAAAGGTAGATTTAGATGTAAAAAACTTACTGAAAAATGGTATTTTTTCTCTTCTAAAAAAAGATGTAAAAGTGAAAATGGTGGGCTCTGTAAAAATTGGCAAGGCTGGTGTGTATAAAAGTTTTCCAGTAAATTATACTAGTGTTCAAAATTTATCGATGTTTAAATAATTGGTTTAACCTCAGAGAAAAAGAATAACCCAGGGAAAATAAAACATAAAACGTAGAGAAAATAAAGAATATCGCAAAGGAAATCATAAAAATCTTAATCAATCTGCTATATCAGCTTTTTTACATTAACTGACAAAATTTAAACTTTTTTTCTTAAATTTACGCCATAGGCAATAGCAAAACGTTGTGTTTTTGCTCAAGGTTTATTTTCATTTTCATAAAACCCCCATTTTTATGTTACCTAACTACATTGGCGAACGCTGGAAAAATGTAAATTTCGACTTTCATTATGTTAATGATAATCGTATCGAAATATCAAATTTTGGAAGAGTACGATCGTTTAACCGTATATCTGATGGTAAAATTATGAAAGGCTCAATGATAAATGGGTATAAAATTATTAGGTTAAAATTTTTTGTAGAAAGAGATGAAGTAGCTGAAAAGAAATTTTTGTACTACCAAAAACAGATAGAAATTTTTGCAAAAAAAATACGCAAAATGAAGCTTGAAAAAGCAAAGAAAAAAGAAATTAAAGATGCTGAAATTCTATTATTAGGTCTTAGAGCTAATTTAAAACAAAAATTTGCAAAAGATTGGACAAATAGAGCTATCAATTACCACTCTCTTGTACACAGGTTGGTAGCTACTTATTTTTTAAAAAAGCCAAAAATAAATCAAACTATTGTAGGGCATTTAGATCACAACAAATTAAACAATAGTGCTAGCAACTTGAAATGGATGACACATGCTGAAAATATTGAGCACATACAAAATAACCCAATAGGCAGAAAAAACAACCCATTAATAAAACCTACCAATGCAAAACTTACTGTTACAAAAGTTATGTTGTTAAAAAAATTATTAAACGAAGGCAAATCTGTAAAATCGCTAGTAAAACAATTTAAAATTTCGGATATGCAAATTTACAGAATAAAAAATGGCGAAAATTGGGCTGATATTCCTGCTGCTGTATAGGTCTTAATCTTTTTTTACCGCAAAGCAGCTCAGAGTTATTTACCACAGAGTAATCATAGTTTTCACTAATATTTCTCTATATTTTCTCTGCCTTATTCTTTGATTTCTTTGCGTTTTGCCTTTGTTTTTTTGCTGTTTGTTTTCATTAAAAATGCCAAAAGCTATGAAGATTTTTTTGGTAAAACTAATTGAGGTTTTCTATTTCAGACTTTTTGAGGAACTACTATTTACTATCTAAAATATCGGGTCTAAGTAAAGTTGTACGTTGTACTGCTTGCTCATATCTCCATTGCTCTATAAGTTTATGATTGCCACTTTTTAAAACATCGGGTATTGGCCAGTCTCTAAAAACTTCGGGTCTGGTGTATACTGGAGGTGCTAGCAAATTATCTTGAAAAGAATCGGTAAGTGCCGATGTTTCATTATTTAAAACTCCAGGTATTAATCTTCCTATTGCATCGGTAAGCACTGCTGCAGCAAGCTCTCCACCACTAAGCACATAATCGCCAATAGATATTTCTTTTGTTACAAAATGATCTCTAAAGCGTTGGTCAATACCTTTATAGTGCCCACAAATTAATAGTAAATTAGTTTTTAATGACAATGAGTTTGCTTGTTTTTGATTAAAGGTTTCGCCATCGGGTGTAAGAAAAATTATTTCGTCGTAAATTTTTTCTTTTTTTAAACTTTCTACGGCATTTACTAAAGGTTCTATCATTAACACCATGCCAGCTCCACCTCCAAATTGGTAGTCATCTACTTGTGCCCTTGCATAGGTTGTATAATCTCTTAGGTTGATAATATTTACTTGTAGCAAACCTTTTTCGGCTGCTCTTTTTAATATAGAATGTGCAAATGGTGATGAAAGCAAATCTGGTACTACACTTATTATATCTATTGTCATTTATAAGTAATTATGTTTGCAAAATAAATACAATAAATTTTATGTTTATTATTCGAAAAAGAATTACTAATAATTTTAAATTGTTGTGGTTGTAACGATAGAAACTATTGCAATATAAAAAATAACCTTAAGTGCAATATTATGAATTGGAGTAAATTTTTTCTTTTAAAACTTAATATTTAATGACAAAAAACTGATTTTAATTTTTTTTTAGATAATTAAGAAACTAAGTCTTGCCCTATACTATCTACCAATTCGTTTCCTCTACCAGTTATTTCATCGTAATACTTACTATTTGTAACACCAATGTAAGGACTTAAAAATAAAAACCCAATTCCTAATGTAAAAATGCAAAGTATAGCCCAACCAATAAAACTTAGATTAAGCATAAAGAAATCCATTTTTTTTCCATCCATTAGTTTCCAGCTAGCTCTCATAGCATCTGTACCATTCATTTGAGGATTATCGTGCATTATTCTATTTACTTGCGAATAGCCACAAGCAACAACAATGCCTGGAACTATTAATAAAATAAAAGCAAGCCCAGTAAGTAACCCTACTAAAAAATTTGCTATTAAAGCATTCCCAAAATTCTTAAACCCATCAAACATATTATTAAAAACACCATCTCCATTTCTAGATATTTTTAAATAAAAACCAGCTATGCCTAAAGCTAAAGGTCCAGCAATTAATAATCCTCCAAATGGAATTATGCTTGCAGCAATGGCAATTATTGCAGCTACAATAATTACACCAATACTTTCGCCCCACTTGCTATAATTACGCAGTTGTTGCAAAGCATGGTCTTTTATTTCGTTGTGTGTAATATTCATTTTACTTTTATTTATTTCATTTCAAAACTTTCTAAAAACTTGGTTGTAAAATTGCCACTTTTAAAATCTTCGTTTTGCATAAGCTGAAGATGAAAAGGTATGGTAGTTTTTACGCCTTCAATTACATATTCGCTTAAAGCTCTGTACATAGTATTTATAGCTTCTTCTCTTGTTTGTGCTACTGTTATTAATTTTGCTATCATGCTATCGTAATATGGCGGTATTACATAGCCTGCATACACATGGCTATCTATACGTACGCCATGCCCGCCAGGTTGGTGTAGTACGGTTATTTTGCCCGGACTTGGTCTAAAATCATTGTATGGATCTTCGGCATTTATACGACACTCAATGGCATGCATTTGTGGGTAATAGTTTTTGCCACTTACCTTTTCGCCAGCTGCTACTTTTATTTGCTCTTTTATAAGATCGTAATTTATTACTTCTTCGGTTACACAATGTTCTACCTGAATACGGGTATTCATTTCCATAAAGTAAAAATTGCGATGCTTATCCACTAAAAATTCTATTGTGCCTACACCTTCGTAATTAATACATTTTACAGCTTTTACGGCAGCATCTCCCATACGCTCACGCAACTCATCTGTCATAAATGGTGATGGACTTTCTTCTACCAATTTTTGATGACGACGTTGTATTGAACAATCTCTTTCGCTTAAATGGCAAGCATTGCCATGCTGATCGCCTACTACTTGTATTTCTATATGCCTTGGCTCTTCTATATATTTTTCCATATACAAGCCATCGTTTTTAAACGATGCTGCAGCCTCAGCTTTTGCATTATCAAAGTTTTTTTCGATATCGCTTTCTTGCCATACCAAGCGCATTCCTTTACCACCGCCACCTGCAGTAGCTTTCATTATAACAGGATAGCCAATTTCTCTTGCTGCTTCTCTTGCATGTTCGGCATCTCTCAAAAGCCCATCTACACCTGGCACTACTGGTACGCCAGCAGCTATCATTGTAGCTTTGGCTGTAACTTTATCGCCCATGGCATTTATCATATCTGGTGTAGGACCAATAAATTTGATATCATGATCGGCACAAATTTTTGCAAATTTTGCATTTTCGGCCAAAAAACCATAGCCTGGGTGTATGGCATCGGCATTGGTGATTTCAGCTGCTGCCATTATATGTGCTACGTTTAAATAGCTATCGGCGCTTGCTGGCTTTCCTATACATACTGCTTCATCGGCAAATTTTACGTGTAAGCTATCTTTATCGGCAGTGGAGTAAACGGCTACTGTTTTTATACCCATTTCTCTACAAGTACGTATTATTCTTAAGGCTATTTCGCCTCTGTTTGCTATTAATATTTTTTTAAACATCAAGTAAAAAATGGGCAAATATGCAAATAAGCAAATGTGCAAATTGAACATTGCAAGTTTTTGATAATTATGCCGCTATTTAAAATTTTAAAAAATAAAAAAACTAAGCAAATAACTTAGTGGAATTTTTCTTTTTGCTGTAGAAATAATAGAACCTAAAATTCTATTTAATTCTTCAAGTTTATTTGCACATTAATTAGGTTCTACCAAAAACAATGGTTGGTCGTACTCTACTGGGCTTGCATCCTCTACCAATACTTTTACTATTTTGCCTTTTACTTCGCTTTCTATTTCATTAAATAGTTTCATGGCTTCTATTATACAAACTACTTTGCCTGGTGCTACTTCATCGCCTACGCTAGCAAAAATTGGTTTGCCTGGACCAGCTTGACGATAAAAAGTTCCTATCATTGGGCTTTTGATGGTAATTAGGTTATCTGCTTTTGGTACAGTAGTTTCTGTAGGTACTGCTGTAGCTACATTAGATACGGGTGCAATTGCTGCAGGTGCTGGTGTACTATATGAAGCAGGTGCTGCTTGAGTGTAAATTTTTTGTGATGGATCCTTTTTTTGCTTTATGGTTATTTTGGTTCCATCTTCTTCTATTGTTATTTCGCCAATAGAGGTTTTGTTTATTAGTTTAACTAATTCTTGTATTTGCTTAATATCCATATTGGTTAGTTTATGGTTGGTAAATTGTATTTATTTTTGGAACGCTAAGGTATGGATAGCTTTTTGAAAAAAGCAAAAAAAGGTACAAATATGAACAGAAATGTATATTTTTTGGGCAAAATAGGCCAAAATTGTATTATTTTCTACAATTTTGAATTATTATAGAGTTTAACAATTTGCTTATTTTTTGAATTTGAAAGCACTTATTTACCTTTTAACCCAAATTACTCAATAGGCAATTTATTAGAACTAAATTAAGGTAGTTAAGCCTTAAAGACTTGATTTGCTTGTTGGCTACATTTTGCTAAATTGTAATGTGTACCGTAATTTGGGTTTAATGATTTTGTAATGGCTTACCAATTGTGGAGGAAATGTTGGAATTTTACAAGCCTGTATTGTTTGCTGATAAAAGTACTAATGCCCAAGGGCGCAGGGATGGAAAGTAGTACCCCCGCAGTAGGGAGGAACGACCGTAGGCGGTGTACTACGGACAGCCCGTTGCCAATGCTGATTTTTAAATAATGCCAACCGCCCAAAATATTATTTTTTCTGTTTTGCAAAATTGTATGTTAAAAACATGAAGTACAGTAAGCATTAGTAATTGAAAGACCGTATTTTTGCCACAAAAAATATAGTAGTATGACTGATATTGTACAAAAAATAGAAACTGCGGTTTCTTACATAAAAAATATTTATAGCGAAACTCCTTTGGTGGGTATTGTATTGGGCAGTGGTTTGGGAAGTTTTACTAAGGAAATAGAAATAGAAAAAGAAATTGCTTATGGTGATATTCCTTATTTTCCGGTAAGTACTGTAGAAGGGCATAGCGGCAAATTAATTTTTGGTGTGCTTGGTGGAAAAAAAGTGGTAGCTATGGCTGGTCGTTTTCATTACTACGAGGGTTACGGTACGCAAGAGGTTGTTTTTCCGATAAGAGTAATGAAATATTTAGGTATAGAAACTTTATTGCTTACTAATGCCGCTGGTGGTATGCAGAAAGGATTTGTGGTAGGCGATTTGATGATTATTACTGATCATATAAGCCAGTTTACGGTAAACCCTTTGATTGGTAAAAATGAAAAAGCTTTTGGCACTCGTTTTCCTGACATGAGTGAGCCATACAAAAAACATTTAATTGCTAAAGTAAAAACCATTGCTGCTACTGCTGGTTATACTTTAAAAGAAGGTGTGTATGTAGCAGTAACTGGGCCTACTTTTGAAACTAGGGCAGAGTATAAAATGCTTGCTGTACTTGGTGCCGATGCTGTAGGTATGAGCACTGTACAAGAAACCATTGTGGCTGCACACATGGGCTTGCCTGTATTTGCTATGAGTGTAATTACCGATATTGGTATTAGAGATGAGGAAAATGTGATAACACACGAAGAGGTTTTGGAGGCTGCAAAAGAAGCTGAACCAAAACTGGCTCATATTTTTAAAGAATTGGTGGCTCAGTTATAAGATTATTAAAATGAGCCTTAGTTTAAATGTTCATTTTTTTGATAAAGGTTTATTTACCTAAAACCTAAGTGCCTTATGGCAATATAAATGAACGCATGAAAAAAATATTAATTTCTTTTTTGTTTTGTATAAGTGCTTTTGTGGCTATTTGCCAAGATCCTACATCTATTTTTAAAAATAGAATAGGTGGTATTAAACAAGCTAGTAGCAATAGTGGCAATAAAAATAGCTCGGATACTACTAAAAAGAAAAATAATAATAAGCTTGATACGCTTGGCTTTGAACGTAGAGACGATTTAGCTGATTCGATAACGATTAGTTATAGATACATGGACTCTGTACGTCGGTATGGATTAGATTCTTCTATAAATGATTTTGATAACTATTTTCCTGTATCGTCGGCATACCAATATCTTGGCAATAATGGTGCTGCTGCTTTTCCATTAATTTTTAAATCATTAGTAAAAATTGGTTTTGATGCTGGATTTCTTGCTTATGATGTTTACAAATTCAAATTAGAGGATACAAAATTTTATAAAACAAATGGCCCATTTTCTATGCTTGGCTACCAACTTGCTAGTGGTAAAGAGCAAATGATACAGGCTTTGCATACCCAAAACCCAAAAAAAAATATTAATGTAGGTGTAGAGTATAGACTTATAAGTGCGCCTGGTAGGTTTTTAAACCAAAATAATAATCACAACAACATACGTTTATTTAGTACATACCAAGGTAAAAGAAAAAGATACAATGCCTCGTTTGTTGTAATATCAAATTCCATAAAGGCTTCGGAAAATGGTGGTATTGTGGCCGATAGTTTACTATTGAGCCCCGAAAAAAAAGAACGGAATTATATAAATGTTTTGTTGGGAAATTCTAATTCTAATAGCCCAAATCCCTTTAAGTCTGGCGTAAGTACTGGGCATATTTATAAGGAAAGGATATTGTTTTATAGGCATAGTTATGATATTGGTAAAAAAGATTCGGTGGCTGTAAATGATAGTACTACGGAGTATTTATTTTACCCAAAATTACGCATACAGCATACACTAACTTTACAAACCAATACTTACGAGTTTAAAGATAATGCTGGCGACTCAGCTCTGTACAGAAATAGTTATGGCTTGGGTTTGAAAAAGAAAATAGATTCTTTTGACAGATACGAAAAGTGGAAATTATTTACCAACGATTTTTCGTTAATTAGTTTTCCGGATACAAAAAACGCAGCACAATTTATACTTGCTGGCATATCGTTGCAAACAATACAAGGCACTGCTAAATTTGGGGCAATAAAATTTTACAATGCTATGTTGCATGGAGAATATAGAAACCGTACTCGAAATAAATTGTGGGATATGATATTGAAAGGCGAATTTTATTTGAATGGCAATAACACTGGCGACTACAACATACAAGCTGCTGTAGGTAGGGTTTTAAACAAAAAAATGGGTGCAGTAAATTTATATTTTAGTAATGTGAATAGAACTCCCTCTTTTATTTTTGATGCAAGATCGATGTTTAATATTGATACCATAAATACAACAAAAAAGGAGAATATTACAACAATTGGTGGTACAGCTACAAATAAGTATTTGACACTTAGTGTACAAAATATTTTGATAAATAATTTTGCTTATTTCTCTAACTTTCATAAAAATGAGCAATATGCAAAACCAATAAATATTTTGCAAATAATGGCTTCAAAAAAGATTAGGCTCAAAAAAAATATTTATTATTATGGAGATGTAATATTGCAAAAAACAGATAAAGCAGCAGCTATAAAATTACCTTTAATATATACCAGAAGTAGAGTTGCTTACGAAGGCAGTTTGTATAAAAACTTGCTCCTTAGTGCTGGTATAGAAATGCGCTATTATACAGCATACAAAGCCAATAATTATGCTCCTATTACAGGGCAATTTACTCCACAAGATACAATGGTTATAAAAAACCTACCCGATATTTCGGCATTTCTTCATTTTCGTATAAGGAGTTTTGCTGCTTACTTACGTGCCGAAAATTTGAATACAATGAGTTTTAAAAATGGCTTTGGATTTGTAAATAATAATTTTGCTGCAATACACTACCCTACTCAGGGTTTTATGATAAGGTTTGGTATAAAATGGTGGTTTGTAAAATAAGTAGTTTTCTCACTAGTTAGTCGACAATCGAAAAGTTAATTCTTTTTTATTTCTACAGTGTTTCCAACTTTTGTATTGAAACAAAAGTGAGGTAAAAATTCAAGATTACATAAAAATACCTAAAAATTGGCTTGTATGGCTGAAGAAAAATAAGTTCGAGCTTGGTTATTTATATTTATTAAAAGTACAAAGTAATTAAAAAAAAATCCAATTATTAAAATATTGGACTATATATTTTTTATAATTTATATTAAAAGGCAACAATAAGGATAGAATTAAAAACAATATTTTAAAATCAATTTATGTTGTTTATTTATATAGCTTTTTTTAATTTCTGATTGGTATAGAAACCTTATTTATGTCTATTAAAAATCATTCACCACATATTACGCCGCTGCACAAAAGCATTGCAGAAAATGATTTTTTCTCCTTTTAGAAACATCAATTTGTTCTCCGTTGTGCAGCTTTACTTTGCCCCCATTGCCATTTATATATTGGCATATGAAATTTTTATTTATAAGGTGTGTACGGTGTACACGTATGAAATGCAGTTCCCCTAGCATTTCTCCATGGCATGCTGCCGCCAAAACCTCTTGAAGTTTAGAAAGCACTTTTGCCACTACTAGTGTTTTTCCACTGCAGAAATATAATTTGCTGTAATTGCTGATGGCTTCTACCCTTATGATGGAACGTATATCAATTACTTCTATGCCTTTGGAGGTTGGGAGCATTAGCGTTATCTGCTGCTGATCAATACTATTCATAAAAAAAGTTTAATGGCTAATTGCCTGAGTACTTAATCCAAGTTTATTTTTTATCAGCTCCAGATCAGCCTTTAACTGCTCATTTTGCACACTCAATTCCTTCACTGCATTAATCAATAAGAAAACGTAGGCTTGGTTATTCACTTCCCTTAAATCTTTAATATTCACATACTCTTTTTGCGATACCATATAAGGTGCTATTTTTTCCAGCTCCTGCGCTACAATACCAATTTGTTCCCCATTTGCTTTAAAAGGAGCATTGGTATTATAATTAAATTTTACGGTGTGTATTTTATTTATCACATTCAGTCCATCGGTAAAATCACTGTTTACCGTTTTAATTCTGGAATCTGAGAAAACACTCCAGGCACCTGTTGTATTGTTGGCATCGCCATTTACTGAAAATTTTGCTGTAGGTGCTAATGTGCCAATACCAACATTACCACTACCATTTATACGCATTACTTCTCTGGATGAACTGGTGTTGCATTCCCAAGTATAAAAGCCAATATCGCCGGAATTACCACAGAAAAAAGTTCCTGCCTTTACGATTGCTTTCATTCCTAAAAATTCATTGCCAGGAATGCTGTAGCCAAAACTTACTTTTGTTCCTCGGTTTGTAATATCATGTTGCGTTACAAAAGTTTTGCTTGTACCAATAATTTGATTAGTGTCAAGGTCTAGTTTTATTGCTGGATTTATCATTCCGATGCCCACATTACCCAAAGAATCCACAATCATTTTTTCGGTGTTATTTGTCCTTAACCGTAAACTGCGGTTATCAGTAGTGCCTAAAAAATGAGTGGTGGCAGATGTTCCGCTATTACCTGTTAACCCCCAGCCACTGGATGCTCCTGGTGTTGCCCAGCTTGCCAGGCCATTAGCATCTGATGTGAGTACTTTTCCAACACCCTGAGAGCCATCTGTAATTTTTACATTGCCTGTAATATCTAATTTGGTTGATGGGTTGGATGTTCCAATGCCAATTTTTCCATTTAACACAACCAAAGCATCAATATTAGGAGTCACATATGTTTTAAATAGAAAATCATCATTAGGACTAGTTTTAGCTCTGCCACCAGCATAGGGATTGTTACTACTATTAAAATCCACCCACAATCCATTGGTGCTAGTACTACTAAATTCAATAGTATATTGATTGCCGGAAATGATATTAACAGGATTGGAAAGCGTAAATGATTTATATGTATTAATAACAGGCTCGTAGCCAACATTGGTTGTACATAACAAAGTGCCTGATACGCCTTCACCAGCATAAATTTTTACTGTGCCTGGTAAGGTTACTCCTAAAGATGACCAAACACTTAAGTCGACTTTGTTTAATAATCCGGTAACACCTGCTGTAAAAGATTGCCACTGAGAAGCAAAAGGGATGGAAGCGTTTGAGTTTGTTTGCTGTTGGTCAATTGAACTGACAGAAAAAGATTTTACATGCAATTCACCTACAGGAGTTGTGGTGCCAATTCCCAAACTATCCGTGATATGCACTGAACCATTTACACTCAATTTTTTGGTAGGGTTTGTAGTACCTATACCAACATTGGACCCATTATTATAAATATTATCGGAATTTGCAACCCAGGCGGTTCCATTCCAATAGGTAGTATTGCCAGCACTTGTACCAGCCTCAATTTTCGTATTTACAACCCAACTTGCCAGGCCGTTGGTATCAGATGTGAGTACTTTACCTGCACCCTGACTGCCATCGGTAATTTTTATCTTTCCTGCAATATCTAATTTTGAAGTAGGGTTTGTAGTTCCTATTCCTACATTACCAGAAGTAACTACCAAAGTATTTAACATAATAGGAGAAGCTACATAGGTTTTAAATTTATAATCGGCCGAGGCACCAATATCACTAATTCCACCAGCATACGGATTAGTAGTAGAAAACTGTTTCCAAGTGCTATTAAAACCAGGAGCGGTAAAACTAATAGTGTATTTATTGCCAGCAATGACATTAACAAAATTAGAAAGGGTAAATGATTGAAAATTCCAGGCTGGCTGAAAAGTTACAGTAGTTGTTGTTAACAAAGTACCAGATATACCTTCACCAGCATAAATTTTTATGGTTCCAGTTGAGGAAGATGGCATTGTTGGAGACTGAACGAATAACTCAACTTTGGTTAACAAACCAGTAACACCTGGAGTAAAAGATTGCCATGCTGAAATGCCGGCTGTCGAGGCAGTTGCAAATGTTTGCATTTGGTCTATTGAACTTGAATCGGTGGAAATAGCCTTTGACTTCACCTGTAATTCACCAACTGGAGATGTGGTGCCAATTCCCAAACTATCCGTAATATTTACTTTCCCATTTACACTAAGTTTATTGACCGGATTGGCAGTGCCAATTCCTACATTTTGAGCAAAAACAGATTGAAAAGTGGCAAGCAGCACAATGAAAAATAGAATTCTTGTAAGCATATTGTTAGTTTTTAATACCATTAAAAAAATAATAAAACAAAACTAACATCCTGCAGCAGCATAGGAAATAGTCAATTATGATGATTCATAAACGGTTATACTCTATGAATGATGAATATATCATGAATATTCATGATATTGTCAATGTTGATTACTTGATTTCTTACTTTTGAGTATATTATTTTCATGTGTGTAAGATTGTAAAAATCATGCTTTTCACTGTTTACTTTTGCAAGATTCGTATAACCTGTATGGGCAGAAAATGGTCCAAACTTCATCCATTGCAGGAGAAGAATAGAGCAAATCAGTTTCATTTACCAAAATAAGGAAGGAAGGGAAGTTGGGAGATTTTTAGCTGCTGTCTAAAATGGTACTGCTTGGTGCCTTCTACGTTGCCATATACCAGCTATTAATAAAAAATCGACCATTTGTACTGAATAATTTTATAAAACAGAAAAAACTATATTTTTTTATTTAACTGTGATGAAATTATAAAATTTAAAATTGGTTGTAGTGCTTATACCTAGGCATTATTCTTTAAATAACTTCTGTATAAAATCTTCATCTGTTTTTAGTACATATACACCACTTGCATATTTTCTAATATCTATCGTAAAACTATTTTGTGTAACAACAATTTGCTGTAGTATTTTGCCATTCATATCTGAAAGCAATAATTTGCTGCCTACTTTTGCACCACTTATAGTTACTATATCTTTTGCAGGATTGGGGTAAATAGAAATCTGCGATGAGTTATACGTATTAAGTTTTATGATAGAGGAATAAGTATGTTTTCCATCAATATCTATTTGCTTGATGCGATAATAGTTTACACCATTTAACATGGTTGATTCAATAAATGTATAGTTATTTGTACCATCCCCTTTACTGTTAATGAAGCCAATTCTTGTAAAGGTTCTACCATCACTGCTTTTTTGTATTTCGTATTTGGCAACATTGTTTTCTTGCACTTGCCAGTTAATGGTGGCTTGTTTATTGGCATTTAATTTGCCGTTTACATTTAGCCATTGCAATGGCAGCACTGTAGTTTGGGTTTTTACAAAAAATCCACTAAAGCCAGTTACATCAAAGCTTACTTCCCATCTGCTTAGTGTAGCGTTCCAAATAATATCGGCATCGCTAGGATCTATGTTTATTGGTGTACCACTATACGTACTAGGCAAGCCAGTACCATCACTGCTGGTACCAGAGCGTTTTTCAATTAGTAAATTGGCTTTGCCTGCAGCATCATCAGGATTTACAGGTAATTGAATGGTATTCACTGCATTAAAATCGTTAAACTCTTGTTGAGTAAAGTAAAAGGTAACTTTCCCTGTAGCTGTACTTGCGTTGCTGTTAGGGTTAATTTCAAAATGTCGTTTTACAAACTGAGCAGGTTGTGTTGTTTCTACCCATACTTTGGCAGTAACGGTTCCGCTTACAGCAGTTGTAGTCCCTGTAGGCAAGATAGATGCGATAATACGACAATTACTATTAATAAACGAGAAGGTGCCGCTGCCATAGATGGTTTGTGTTACAGCATCTAAATGAATGCCCAATGCCTGCAAAGAAGGGTTAAAAATATATACCTTGTTTTCGTCAGCTTTAGCAACTATTAAGTAATTGTAGATGCTATCGAAATGGAAAATAAAATTAGCTCCACTAGACGGCCTATTTCCAAGTACACTATTGCACGAATTAACAACTCCACTTATACCTATTGTACTATTGCCCAAGGTTACTGCACCTGCATCAGCAATAGCACCATTATCAAAAGAAGGGCTTTTTACCACATAGTTGCCATTGCTTAGTTCGGTTATACCTCCACTGCCTATATTGTCTTGACCTCTGCCAATTAAGCTGTTGCCGCTACCTACAAATCCACTAATACCTATTGAGCCACTACCCCAGGTTACTGCACCTACTTGAGGTGGTCCTCCATTATGCCAACTAGGGCTTAATACCACATAATTTCCATTGCTAAGTTTGGTTACACCACCGCTGCCTACATTATCGCCATTTTTGCCACCCAGCAAGCTATTTCCGCTGTTGAGTGTTCCTTTTATACCTATAGTGCCATTACCCAAAGTAACTGCACCTGCATCTACAAAAGAACCATTGTCATACAAAGGGCTAATTACTACATAATTGCCATAGCTTAGGGTGGTTATACCTCCGCTGCCTACTTTATCGCTTGTCTGGCTGCCCATTAAGCTGTTGCTGCTGCTTACTATTCCACTTACACCTGTAGTTCCACTGCCCCAAGTTACTGCACCTGCATCAGCTATAAAACCATTGTCGCTTAAAGAGCTTATTACCAAATAATTGCCATTGCTTAGGGCAATTACGCCTTCGCTTCCTACAATATCGCTTGTCCCTCTACCAATCAAACTGTTGCTGCTACTTATTGTTCCACTTACACCTATTGTGCCATTGCCCCAGGTTACTGCACCTGCATTAACAATAGAAAGATAATCATATCCAGGGCTTTTTACCACATAATTGCCATTGCTTAGGGTGGTTATGCCTCCGATACCTACTCCATCGCCAATTTTACTGCCCACCAAGCTGTTTCCGCTATGTATTGATCCGCTTACACCAATTACACCTGTAATGCTGCTAGCCCAGGTTACGGCTCCTCTTGATGTATTCCAGTCAGGACTACTTATCAAATAATTGCCATTGCTAAGTACAGTTATTCCACCATTGCCTATATTATCGTTACTGTTACTGCCAAAAACAGAGTTTATACGTGTGTGTGTACTTCCGTTGTATAAATACACGGCACCTACATTTGTTAATGTACCAGTGCTCCAATTAGGGTCGGTTACTACATAATTTCCATTGGGAAGTATGGTAACACTAGTGCCAAAATTCACACTACTTGGAGGTGCGGAGATAGTGGTAATTTGAGCTTGAATGCTGAAAGTAAAAAGTGTAAAATTAAAAGCAAAAAGTAATACTTTAAATGAGGGGTTACTTTTTTTTATTTTGTTGTAATTTATAAATTTCATTTTTTTTTCATTTTGCTAAAAAAATTTGTAAAACAGTATCACAATTAAAAAATATTAAAACAAAACTAACCTGTTGCCTTAGTAAGAGAAATAGATAATTTTGATGATTTATATAATGAAATACAGTAAGAATTACGAATACATCATGAATATTCATGATATTGTCAGTTGTGTATGTCTGATTTCTTATTTTTGGGTATATTATTTTCATGTGTGTAAGATTCTAAAATTCATCATATTTGCTTGTTGGTTTTTTGGAGGTAGCAGCTACCTGCAGGGGCAAGGCTTTTTGCAACCCAATCTTGTGCAAGGAGAACCACTTGGAGTTAAGCAAGGCTTATCACAAGGAATGATTAATTGTATTTATCAAGATAAAGAAGGCTTTATGTGGATATGTACCAAAGATGGTCTTAACCGATATGATGGGTATAATATTTTTACTTTTAGAAACAATCCTAATGACCCTTACAGCTTGCCCGACAATTATTGCATCGCAATGGCGGAAGACGAAAATGGTAATTTTTGGGTGGGAACCAATACTAAAGGATTATTTTATTTTAATAAACAAACCGAAAGATTTTATCCTGTAGCGGTAATCAATAACAGTAAAGAAAACCTGTGTGTAAGAGAAATAAGCTATGCCAATGGGAAACTTTTTTTAAAAACCTGGACGGATGCTTTACTATTAGATATTAGTGAAGTAAAATTAAGCGATGATAAAAATGCTCTTTCAAAAGCAAAAATAATTTTCAGTTACAATCAATTGCAACCCAGCAAACACTATAAAACTGGTATTAATCTAAATTTTAACCTCTTTTGGAGCTGGATGCCAAATAATACTGCTTGGGTGACATTTCCAGATAGTATTTTTTATTTTAAGTTTTCTCCTGATTTTTCAAAATGGTCTGTTACCAGCTTTGCCCCTTCATCATTGGGCATTGATGCTAACGCTAATGGAATGGTTTCTTTTTTTTGGGTACAGGGTAACCCTGCAAATACAATAATTGCTTTTAACAATAAAATAATTCAATATAATGAAAATTCCCAAAAAATAACACAACAGATAACTCTACCTAATACTAACTCTTCCATTTTTTACAAATTTTTCTTGTTGAATGACAGCAGTATCGGCAGTATTACGGATTCATTGGTTTATATCTACCAGCTAAAATCTGGAAAAATAATTGTTTCTAAAAGAAACAAAAGTTTAACTAACGGGACCATTATATCATTTTTTACCAATGCAAATGGAATTGAATGGTATGGAAGTGCTGGTTTCGGTATTACTAAAATTGACCCTCGTAAAAAACTGTTTAAAAGTTTTAAAGGGGCTTATAAGGCAAATGACTTATGGAGATTGCCGCCCGTTTATATGCCTACCATTGCTCAACAGCTCAGAGGACCTTACGGATTTAAACAGATAGCCTTAGATAAACAGGGGATATACTGGGCATATTTGAGAAATGCCAGCAGCCCTATCAGTTTTTTACTATCAAACAATACCAAAACTGGAACAACTTCTACTCATCCGGGTTTACCAGATAATTATACCAGTCAAATTAATATTTACAACGATCCTCAAGATAGGTTATGGATATACTACCAAGACAGGTTTAATAAAAACAATATAGCTAGGATGGACAAAAAAACTGGAACCATGCTGAAAAGGTACAGCATACCAGATGATATTGAAACACCTGAACCTTTTGTATCTCAATTTTACTTAGACCAACTGGGAATAATGTGGCTTGCCACCATTAATGGGTTGTATTCTTTTAATGAAAGTAGCAATGAATGGCGGCACTGGAAAAATATTCCAAGTAATAATGGTAGTTTAAGTGCCGATGGTATATTAACTATATGCCCCGACCCTACATTACCTAATAAATATCTTTGGATTGGTACTGAAGGAGCTGGGTTTAACCGCTTTGAAAAATCGACAGGAAACTGCATTCGTTATGATGAAAAAGATGGACTGCCCAATAATGTAGCCTATTGCATATTAAGCGATAGTTTAAATAATATATGGATAAGCACCAATAAAGGGTTAAGCTGTTTTAACCCTGCACAAAAAACATTCAAAAACTTTACAGATGAAGATGGGCTGCCAGGCAATGAATTCAACCGCCACTCTGCCATGTATTTGCAAAACGGCGAACTACTGTTTGGCGGTGTTGATGGCTTTGTAATTTTTAATCCAAAAGAAGTATTACAGAAGCAGTCAGCTGCTCCGTTAGCATTTACAAGCATTTCTGTATTAAACAAACCCATCAACTGGAAAACAGATAGCAGCAATTTGAAAGCACCAATTGGATATGCAAAGACACTTACATTAAAACCAGGGCAAGATATATTCAGCATCAGCTTTGCAACACTGGAATATCGTAGTAATGCAAAAAAAATGTATAAGTATAAATTAGAGGGTTTTGATAAAGACTGGACAAACCCAAGCAGCAAAAATGAAGTAACTTATACCAATCTTTCACCAGGCTCCTATACATTTTATGTAATGGGTGCCAATTCGGATGGAATATGGAATGAAAAACCAATTAGCTTTAAAATAATTGTACTGCCTTATTGGTATCAAACCATTTTGTTTAAAATGGCGGTATTATTATTATTGGCACTTGCATTATATGCATTTTATCGTTATCGTTTAAGCCAGGTGTTGAAATTAGAAAAGCTCCGAAATCGCATAGCACGGGATTTGCATGATGAAATTGGCAGTACACTAAGCAGTATTTCTATTTATGCTGCATCAGCAAAAAAAGTGGTGGCTGGCAATCAAAAGGCAGATGGTATTTTATCAAAAATAAATGCAGGTACTAGTGAAATGATGGAAGCCATGAGTGATATTGTGTGGGCTGTAAATACGGGTAGCGGCCGTTTTGACGACCTTGCTAATCGCTTGAGGAGTTTTGCTGTACAGGTAACAGAAGCAAAAAATATTGAACTCTGGTTTACAGATAACAAAGACATACCTGATATAGCTCTAAACATGGAGCAAAGAAAAAACATTTACCTTATTTGCAAAGAAGCTATTAGCAATGCAGTAAAATATTCAAACTGTACTTTATTAGCTGTACAGATAAATAAAAAGCAAAACTGGTTGCTTATTCATATACAGGACAATGGAAAAGGATTTGCTGCAAACAACCCTGAAGCAGCAATATCAGAGAATTCATTTGGTGGCAATGGTATAAAAAATATGAAGAGCAGGGCAGATGAAATAGGCACTTATTTTGAAATCATCTCAACTGCTGGTAAAGGAACGGATGTTATATTGGAGATCCCTTTAAAAAAATCATGATAATCGATGAGGCGGTGCAACACATCTTTTAAGTAATTTTATAAAATGGAAAAAAGGATTGCAGTTTTTGATGATAACAGTAAAAGAAGGGAAAGCCTTGAAATACTAATTGACCTTACTGATGGCATTAGCTGTGTGGGTTTGTATCGTGACTGTAGTAATGTGTTGAATGATATTGAGAAAAGTCGCCCCGACCTAGTACTGATGGATATTGATATGCCCAATGTGAACGGAATTGATGGCGTGAAACTTATCCGTAAAAAATATCCCAATCTTAAAATTCTGATGCAAACCGTTTTTGAGGACGATGAAAAATTGTTTGCCAGTATTCGAGCAGGTGCTGATGGATATTTATTAAAAAAAGCCCAGCCCCAGGAATTGCTTAATGCCATTGAAGATGCCCTGAAGGGTGGAGCTCCCATGACACCCAGCATTGCACGCCAAGTGCTACGTTTTGTTGGAAGTACAGAAAACAAAAAGCAGCAAGAAGACTTTCACCTCACAGCCAGAGAAACTGAAATACTGTCGCTGTTGGTGCAAGGGCTTAGTTACAAAATGATTGCTAATCGATGTTTTATTTCTCTACCTACGGTGAATTCCCATATTCAAAAAATTTACGAAAAATTGCAAGTGAATTCTGCTGTAGAAGCTGTAACCAAAGCTATTGGCAATAAAATTGTTTAGGCGAATACTGTCTGGGCTTTTTATGAAATCCTTTTCATAAAAGCACGGGTATATAGGCTAAGTTGATATTGCATACAAATATTTTGTAATAGACTTCGATTGAGAAAGCCAAGCTGAATTTGCCATGTTTACAGGGCAAATGAAACTCCTTTTAAAAGAGAAAATTTATTTTTTTTCAAAAATAACTGAAATTTAAATGCATAATATTATGGTTTTAATTTCATTTTCATTGCCATTAAAACCATACATTTTTTTTATAAAGCTCAATGAGGTTTAGTGTTTCAGACTTTTTGAGGGACGACTAATTAGGTTATAATTTTTTATTTTCTTGTTTCAACCTTTCGGCAGCAATAACTTTTAGTGAGTGTATGCTTACATTTAACTCAAAGCCTATAAGCAATGCTAATGAGTTGATATAGATAAGTGCCATTACCATCATAATTGTACCTATAGAGCCATACAACGCATTATACTTGCCAAAATTATTTACAAAAATAGAAAACCCTAATGATGAAATAAGACTTAAACATGTAGCCAATATTGTACCTGGTGATGAGAGTCGCCATTTCTTTTTTATAGCAGGTGCATATTTAAAAATAAAGCCGATAATTAAATAAACTAAAATTACAATAAAACTCCACCTAGAGTAATTGATGATATTACGAATTGTATCGCTGCTTATAACTAATTTTAATAAAGCACCTTGCATTATTAGTAAAATTAAATAAGCAAAGAGTAATCCAAAAATTACAATAGTTAATCTTAGTGCTACCCAACGCATTTCAAAAGCATTTCTTTTTTTGAAACCTACATAATTTTTATTGAAAGAACGCATTAACCCCATTATTCCGTTAGATGCAAAGTATAAAGATAGCAATAACCCAAATGATAGTAACCCAATTTTTGTGCCATCTATAAAGCTATCTACAAAAGTAACTACCTGCTTATTATAAACTCTTGATGGTATAATATCGAAAATAAGATTGTGTAGTTGTAGCTTTATGCTCTTTTTAGAAACAAAGGGTAAATTGGGTATTAGGGTAAATAAAAATAACAACGATGGTGGTATTGCCATAATGAAATTATATGAAACAGCAGCAGCTCTTTCATTAAGCCCATGTTGTTTTAATTGGTTTCTAAAAAACTGAATTACATCGTACAAAGCCAACCCATCGAAACCAGGCAAATACCATTTTTTACTTTTTTGTAACAAAAAAGGTATTGGTGTATAGTTTAATATTAGTCGCTGAAATTTGGTCACTTTAGTGTATAAAAAATATTATGGTTGTGCTTGTTGTTCTTTTAATTTTTTCTTTTTTAAAAATTCTACTAAAGCTACTTGGTATTGTTTTGCAAAAACTTGATGCTCAGCATAGGTTTCTGCAAAGTTTGAGTAACCTTCTAAATTGGGCTTTGCTACAAAAAACATGTAATTGGTTTTAGGTGCATTTAAAACTGCATCAATAGTTTTTGATGATGGTGTACATATTGGACCTGGTGGTAAGCCAGTTGTATAATATGTGTTGTATGGTGATGCAAATTTTAGATGTTCAAATAATATTCTATTTAATGTAAAATTTTTCATTGCAAATTTTACTGTAGGGTCGGCTTGTAGTTTTTCGCCTTTTAAAAACCTATTTGTGTAAACACTTGCTACCAAAGGCCTATCGGTTTCTTTATTGGTTTCTTCTTCTACAATGCTTGCAATAATATATACTTGCATTGGGGTTAAATTTTTTGCTTTTGCTTTTTGGGTTCTTTCAAAGTTCCAAAATTTTTGTTCTTCGGCTTTTAGTTTGCTAAATATTTTTTTTATACTACTGTTCCAATTAAACTCATACGAATTAGGTATTATAGTACTCAATAAATTGTCTTCATTTAATTTATAAGCTGCTAAAGTATCTTTATTGTTTAAAAAATTTATAACCTCTAAAGAATCTATTTCGAAAGTTTTACCAATTTTTGCAGCTAAATCTTCTTTTAACCTCAGTTTGTTTATTACCAATCTTACTGGAGATTGATTCCCAGATTTTAACATTTTTATTAAGCCATAATTACTCATACCATCTTTTATAAGGTATCTACCAGGTTTTACATTGTTTTTGTATTTAGCTTGTGATAATAATTTATTAAAGAAAAATCCATCTTGTACAATTTGTTTATCTTTTAAATCTTGTATTATGCTTTCATAAGTTTGGCCAGTTTTAATATAAAAATATTTATCGGTAGGTGCTTTTACATTAGAACCAAAAATATTATAGGTAGCGTAACATACAATAGCTGCTATAACAATAAAAATTAATGAAACTGTTTTCTTCATAAAAAAGGGTGTAATGCAATTTAAAATAAAAAGCCCTGCTTTTAATATAAGCAGGGCTTTTTTATATAAAATATTATATTATGGTTTTTTGGTAGTGTCTTGTACAACTGGCGGCATTGTGGTAGTTGTATTAGGTGTAGGTACTGTTTGTTGTGGTTTGGTAGTAGTACCTTTTAATAAATCATCGTTTTTAGATGATGCAGTACCATCTTTAGGTATAAATGCTGGAGAAATTACGCACAAAATACCAACTATAGCTGCAAATATCCATGTACCTTTTTCCATTACATCGGTAGATGATTTTACGCCTATTAATTGATTACTTACTCCGCCTAAAACGCCAGATACACCGCCACCTTTTGGGTTTTGAATTAAAACAATAAATCCTAAGATTACTGACGCTACAATTATTAAAATTCCAAATAATACTAACATGTTAATTTTTTAATGATTCAATTTTGGCTGCAAAGTAAACACTTTTTGCAGGATTTAGCAAACTTAATTTTTTGTATAGATCAATTGCCTTTAAAGGCTTGTGTTGCAATGCAAAAGCTTCTGCCATAGCCTCGGTTATTATATCTTCTTCTTTATTGCTAACAGCTGCTAAAGATTGTATTTGCTCTTCTACTAATTTACTAACAATGGGCAATTTATCTGGATGCACTTTTTTCATGGTTTTAAGCCAAGATGTAAAGCTTTTTAATTGTTTACCCAATTTATCATCTGCCAATTGCTCGGCACTTAGTTTTATGCCTTGCGATGCAAAGTAGTCGGAAGCAAATAATGGCTCAAATATTAATTCTTCTTCTTGCTTTTTAGTATCGCTTCCTGCATTGGATACTGCAACTTGGGTATTTGTGTTTGAAGTATTTTCTACAGCAATATCAGTTTCTACAATTTGCTCTTGCTCATTGTTTAATAATGATTGTAGGTAAAATGGATTAGAAAAAAATAAGGCAGTTTTTGCAGTAATTGAATTGTAATTATTTGCTTGCTGGTTGGTATTTTTTAATAAGAAAAAATTGCTCAACCCAAAATATAGATTTGTATCAGTTATGCTTTGCAAAAACGATTGTTTTTCTAAACCAGTTTTTTGATCGCCAAAAATATTTGTATATAATTTTTCCATTTTTAAGATGTGAAAAGTAAAGTTACCAATTAGAAAATATTTTATTGAAAATTAAGTCCACCAAATTTCTTACAATTTCATCGTTGTATGTATTTTCTGCATCGGATAATGAAAATTCGGATTTGAAATCTTTGGTATAATTTACATCTGATTCAAAATCTTTTGTAGCATCTAATTTATTTTTAAAAATAAGATGAAAGCCTATTGTTAGCCTATTTGTACTTGCTTGATTGTTTTGAATATTTACTGTAGATGTGCTGTATTGCGATACATAACCACTAATATCATAATCTGCATTATCGTCGTTTATTTGTCTGAGCCTTGTGGTGCTTATAATTTTTTGTTGTAGTTTATCGGTAAGTTGTGGGCTAAGCCTAGGGTTGGTATATTGAGCCCTATTGCCAAGTTGCGATACTCTAAAGTTTTTAATTTCTAAAGGTATTGGCGCCACATCTTTAAAGCCATATTTGCAAGTGGCAAAGTTGAATAAAAAGAAACATGCAATAAGTAAGGTTATAAATTTTAAATTTTTCAATGGGTTAAAGTTGAAGGTTAAAGTTGAAGTTTAAATGTTAAATGTTGAATTTAAAATACTAATCTCAATACCCAATACTCACATCTCAATACTACTTTACAAGCTCTCTAAATCGTATTCCTTTAATTTTCTATACAAAGTACGTTCGCTTATTCCTAAATTTTTAGATGCATCTCTTCTTTTTCCTCTGTGTTTTTTTAATGCTTTTATAATTAGTTCTTTTTCTTTGTCGGATATGCTTAATGATTCTTCAATATTTTCGTGTACTTGTATATTGCTACTATTGTGTGGCAAAATTACTGACTGCGATGTGGTATTATTGTAATTTATATTTGTATTAACAGTTTGCAAATCTCTAATATTATTATCGTTTGCAAAAGTAGCTGCAGCTGTTGTATGTGCTGGGTTTTGAAGAATTTCAAAAAACATTTTCTTTAACTCATTTACATCTTTTTTCATATCAAAAAAGAGCTTGTACAATATTTCTCTTTCGTTTGCAAATTCTGATTGGTTATTATTATCATTGTTTGTATTATGAGCAAGTACTGGCAAGCGTGGGTTATTGTTGTTTGGCAAAAAGCCTCTAAGCTGCTCGCCTGTTATATTTTTATCTTTGCTTAAAACCGATATTTGCTCAGCTAAATTTTTCAATTCTCTTACATTTCCAGGGAAACCATAATTGGCAATAATTTGCTTAGCATTATCATCTAATTGTACAGAACCAGTTTTGTACTTATCTGCAAAGTCGGCAGCAAATTTTCTAAACAATAAAATAATATCTTCTTGCCTATCTCTAAGTGCTGGTACTCTTATAGGCACTGTATTTAAACGATAATATAAATCTTCTCTAAATCTACCTCTGCTGGTATATTCTAACAATTCTTTATTTGTAGCGGCAATTACTCTTACATCAGTTTTTTGTACTTTACTACTACCTACACGTATGTATTCGCCAGCTTCTAATACTCTAAGTAATCTGGCTTGAGTACCTAAAGGCATTTCGCCTATTTCATCTAAAAAAATGGTACCTCCATTTACAGTTTCAAAATAACCTTTACGGCTATCTACAGCACCTGTAAATGATCCTTTTTCGTGCCCAAATAATTCCGAATCTATTGTACCTTCGGGTATTGCACCACAGTTTACAGCTATAAAATTATTGTGTTTGCGTGCACTTAGGGCATGTATTATATGTGCAAATACTTCTTTACCTACACCACTTTCTCCATTTATAAGTACACTCAAATCGGTGTTGGATACTTGGCTTGCCACATTAAGCGCATGGTTTAGTGCAGGCGAATTGCCAATTATACCAAATCTGTTTTTTATTGTTTGTAAATCCATGTTATTAATTAATTACGAACTATTTTTTTTACCAAGATAAGCAAAATTCATTTTTCTAATTCTTCAAAATATGCGTATAATTTATTTATTACCAGCATAGCTTTTCTTATTTTCTTTCTTTTAGTTTTGCTTATTTGTTCTTCGGTAAATTTTGGAAAATGATTAAAATGCAAATAATCGTACCGTATACCTAATCGGGTAATAATTATTGATGTACCATGTTTTGCCGAATGATAATTTCTTTTATTAATATTTTTATTTATTACGAAAGTAGATAGCCTATTTAAAATATTATAATTGTCATACACTATTTGGAATAAATTTGGATTAACAACTATTTTTTCTGTAATTATTGAATCTCCTATTACTTTTGCAAAAATATATTTACCTTCTTTAAAAAAATACTTCTCGAATTTTATTTTTTTATTATGACTCCCAGCAAACAAACAAATATATTTCTCATCTTCTGCATTAAATACCGAATCTTTTAAATAGTTACTCCATTCTTCATTATTCTGGCTAAAAGATTGATTTTTTAAACATAAAATAAATAAAAAAATAAAAAGTATTCTCATATTGATTATTTTACTACATCTCCAAACAATGTACCAGCAGTACAATGTGTAATTTTTACCATTACATAATCGCCTTTTGCAAAATTTTCTTTATTAAAAATTACTACTTTATTTTGTCCTGTTCTACCTTGCAATTGTTCGGTACTTTTTTTTGAAAAACCTTCGGCCAACACTTCAAATGTTTTGCCTATTTCTTTTTGCATAGTTCGTAAAGAGTGTTCTCTATACAAATCTACCAATTCTTGTAGCCTTCTTTTTTTTATATTTAATGGTACATCATCTTCAAACCTACGCTCAGCCAATGTGCCTGGGCGTTCGCTATAAAAATATAAATAAGCCAAATCGTATTTGCAATAATCAAATAATGATAACGACTCTTTATGGTCATCTTCGGTTTCGGTACAAAAGCCTGTAATCATATCGGTAGATATACCACAATCGGGTATTAATGCTCTTATTCTATCTACTTTTGCAATGTACCACTCTCGGCTATAAGTTCTGTTCATTAATTGCAATACACGACTGCTGCCACTTTGCACTGGTAAGTGTATATAGTTGCAAATATTATTGTATTTTTTTATGGTATATAAAACCTCGTCGGTTATATCTTTTGGGTGAGATGTAGAAAATCTAACCCTAAGTAATGGCGAAATTTTGGCTACCATTTCTAATAAATTTGCAAAAGTAAAAGCCCCACCATTATTTTCAGAAGTTGAGGATAGGTTAGAAAAATTACTTGAATCCTGTTCGTTTTTACTTAAACTTTTATCTTGATTCTCTTGTCTTGTATCTATCCAATGATAACTATCTACATTTTGGCCAAGCAAGGTTACTTCTTTATAACCTTCATTAAACAATGCTTCGCATTCTTTTACAATACTGTATGCATCTCTACTTCGTTCTCTTCCTCTTGTAAAAGGTACTACACAAAATGAGCACATATTATTGCACCCACGCATAATACTTACAAAGGCTGTAACACCATTGCTATTTAACCGTATTGGCGAAATATCTGCATAGGTTTCTTCTCTGCTCAATAATACATTTACACCTTTTTGCCCAGTTGCTGCTTCTTCTATTAAACCTGGTAAGCTTCTGTAAGCGTCTGGTCCTACAACAATGTCAACTAATTTTTCTTGTTCTATAAATGTAGCTTTTAGTCTTTCGGCCATACAACCCAATACACCTACAATTAAACTTGGGTTAGCTTTTTTTAATTTTCTAAATTCTGTTAATCTTTTTCGTACTGTTTCCTCTGCTTTTTCTCTTATTGAGCATGTGTTTAGCAAAATTAAATCAGCCAGTTCTGGTTGTTGTACTGCACTAAATCCATCTTCGCCTAGTATTGATGCTACTACTTCGCTATCGGCAAAATTCATAGCACAGCCATAACTTTCTATATAAAAACTTTTTGTTGGGTTGTCCAATGTAATATTTAATGGAGCAAAAGCTTCTCCTTGTCTTGCTTCGTCGTGCTGCTTTATTGTAACCAATTCGTGCATTTTAATTTCAAAATTAGATTGCAAAGTTACTCTATTTTAGATAATAAAAATGACAAGTTGGCAGAAAAATCTAGAAACCCAAACTACACATATACAAAAAAAACGCCTACCCTATTGGGTAAGCAATTTTATAGAAATATTTATTTTATATTTTACTCCACTTCCATCATTTTTTCAAACAAAGCTTCATAATCTTTATTTGCAATTAAAAGCTCAGCAGTTAGGTTTTTATATGTTGTTTCTGTTTGTACAAACTTTGCATTGTCACTATATATTTCTGGTGCACCAAGCTCAGCTTCTAAAGCAATTTTCTTTTTATTTAATTCTGCAATTTTAACTTCAAGCAAATTAAATTGCTTTTTTATTTTTTCAGCCTCTTTATTTATAGGAATGTTTACCGCCTTCTCTACTTTTATTACTTTTTCTACCTTAGTTATTTTTTCAGTTTTTAATTCTTTTTCGGCAGCTGCTTTATCTTTTGTCCTTCGCTCTTTCCAATCTTCCCATTCGGCATAGGAGCCTTTAAATTCAAGTATTTTATGGTCTTCTATTTCCCAAATTTTGTTTGCAATTCGGCTTATAAAATAACGATCATGACTTACCAAAATTATTGTGCCTTCGTATTTATTTAATGCTTCTACCAATAAATCAACAGAGTGTATATCTAAGTGATTGGTAGGTTCATCTAACATTAAAAAATTAGCTTTGCTTGCAATGGTTTTTGCTAGAGCTACTCTAGCTTTTTCGCCTCCACTAAGTACTTTTATTTTTTTCTCTACTGCATCGCCACTAAACAAAAACGAACCCAATAAACTACGCAACTCCAAATCATTTTTGCCACTCCTTGCTTCTTGCATTTCTTCTATCAAATCATTTTCGGGGTTAAGCACTTCTAATTGGTGCTGTGCATAAAACGATTCTTCTACATTGTGCCCCCATTCTCTGTTTCCTTCAAATTGCTCTGTGCCTACTACAATGCGAAGCAAAGTAGATTTACCTTTACCGTTAGCTCCAATAAGTGCAATTTTATCGCCTCTATCTATTTCTGCACTTGTATTTTCTAGTATTTTTAAATCGCCAAAACTTTTGCTTACATGTTTTAGTGCAGTTACTACCTTACCAGGCGTTTTGTTTAATATGAAATTTATTTTCATATTGGGACGTTCAATATTTACATCCTCTATTCTTTCAATTTTATCTAACCGCTTTACGATACTTTGTGCCGCAGCAGCCTTGCTGGCTTTGGCTTTAAAGCGTTCTACAAATCTTTCTTGCTGGCGTATATAATCTTGTTGGTTGTCAAATGCTTTTTTCTGCATATCTATACGTATCTCTTTCTCTTCCATGTAGTACGAATAGTTGCCTGTATAAAAATGCAATTCTCTCTGATAAAGTTCTACAATTTTATTTACCATTCTATCTAAGAAAAACCTATCATGGCTTACAATTACCACTGCACCTGGGTAATTAGATAAATATTTTTCTAACCACTCAATACTAGGTAAATCTAAATGGTTCGTAGGTTCATCTAATAATAATACATCAGGATTCATCAAAATCATTTTCGACAATAAAACCCTCATACGCCAGCCACCACTAAACATTTTATATTGTTTTCCTAAATCTTCGTTGGCAAAACCAAGGCCTTGCAAAATACTTTCTGTTCTATGATGTATGCTATAGCCATCAAGCACATCCATTTCATGTAATAAATCGGTATACTTTTCAGCTAATTTTTCATCGCCAGTTTTTTCCAATTCTGCTCCCACAATTTCCATTTCTTTCTCTATAGCTTTCACTCTTTCAAAAGCGCCCATTGCTACTTCCAAAATAGATTCGTCGGTTTCAAAACCCAACAAATCTTGGTTCAAAAAACCAATTGTAGTTTCTCTACCTTTTTCTACAGTTCCCTTAGCTGGTGAGTATTGCCCAGTAAGTACTTTAAGCAAGGTAGATTTGCCAGTACCATTATACCCAATAAGACCAATTCGTTCGCCGGGCTGTATATGCCAAGTAGCATCTTCCACAATGGTTCTTGCTCCAAATTCAAACGTAAGATTTTGTAATCCTAATAACATTTTTTTTTTAATTTTTTGCAAAAGTAATGTTTACTTTTTTTTTATAAGCATAATTAAAAAATAATATACTTTTTTGCAATGAGAATGAAAGATGTTTTAAGCAAAAATTTGCATTTTTAAAATAAGAAAATTAGCTATTTTTTTAACAAAGTATTGCTACCTTTATTGAGCAAAAAAATTATATAATTTCATGGCTACCAATAGAAATATACTTACACTTGATGAATTTACGATACAAGAAATGCGAGCTTTTCCTAACGCAACTGGCGAACTTGCAGGATTATTAAGAGATATAGGATTGGCTGCAAAACGTATTAATGTAGAAGTAAATAGAGCCGGTTTGGTAGATATTTTGGGCGACGATGGAAGTACAAATGTACAAGGCGAAGAAGTGAAAAAATTAGATGTATTTGCAAACGACCAATTAATGGGCGTATTAAAACATGGTATTAGCTGTGCTGGAATTGGTAGCGAAGAGTTAGACGATATTGTTTTGTTTGACGATGAAATAAGCAACAAAGCTAAATACATTTGCTTGTTCGATCCTTTAGATGGTAGCAGTAATATAGATGTAAACGTATCTATTGGTACAATTTTTAGTGTGTACAGGCGTGTGAGTGAGTTAGGAAAACCAGCTACAAAAGCCGATTTTTTGCAGGCAGGAAACCAACAAGTGGCAGCAGGTTATGTAGTGTATGGTTCATCTACAATGCTTGTGTATGCTACAAAGCGTGGGGTAAATGGTTTTACATTAGATCAGTCTATTGGTGAATATTTGTTAAGTCACCCCAATATAAAGTGCCCCACTATTGGTAAAATGTACAGCGTAAACCATGGAAATTTTTTTGTATTTGAGCAAGGTGTAAAAGAGTACATTACTGCTTGCCAAAAAAAGAACGAAACCAATGGTGGACCTTATACACAAAGATATATTGGTAGTATGGTAAGCGATGTGCATCGTAATCTTATACGTGGCGGAATTTTTCTTTATCCAAGTACTACCAGCAAGCCAAAAGGAAAACTTAGATTACTTTATGAATGCAATCCATTTGCTTTTATTGTACAAAAAGCAGGTGGCAAAGCTACTAATGGTGTTATAAATATTTTGGATATTGTACCTACCGAATTGCACCAACGATCTCCATTATATATTGGTAGTAAATTTATGATGGAAGAATTAGAAGATTTTATGGAAAAATCGAAAAAATAAATAAGTAGAATTATAGTTTAATTTGAAATATGAGTTTTTTTAAACGTCATTTTATTTGTTTTCTGCACCTCATATTTAAAAAAGAATAGCTTTGTTGGCAGGTGCTGATTTTCAATTTATACAATCAGTTATTTCAGCAAGAAAAATAAAACTAAAAAGTTAGTAAAATTTTAATATTTTTTATAATATGAATAAAATTTCAGTATAAATAATCATTTTTTTTACAGATTTAACCTAAATTAAAACAGTTGTTTTATTACACTTTCAATTTCATAAATTTGCAAAAAACAAACTTATGAGTAAATATGGATCTGGCGTTTTGCATGGCGCTGCTTTAGAAGCTTTATATAATGATGCAAAAGATAACCAATTTGCCTTGCCTGCGGTAAATACCATTGGTACAAATACAATAAATGCTGTATTAGAAACTGCAGCCAAAGTAAATTCACCGGTTATTATTCAGTTTTCTAATGGTGGTGCTCAATTTATTGCTGGCAAAGGAATGCCAAACGAAAATATGCAAGCAAATATTGCTGGCGGCATATCTGGTGCATTACATATACACAATGTTGCAAAACATTACGGTGTACCTGTTGTTTTACACACTGATCATGCATCAAAAAAATGGTTGCCATGGATTAGTGGATTGATTGATGCTGGAGAGCAGTTTTACAAAGAAAAAGGGCAACCTCTTTTTAGCTCACACATGTTAGATTTATCAGAAGAAACTATAGAAGAAAACATTGCTACATCTGTACAATTTTACAAGCGTATGGCTCCACTAGGTATGAGCATTGAAATAGAACTTGGAGTAACAGGTGGAGAAGAAGATGGTGTAGATAATAGCGATGTAGATAACGAAAAATTATACACACAACCTGAGCATGTAGCCTATTCATATACAGAGCTAAGCAAAGTAGGAAATTTATTTACAATTGCAGCAGCATTTGGTAATGTGCATGGTGTTTACAAATCGGGCAATGTACAACTAACACCAATAATTTTAAAAAATAGCCAAGATTATATTGAGAGAGAATTGAAGACAGGTGCAAAACCTGTTTACTTTGTGTTTCATGGAGGTAGCGGATCGCCACAGGCACAAATAAGAGAAGCTATTAGTTATGGTGCTATAAAAATGAATATTGATACCGATTTGCAATGGGCTTTTTGGGAAGGAATTTTAGATAATTACAAAAAAAATGAAGGCTATTTACAAGGCCAATTAGGAAACCCAGATGGAGCAGATTTTCCTAATAAAAAACATTACGACCCTAGAGTATGGTTACGCAAAGGCGAAGAAACCTTTAGTAAAAGATTAGAAGTAGCTTTTGAAGATTTGAATTGCATTAATAGAAATAGTTAGTTTTTTTATATTTTTTAATAGCTAGCATTAAAAAATATGGTTAGCTTCAAAATACAAGCAATTGATAATTGTAATTAGCTATTTATTATTTGTTTTAAATGACTAATTACAAATAATAAATCTATAAAATTACTTTCAATTTATTGCAAATAAGATTACAATAAAATGTACACATGAAAAAAGAAGAAGACTTTGAGGCTACTCTTGCTGGACAATTTGATAGTACAAACCATTTAAAAACAAATTGGTTTAAACGAATAAAAAAAGGCATACTTACATCTACTAAAGATAAAAAAGATGCACCTGATGGCTTGTGGGAAAAATGTCCAAAGTGCAAATATACTTGTACAATAAGCGAATTGGAAGAACATTATTATGTTTGTCCAAAATGCGAATATCATCATCGCATTGGTAGCGAAGAATATTTTGAAATATTATTTGATAATGCAGAATTTACTGAGTTGTTTGGCAACATCAAATCAAAAGATATGCTTGGATTTGTAGATTTAAAGCCTTACGATAAAAGATTAGAAGATACTTACAAAAAAACAGAAATACACGATTCGATAACTGTAGCTCATGGCAAAATACACTCCCATGATTTTGTAATTGCATGTATGGATTTTGAATTTATTGGTGGTAGCTTAGGCAGCGTAATGGGAGAAAAAATTTGTAGAGCATGCGATTATTGTATAGAGCACAGAATACCATTTATGATAATAAATAAAAGTGGCGGTGCTCGTATGATGGAAAGTGCTTTTTCTTTAATGCAATTGGCAAAAACATCAGGTAAATTATATAAATTAGCTGAAGCCAAAATACCTTATATTTCGCTTTGTACCGACCCTACATTTGGTGGCACTACAGCTTCGTTTGCAATGCTTGGCGATATTATTTGTGCTGAGCCTGATGCTCTTATTGGTTTTGCTGGCCCAAGAGTTATAAAAGAAACCATAAAAAAAGATTTGCCTGAAGGATTTCAACGAAGCGAATTTTTATTGGAGCATGGTTTTTTAGATTTCATTGTACACAGAAAAAACTTAAAACAAAAATTAGCAGATTTGATAGTTGTTTTTAAAAATTAAAGAAAAGCTCCAGTCTTAAAAATTGGAGCTTTATTATTTAACTCCTTTGCTTTTAAAAAATCAGTAAAATAATTTTGTGAAGGAAATAAATTTTAATTTTAGCCCTTTTAATAAATAATAATAAAAGAAAAAAGTGGAAATAAATAATAAAAAGGCTTACTACGAATATTTTTTTGAAGCTACATATACCGCTGGGCTTGTATTACAGGGTACTGAAATAAAATCGCTGCGTAGTGGCAAAGCTAGTTTTAACG
>JABFQZ010000030.1 GCA_013141435.1 Ferruginibacter sp.
GTTCTTTATGACTTTCTTTTACGATTATTAACTTTGGTTTAGACATTATATTTATAGTTTAGTCCAAAAATAAGAAAAAAAATCCAATCAAACAAATTGGACTAAAGTTAATTTATAATTGGTATAAGTACGTAATACCAACGAAGGCAAACAAAACAAAGCTTAAGTAGTTTTATTTTTTACTAAACACTGATTTTAATTCATTGAACAACCTATCGCTCAATTGTAAATTTGCTGTAATAATTTCAGCTTGCGCATTTAAGCCTTCCACAAAATGCAATTGCTTTTTATAATTTGTAACAAGCCCATTTGGTAAAACAACTTTGGCTATAAAGCCACTATCGGTAGGTATTGAAGAAACAAAATCTAGTTTGGCTTTTATGATACCAAACTCTCGGTAAGGATACGCATTCAATTTCAACAATACTTGTTCTCCTGTTTTTATTTTACCAAAATTTGTTTGTGGAATAAAAACTCGTGCATGGTATTGTGTATTTTCTGGGTTGACAAAACAAACCGTTTGTCCTACTTTTATTTGGCTATTTTCTTGCAAAAATTCTGCAAAAGAAACTTTACCTGCTACTGGTGCTATTAGTAGAAATTTATTTTTCCAATCATCTAGTTGTGCTTTTAGTGTATTTAAAGCTTGTACAAATATTCCTTTTTGTTGGGCAATGTCGTTTTCTAATTGCGCAATTTCTTTTTCTTTTTCGTGCTTTGTGCTTTCGTTAGTTATGAGCGATAAGTTTATTTGTGGAATAGCCATTGCTTTAGAAATGTATTTACTTTTCTCATTTCTGTATTCAAAATCGGCAATTACTTTTTCATCACTTAAAGTTTTATTGGCATCAAATGTTTTACCTGCAAGGCTTAAATCTTCTTGCTGCATTCTTTTTTGTTCTTCAAGGTTGGCGTGTAGTCTTTGCAAATAACTTACATCTTGCTGCAACATATTTTTCTTTTGCCTATAAAAGCCGTTAGATAAATATTGCTTGTATGTATTAAATGCTTGCATAAAAACTTGGTAAGACTGCTGTACTTCTCCTAAATTTTTATATGTCGATGATAACCCACTTAAATCATTTGCAGTAATGTTGTTTTGTGCATTATCTATAACTTGAGAGAGTGCAATAACTTCATTGTGCAAAGCTCTACTTTCCAAAAAGCCAATGATATCATTTTCGTTTACCATTTTGCCTTCTGCCACCGAAAGATTTACTAGCTTACCTTCTGACCTTGCTTTTACTTCTTTGGGTGCATTAAGAGAAGTAAATGTGGCATTGACATTTACCACATCTGGGTAACTAATAAAAAAAGTAGTAGCAAGCATGGTAGCTATAATAGCAAGAAAAAGTATAATTCCGTTTCTTACAATCCAACTTGGCTTTTGCGAAATTATTTCTTGTACTTCGGTGGAAAGTAGTTTTATGTTGCCTTCGTTATTTGTAGGGAGATTAGGGGTCGTAATTATTTGTGGCATTTTTCTTAATTAATAATTTGTAATGAATAATTAATAATATTTTCTAATTGCAAAAACATTTCCAACTTCACTTTAACAATCTTGTGTTTCCTGTCTAGCATCTCCTGTCTCAATACTCAATACTAATATCTCAATACTTTATTCCCCCAACTCCAATTGATTCCTTACCAGCGTAAAGTATTCCCCTTTTAATTGTATCAACCCCGCATGAGTGCCAACTTCTGTAATCATTCCTTTATTTAACACTACTATTTGGTCTGCATTTTTTACAGTGCTTAATCTATGTGCTACTACAATTACGGTTCGGTTTTGAAAAAACTCTCCAAGGTTTTTCATAATTACCTTTTCGTTATTGGCATCTAAACTATTGGTAGCCTCATCAAAGAAAATATAATCAGAATTTTTATACACAGCTCGTGCGATTAATATGCGTTGTTTTTGCCCAGCACTTACCCCTACACCTTCGGTACCTATTTTTGTATTAAACCCAAGTGGTAGGCTTTCAATAAATTCTAAAATATTGGCAGTAACTGCTGCTTGTTTAAGTTTTGTAGTATCTATAGTTTCATCGCCTACAGCAATGTTGGCGGCAATACTATCATTAAATATAAAACTCTCCTGCATTACCACTCCAATGGCTTTGCGCCAAGTTTTGTGGCTTAGATTTTCTATATCATTGCCGCCAACTTTTACATTACCTTTTTGAGGGGCATAAAATTTCAATAGCAATTTTAATAATGTTGTTTTGCCACTTCCACTTGTGCCAACGATAGCCGTCGTTTTTCCATTTGGTATAATAAGGTTTATGTTTTTTAAAACTGCATCGTTGCCAGCACCTGAGTATGTGAAGGAAACATTGGATAGTTCAATTGTTTTATCGGTAGGTAGTGTATTGCTTAATAATTTATCCGAGGGTTCTTCATCTGACAGCGAATGTATTTCATTCAATCTATCTAAACTTATTTTTGCAAGCTGCCAACTTTGTACAAAGCTTATTATTTGTTCTATTGGCCCGTTTAGCTGACCTATGATGTATTGTATGGCAAGCATTCCGCCGAGTGTCATACCGCCTTCATGGTTAATAACTGCTTTTGCGGCTAAGAAAGTAATAAAAATATTTTTGCCTTCGTTTATAAAAAACGCACCAGTTTGTTGCCATTGGTTTAACGCAAGCCCCTTCATACCTAGCCTAAAGGTGCGTGCCTGCAAGCGTTCCCACTGCCAGCGTTTTGGTTTTTCGCAGCCATGCAGTTTTATTTCTTGCATGCCTTGCACTATCTCCATGGTTTTACTTTGCTCTGCTGCGGCTATGTCAAATTGTTTATAGTCTAAGGTTTTTCTTTTTTTAAGAAAAATAAATATCCATAAAATGTATAAAACAGATGCGCCTGCAAATACGGCAAATATGCCTGTATTGTACATGGCAAGTACTACCGAAAATATAACCAAATTAAACAAAGAAAAAAGCGTGGATAGCGATGTACCCGTAAGAAAATTTTGTATGCGACTGTGGTCATTCATACGCTGCATAATATCACCAGTTTTTTTACTATCAAAATAGCTTACTGGCAGCTTCATTAGTTTTATTAAAAAATCGGTGAGTATGCTAATGTTTATACGACTACTGATGTGGTACAATATCCAGCTTCTAATAAAATCTACGCTTAGCCTGCCTGCAAAGAGTGCAAGCTGTGCAAATAATACTACATATACGAAGGGGAGATTACCCGTATTTACACCAGTATCTATTACACTTTGTGTAAGAAAGGGTAATATTAATTGCAACAAACTACCTAGTAATAAACCAAGCATAAGTTGTACAATTAGTTTCTTATAAGGAAACAAATAGGAAACAATGCTACCAAAGCCTTTGCTTTTTTGTTCGATATAATCATCGTTGTATTGGTTGTTGTAAAAGAGTGGGGTGGGTTCGAGACTTAACGCAATACCTGTCTTTTCATTATGTTCAATATGGCTTAGCCATTGTTTTACAAATTCTACTTCTGTATATTTTAATAATGATTTACCTGGGTCTGAAATATAATATGCATTCTTTTTTATTTTGTACAACACTACAAAATGATTTTGCGACCAGTGTAAAATACAAGGCAGTTTAATATTTTCCTTTAAATCGTTTAAAGATAACTGCAATGCTTGTGTACGAAAACCAATTTTTTCTGCGGCATCACTAATGCCTAAAATGTTTACGCCTTCTTTACCTATTTCTGTTAGCTTTCGCAGTTTTTCTGTGCTAAAGTTGCGGCCATAGTGTTTGCATATAATGTACAGGCACGAGGGACCGCAGTCCATTTGATTACGTTGGAGGAAGTGAGGGAAGGTGTTCAATCGCTATATTGTTTGGTAGTTAAATTGAAAAATTGTTACATTGTTAAATAGCTGTTGGGTTATTAAGAATGAGTTATTTTTATTAAATTTGTGAAAATGAATTTTTATGACAACGCAAATAATAGTACCTACAAGCAATGTTTTCAACTTGCAAGTAGAAATACCCAAAGATTTGATTGGTAAAAAAGTATCGGTTAGTTATGAAGTAGATGAAACAACAGAAAACCCAAAAACTACAAATGATAATTTCGTAAAAGCAAGTGATATTTTTAAAGATTGTAGAGTAAGCCTTAAAGATTTTAAATTTAATAGAGACGAAGCTAACGAGTATGATATTTTTTTTAAAAAAAATAAAATAGATTTTAAAAGAGATATTGATGCTTTTTATGATAACATTCATCTTGACATGAGCAATTATAAATTTAACAGAGATGATGCTAACGAAAGATAAATGTTTTGTAGATAGTAATATTTGTTTATACCTGTTAGATATTGTTGATGCTAAAAAAGAAATTGCTAAAACGATTTTAAAAACCAATCCTACTATTTCTACACAAGTTATAAATGAAAATGTAAATATTTTATTTAAGAAATATAAACATCTTAGCAATATTGAAGTTGTAGCACATACAAAGTTTTTAATGCATAATTGTATTGTTGAAATAATAAATGAGGGTACAATTGCTAAAGCATTATTTACAAAAGAAAAATACCAATTACAATGGTACGATAGTCTTATAGTTGCCTCTGCACTTGAAGCTAACTGTACCATTTTATACACCGAAGATATGCACCATGGTTTAATTATAGAAGGTACTCTTAGTATCATAAATCCGTTTATGTAGTTCTAGCTTTTAACTATTTGTACTAGTGTTTTTATTGTGTATTAAATCATTAACCCTCTCTTACAACCTTTGCTTGGTCTTTTACCAGCAAAGCCTATTTGTAAAACCCCTTTCCTTTTTTTTACTTTCTTGGCTCACTAAAGATTGGTCGGCTGGTCACAGACCAAGCCTCGGCTCTCATGAGCGGCGATTGTTAGTACCAACAAAGGCGAAGAAGAATAATTAGGCACTTTGTACACAAACTTTATCTGTATATTTTTCCTCTAACTCATCCAATTCCTTATGTGAAAGTGTGGCGATTGTTTGTACCAACAAAGGGAACAAAGGCAAAGATTGTTGTATTAGTACCAACGAAGGCAAAGGGAAGACAAGATAATATTCTTTATTTCTTTATTAATAATTTTGATAATAAATTTTTAAAATTAGGATCGCTTGGTTTATAAGCATCCGTATTTATAATTTTACCTTTATTATCAATTAAGAAATATCTTGGGATTGTAGATATATGAAATTGTTTTGCAAATTTTGATTCAATACCTCCGACTAGTAAAAAACTATTGTCAATGTTCATCAAATTGGATATTTGATTACTTTCCCATTTCGAAATATTTTCATCAAGTGAAATGAAAATAAAATTAATATCTTTTCCTAAGGCAGATTCATTTATTTCTTTAGTAAATTTCATTTCCTCGAGACAAGGTATACACCATGAAGCCCAAAAATCAATATATGTTAACTTTCCTATTTTTTTTTCTAAAATATTTGAAAATATTGCTCCTTTTTTATTAAGTGTAATCAAATCTTGGTTTTTTGACAATGTTTTTTTTGATAGGTTGTTATACCTTAGCTTTATTTTTATTTTTTCTATATAACTTTTATTTTGAATATTATAACTAGACAATAAATTTATTGCATGTTTTTCATTTATTGTATTAGAGTTAATGCTATTCAAAATATACCTAGCTAATAAGAATTCTTTTTCTCTACTCAAAAAATACTTTGTAATAGTATTTGGAACAACAAAATTATTTTCATTTTTTGTATAATGTTCAAATAATAATTTTACAGCATCATCAACTAAAAAACTATTATTAAATAAACCACTTGACTTTATGCCATTGTAGAAATTCTCTAAACTATCCTTGTAGTATAATAATAATTTTGGAGATTCTATATATTTATTGTATAAATTTAATTTATTTTTCACCTTTATAGAATACAAATTTTTGTTTATGTCTTGATATTCTTTATTTGAAATTTTATTCTTATAATTTTTTAGGAATAAAATTTGATTTAAATATTTTCGTTCGTAATATTGATCTCTTTCAATTATAGAAATGAAATTTGTGTTAGATTTTGTAAATATTCCGCTTGGTCTCAAACTGCCAAATATTTTTGTAATATCATAATAGAAGTCATTGTTATTTTTTATCCTACTTTTATTTAGTATTATTTTATTTTCATATTCTATAATATAAACTGAATCACTCAAATTTGCAGTAATAAAATATTGATTTGAATCAGCAATTAATATTGTAATTGCTGAATCTATTTGAATCCTTTCTGTAGTATTGGCAGGAATTTTTAATGGAGTTCCATAAGATAGTTCATTTATATAATATGCGTCAATTGCTATTGGTAGTGTATTTATTAAAAAAACTTTTTGGCATAGAACAATATTTGAATTAAGTAGTAATATTAAAAGTGTAATTCTATTTTTATTTAAATATTTCATATTATATTTTTTAAAATGGGAGTCGAAGACTCCCATTATTTTAGTTAAATTTAAACTTGAGCTTGAGATTCAGCACAAGATGCACAGCACCACATTCCTCCCATCCCAGGTGCCGCCGCTATTGCGTCGGCTTTCGATAAATTACATTCATAACCGCTCCAATCTTGACTATGAGCGCAACATCCTGAAGTAGCCGCATACCCACCTACAACATTTTTCATTTCATCTCTTGATAATTTTTTCATCGTATTAAAATTTAATTGTTTTGTGCAATAGCTTTTGTAAAGGTACTATTACTGTTTATCACCTTGTTTCTTTGGCCAAGAAATTATTTAACTACCACAAAGGCATCTTCCAACTGCGGTAACATCTTCTCAATATTTTTTATGTCATATCTACCTGGCAATTTCCTACCATTCACAAAAATTGTAGGAGTATGTGTTATGCCTGTTTCAGTGTTCCACAACTCATGTTTTGATAAAACATTTGCTACATCAATTTCATTATTCTCTTTCCATTTCAAATTCCACCTTTCATAGTTCATCCACTCAAACCAATCGCTAAGCATATTTTTTAAATCTGAATTACTACTTAAGTTTGCTGCTTGTTGCAATATTGCTTTTATGGCAACTGTTTTACTATCTTCTTCGTTTTTTGGGTTACATAGCAAGCGCACTTGCACACTTACTTTATCAGGATATTTTTCGACCAACTTATCCAACTCTACATGCGCCTTTGCACAAGGCCCACAATACGGGTTACAAGCCACCGTTATCCGTATAAGGGCATCTACATGACCTATAATCAAATCGTTTTCCCAAATAGTATTATCACAAGCTGGTTCTTTTTCCCATTGCGCCATAAATAATGAAGCATCTGTTTTCCATTTTTTAAAAGATGCTAGCTCTTGTTTATTTTTGATATTGGTTTTTATTAATTGCTTAATTGGTAAATAAACTATTGTAAGTAAAGTTGTTGCAATAGCAAAAAATAAATAGGGTTCATATGCCGCAAAATTGCCAGCGTCAAATTGTATAAATGCAATAATTATTTGCCCAACTAATACGGCTACAATACAAAGACACAGCGCACACCATTCTTTAAGTTTTACTGCTTGCGTGTATACGCTCCATCCTGCTACAGCAATACCAGCTAAAGCTATTATAATTATCCCACTTAGTATTGGGTTGTAAAAACACCCAACTAAGTACAAAACAAACTGTGCTGCAAAGTATAATACTGAGGCATCGGCGGGAGTAACGCCAGCAAAACCTTTTGCAAATTTGCTACCTAGTACCTTTTCGCATCCTCCATTGCCTACGGTGCTGCATACTTGTTTTACTAGCTTGCTTTGGTAGCCAAGCTCGGTACCTAGTGCTGCTATGCTTATGGCTAAGCCAGCAAGAGAGAATAAGCCAAAAATATTTAATATCGTATTTGTATAAATGAAAATTGAAACAATAAATACCACCAAGCCTGCTATAACAAATGCAGCCGCTGTGTATTTATTTTTTTGCGCAAGTTTTTCAGCGGCATGATTCTCTACATTATGCCAAGTTGCTCCATTTACTCCATATAAAGCAATACCGCTCCAGTTTTTGGTTATGCTTTTTTCCTTATCCCATGCACTTACATTGTTTACCAAATGTAAGTACTCATTACCAGGTTGTTTAATATGTGCAAGTAACGGGTAGTTAAACTCTTGTATGTAAGAGGCGTCTGCCTGCACTGCATCATACTCCATGCCTCCACTTTCTAAAAAGTCGGTAAGGGCTGTCATGGCTGGGTAATCTGGGTGTGTGGTTATTGCTTCTTTGGTATAAGCTGTATTGGTTTTTATGCCACTAGCAGCAAGCCATTGGAGGGCAAGAGAAGATAACTCTTTTGTAACAGTTGTTTTTTTTTGACTCAATTTTTTAAAATTTAACTAAAAGTACTATGTGTGCTAATTGAGAAGTAAACTTAAAGTAATCTTTTAGTATTACCAAGTTAAATTTTAGTTAATGAGTTTGCACACGGCAAAAAAGCCGTATGCAGCAAAACGAATTTCAAATAAAATTAGGGCAACAAATTGCCAAACTTCGCAAGCAAAAAAAGTTTTCGCAGGTAGAATTTGCGTATATGTTAGATAAAGAAAAACAGAATTACAATAAGCTAGAAAAAGGTAAAACAAACCCAACCAGCTGGACATTGTATAAAATTGCAGCTTTGCTAAATGTTACTGTAGGGGAGTTGTTTGAGTTTTAATATTTCAAATTGGTAGCCTTTTTAGTGCTAACCATTTTTTTTGTACTCAACTATATTGAGGTAATACCAACTATATTTAAGGCTTGCTCAAAATCTAAAAATTGCTATCTGTATTGCATTTCGGTTAGTTATTTTGCTAATTGATGCAAAAGGTTTTTATGAAATAGTTCAAAAACCTTGCAGACATTTTTTACAATTGCAGTTTTTGTCTCATGCCGGCTGGCATCATTACTGCACCGCCACTGCTTTTTACACTTTGAAAAAATATGCTATCGCATTTATTCAATTCGCCTTCGGCGAACCGAATAAAAAAAGAGGGGCTTATGCAGTAGCTGGTAGATTTTGCGAAGATAATATTGAAAAAAGTTTCTGATTATTAGTAACTAAATTTTAAAATGTTGCTGTTTTAGTTTTTGAGCTAGCCATATTTAATAAATATCCCAAAAATAGTGCTCATTTACTTGCTTCGGTAAATGTTGAAAAATGGTATATTGCAGACACGCTGCGGTGGAGGGAGCTATGTATATATGTGTATGTGTACGCCAGAGGCGCATACATATACATATATACGGAACAGTGACTGAGGCCGAACTAATGATGCCACTTGGGTTATGCTCACAGCGCATGATTTCTTTAGCACTAATTTTTGTAATAGTAGGTATGGAATTTCAGTATAAAAAAAATAATTGGTTGTTAGATGCCCTGCATTAAACTAATCTACAATTTTATGTTTATCTATTGCAGTTAATTGGTCACCTTGTGGCATAAATGATGAAGTGCCATCTACGGCTCTTACTTTATTTCTATCCCAAGCTGCACAATAGAATTATCGGTATCAAAATTTTTACCACCACTTACATTTCCATTCAAATGACAAGAGCCACAATTGCCATTTATTATTTTTTTTACTTCATAATATTTTGCGCCGTAGCCTGCAATTGTTAGTGCAGTTGTACCCTTACAATTAGTAGCATTTTTTGCAGTTACTGTAAAATTTCACGCTGCAAGTTAAAAAAAATGGTAGATCCTTTAAAAGTTGTACCATCAATACTATAAAAAAATCCTGAACCAATAGAAGATGTAACAGTTATTGTGCCAAGCGACTGCCAAGTTATTGTGAAACTTTTATCGGCAGTAGGAGTTATTGTAACTCCAATACAAGAATCTACTGGTGTTGAGGGTATTATCGTATGGTCAGTTTTTTTTTGCAACTATCAAAAAATAGAATTCAAATAGTAAAAAATCAAAAAATCTTTTTTTGCATTTAGCATAACCTATAAATAAGATAATAAAAAATATTACAGTGTATTTTGCAACATTGTTTCATTTACTTACATTTGCAACATTGTTTCAAATACGATATTTATGAAAAAAATATTTTTGCTTGTGTTGGTGTTTATTTCAATGCTAACATTTGCCAATAATACCATTAAAAATTTAAAAGGAAGTTTTTCGGGTGTTGTTACCGATGCTAGTACAGGTAAGCCTTTAAGCAATGTGTCGGTATATATATCCGATAGCAAAACTGGCACAACAACTAATGCCAAAGGCGAATATAATTTAAGCAATATTTCGGAGGGTGTACATTTGGTTGAATATTCGCATATCGGATTTGGCACACATGCCGAGCAAATATTAATAAAAGGAGATACAAAAAAAGATATTGCTTTGGTCGAAGCAATTGTAGAAAATAATGCTGTTGTTATTACAGGTGTATCAAGAGCATCGCAGTTAAGAAAAATGCCTTTTCAAGTTTCTGTTTTGCGAAAAGAAGAATTGCAACAAAGTGCTGCTACCAATATTATAGATGCCATTACACGTAAAGCAGGTGTATCTTCTATTGCTACTGGTCCAGCAATTTCAAAACCAGTAATAAGAGGCTTAGGATATAATAGAGTACTTACACTCAATGATGGTGTGCGCCAAGAAGGTCAACAGTGGGGCGATGAGCATGGTATTGAAATAGATGAAACAAGTGTAAATAAAATTGAAATTTTAAAAGGTCCAGCATCATTGGTGTATGGTAGCGATGCCATGGCAGGAGTAATAAATATAATTACCAATGTACCTGTGGCTTTAAATAAAATAAAATCAAATATTGGTACAAATTATCAAACCAACAATAAGTTAAAAAGTTTGTATGGCAATGTAGCAGGCAATATAAATGGGTTTAATTGGAATTTGTATGGTTCTACAAAAGCTGTAGCCGATTATAAAAATAAATACGATGACTATGTTTACAATTCTAAATTTAAAGAAAAAAATATTGGAGGATATGTAGGATACAATGGCAAATGGGGTTTTAGCCATTTAATAATTAGTAATTTTAATTTAAAAGCAGGTCTTATAGAAGGTGCTAGAGATTCGCTTGGGCATTTTTTAAAAGTAATACCTGGAGGTGCCGATGCCGAAGCTACTACCGATGATTTTAAAAGTACAAAGCCAAATTTTCCTTACCAGCATATTAAGCATTTTAAAATAGCAACCGATAATAATATAAATATTGGTAATAATAAGCTTGCACTTAATATTGGTTATCAAAGAAACCAAAGGCAAGAGTATGGAGATATAGATAACCCAACACAACAAGCATTGTATTTTGATTTAGCAACTACCACTTATGCAGCACAATTTCATGTTAAAGAAACCAATGGTTGGAAACCATCGATAGGTATTAATGGAATGAACCAAACCAATACCAACAGAGGGCTAGAGCAATTAATACCCAATTATAATTTAAGCGATATTGGTGTATTTTTATTTGCAGCCAAAGAGTATAAAAAAATAACGTTTAGTGGTGGTGCAAGGTTCGATATACGTAATATAACTGCCAAAGATTTACTTGACGATGTAGGTACTGTAAAAGGTAATGCGTTTGCAAAAAACTATAATAATATTTCGGGCAGTGCTGGTGTAGCTTACCAAGCCACAAAATCTGTAAATGTAAAAATAAATATAGCTAAGGCTTTTAGAGCACCAAGCATACCAGAGCTTGCTAGCAATGGCACACACGAGGGTACTATACGCTACGAGTATGGCGATATAAATTTGAAAAGCGAAATAAGTACACAAGCCGATGCTTCTTTAGAAATAAACAACGAACATTTTTCGTTAAACCTTGCTGGCTTTGCCAATAATTTTAATAATTTTATTTTTTATAGAAAATTGGAATCTACTTTAGGTGGCGACTCATTGGTAAATGTGGGTGGAGATTTTATAACCGCTTTTAAATTTGAACAAAAAAAAGCCATGCTTACTGGTGCCGAAATTACTTTTGATTTGCACCCTCACCCTGTGCATTGGTTACATTTTCAAAATACATTTTCGTATGTATCTGGCCTGCTAAAAAATGCTGTAGAAGGTACTAGAAACTTGCCTTTTATACCAGCACCAAAATTGCTAACAGAGTTAAGAGCCGATTTTAAAAAATTAAATAAATACTTTACCAACACGTATGCAAAAATAGAATTGGATAATACTTTTGTACAAAACAAAGCATTTACCGCATACCAAACCGAAACAGCTACCAATGGCTATTCGTTAATAAATATTGGTGTAGGTGCCAATATTGTTTCGGCAAAAGGCAATACAATTTTTACTATAAATTTATCGGCTAATAATATTGGCAATGTTGCATATCAAAACCATTTGAGCAGATTAAAATATGCAGAGCAAAATATGGCTACTGGTCGCAATGGCGTTTTTAATATGGGACGTAATTTTAGTATAAAAGTAAATGTGCCTTTGGAGTTTTAAAATTTTGGTATAGCCTTCATCTTAGTTTATTGCCTAAGCCACTCAATGCTAAAAATAAATGCCAACCTTTTTTCAAGGTTGGCATTTATAAAAGAAAATACAATTTTGCATCAATTTTTTGCAATAACTATTGCTGCACAGCTGGTGCTACTTCGGCATTATAACTCTTATTGTTTTTGTCTTTATGCTCAGCTCTTTGTGCTCTTCTGTTTTTTTTCATTTCTTCTCTCTTTGCTTGTTGCTCTGGTGTAAGAATTTTATCTGATTTTTCTTTTTCTTCTTTTTTCAGTTCATTATGCTTAGCCTTCATTTCTTTATGGTTTGTTTTTAATTTTTCTTTTTGTTCTGGTGTAAGGTTAAGCTCCTTCATTTCATCTTTTCTTCTTTCGTGGTTTTCTTTGTTGTGCTTTTTTCTTTTTTCATTATGTGGTGTTTGAGTCTGTGTTGCAGGGTCAACTGGTCTTTCGGTTTGTGCAATTGCCGAAATAGTAAACATACATGCTGCAAAAGATAATGCCATTAATTTTTTCATAAAAGTATTTTTTAATTGTTATACAAAATAGACTAAATAGAAGGAAAGAAGTTTAATTAGTAGAAAAAAAAAGGCAAATTTTTTATTGTAGTCGGAAAATGGGTTTATAATAAAATGCTAAATAATTTAGTATTTTACATTAATATAACTATCTTTGAAAAAAAGTGCAACAAATGGAAATTGAAAATTTTTTTGGAACAACTTATACTGGCAGCAAACGATATACACAACACCATGTGCATACTGCTAATGCTACAGGTTTTGGTGCTGCCTCCGACGATTTTGCCGAAAGAGGGATAGATCTAAATGAGCAATTAATAAAAAACAAACCTGCCACTTTTTTTATGAAAATAAATGGTACAAGTATGGTAAATGCTGGTATTTTTAGTGGCGATGTTGTAATTGTGGATAAAAGCATAAGGGCTAGTAACGGCAAAACAGTAATAGCTGTAGTAAATGGAGAATTACTTATACGGCGTTTCGAACAATTGGCAGGTAAAGTATTTTTAATAGCAGAATCTACAAAAATTACTAAAATAGAAATAAACGAAACCACCGATTTTAAAGTATGGGGAGTGGTTACTTGTATTTTAAGAATGTTGTGAATAATAGCTAGTGCAAAAATATATTTAGCAAACATCATTTGCCCTGCACAAGTTTTTCTTTTCTAAAAGGAGTTTCGTATCAATGACCTCATAAAAATGCCGTTAAAAAATGGGCATGTGCGGCGTAAAAAAGAAAAATTAAAGTTACAGAAGTTGGGAGTTTTATACAAAAGACTGTAAGTTATACAAATGTTGGGCTATGTTCCAAAGCTCAAAATTATTTTTGTATAGCCATACAAGCCAATTTTAGGCATTTTTATGAAGTCTTGAATTTTTGCCCCACTTTTGTTTCAAGACAAAAGTGGGAAGCGCAGTATAAATAAAGTGAGAATTGATTTTTTGAGGGCCAACTAATTATTTTTCTAAAATAATAGGATGTTGCAAACATTTTTTTGATGCAACATTACTTTCGGCACAAGTAGCATTTGGTGCTTGCTTAATAGTATTTGTAAATGTTTCATTTATAATAGAGCTCCATGATACATCATTTACTGTTGCCAAAGGGTTCATTACATTTACCAAAGTTTCTCTAAAATTAAATGTAAAAATACCTCCGTCACTCTCAAAGCCAGCAGCAGCCTCGCCTTTAGATGCGGCTGATAATAACACCGCAAAACGATTTGTGTTAAGAAATAATTCTTTGCAAATTTGTTTATTAAAAGGTATAGGGCTACTTCTTGTACTAGGAGCATTTTTAGATATTGGAACTTTTGCACCAGGTACATCGTTACAACAATCGCTTAGCACCAAGGTAAATCTTGCATTTTTATCCAATAAAGTTTTATATAAATCTTCAATCTGATATTCTAATGCTTCATCTAAAGGGTCAAACACACCCGATCTTAAATCTAATTTTGGAAATTTTTTCGCTGCACTTTTATCAATAAAACCATGACCACTGTAATAAAATATTACAATATCTGACAAGGCAGGGTTTAAATTTTTTATAGCATCATGTACATTGTCGGCATTAAAATTATCTCCATAAATATCAATAATTTTAATAGGTAAACCTAATGTATTTGCTATGGCTTTAAAAATAGTTTTCATGGCATCTCTATCTGTATTGCAACTTGGGCCTATATTTAAAGCAGTTGTATTTGCTACAGATACAAAATAAAGTGTGTCTGCTTTTGCTAAATTCAAATTGCCATTAGTATTTTGGTTTAAAAACAATTCGTCGTCCTTAAAATATTTTTGTTTAAACTGGGCGGTTAAATCTTTTGCTGTAAGTAAAAGTGGGGTAGTAGGTTCAGCATAAAAGTATTCCATAGTATTTGCATTTTCCATAATAATTTCTAGCGGATAATATATGCCATTGCTCTCCGTTTTTTTAAACCTAAATACCATTTTATTTATAACTTCGGTTGTATTACCAATAATTACTTTTGGTATTTTTCCTTCAAAGCAAATAGTGTTAGAATCTATATATTTTGAATTTCCATACGAAATATTAAAAGCTTGGTCGTAATGTTCATCTAATTCTAATGCTATCACCACGGGCTTTTTTTGAGAATCTTCAAATCTAATTCTTATATAACCTGTTCCGTTTTTATTTCTATACAATAAGGCATCGTACATTTTATTTTCTGGCAAAAAATGAAACTGAAACGAATATAATGTTGTAGTAGTTTGCCCCAATACATTCATATTTAAAGAAAACAATAAAATAAAAAATAAAAGTTTTTTTTGTTTCATTTTTTTTAATTTAATCAGTAATATTTGAAATTGGTTTTTGAAAACCAGCTTTGCCTCCGCCTATATCGTAGCCTTTGCTCATTTTTAATGTTTCCTCTTTTGTGTATACCACAATTTGTTGCCATGTAATCATTTCATTATTATTATCGCCCCAAATATTTTTTGTAAGAAAATTTACTAAGTTAAAAGTAAAAATGCTGCCAAAACTTTCGTCGGTAATAGCATATTCACCTTTATTGGCAGCCGTTATAAGCAATGATTTTTTTTGATTCAAAAATAAATTTTCTAATATTTTTCTATTGGCAGGTTTTGTAAAAGGTGCTCTAGTAAAATGTAATTTACTTTTTAATGGTCTTGGGTAAGTAATACTTGCATTACAACAATCGCTAATTACCAAATTAAACCTAGCGCCTTTGGTTTTAATAATGCCCATTATTTCTTCTATGTTTTTTGTAGAGTTATTTAGCACTTCAATTTTTGGAGATACAGGAAAACTTCTTAAATCTAATTGTGGGTATTTGCTAATACTATCATTGCTGTAACTAAAGCCATGCCCTGTGTAATAAAAAAATACAATATCATCTTTTTGAGGGCTAAGTCTTGTTAATGCATCTAGTACATTTTGTTTCGACATTTTTTCGTCAACAATACTTGTTTCTATCATTGGCATATCTAATTCAAATGCTATTTGTTTAAAAATAGTTTCAATATTAGTTAAATCTTTTTTGCAGCCACTACCTATTGTATCATCTAAAGTTGCGCCCACATTTACATAGTACATCCACGGAATACTTTTTCGGCTTAAATTATTTTGAAAATTATTTGCCAATAAGCTAGTATAAAATTGTTCATTTTTTTTAAAGTAATTTTCAGTATAATTTTGTGTAAGTTCAGCCCTTCGCAAATATTTTATTGTTGTAATTGCTAACGAAATTAAATTTCCATTAAAATATATACTTACTTTTTTGTTATTTTTATCAAAGTGGGTTTTGCTAAAGCTATTAAAATAAATAGGAAAGCAATTTGATTTTTCTGAACCATAAATAAGTTCAGGTTTTAATTTTACAGCCATATTTGTAAATTCAATTTTATTAAAAACCAATGGTAGGTTATAGCTACAATTACTCTTGTTATTGGCTTGTACAAAATTTATTCTCACAATATTATCGCCATTGCTTTGCATTATAATCAATGCAGTATATTCTTTATTGTTATTTTGTGGTATGTTAAATTTTAACTCATATATAGATTGAAAAATATCTTTTGCATCACTTTTTTCTACTTGAAAAACCAATAAAATTAAAATATAAAAATATTTTTTTTGCATCGTATAATTTTAATAGAACATAAATATAGTATTTTTTTTTAATACAATGTTTGTAACTTGCCTTTAATGCCTAAACTCTGTTATCTCAAAAATTATCTCAATTTATTTAAAAAATGAAATCTTTTTTATTTACTTTATTATGCTTTTCATTTTTGGTTATTGCACATTCTCAAATTGTGCATGAAAATAAAATAGATAATTTCAAAAAAAATGAAGCTGATACCAACAGGGTAAAATATTTATGCAAACTTGCCAATGATTATAAATTTACTAAGCCCGATACTTGTTTGCTTTTGGCAAACCAGTCACTATTACTTTCTAAACAATGTAAATTTGAAGCTGGCGAATCCGATGCTTTAAAATTATTAGGCAATGCCAATTTTGTAATGGGTAATTATCCGCTAGCTTTGGAATATTATTTCCAACGATTAAAAATCGAAGAAAAAAAACACAATCCACTTAACTATGCTGTATCGTTAGATAATATAGGTACTACATATCTTTATTTTGCCGATTATAAAAATGCACTTGCTTATTTATATAAAGCCGACTCGGTAGCCAATTTTTATAATTTAACCGAAAGGCAGTTTAGTTTAAAAATTAATTTAGGCGAAACTTACTATCGTTTACAACAATACGATTCGGCACATGCTTATTTTTATAAAGCAATGGTAATTGCCAACCAACATAACAATACTAGTTTTAAAAGCGAAGCAATGGTAGGCATTGCAAATGTATTAGCCAAACAAGGCAATATAAAATTAGCAAAAGAAAATTACTCACTTGCACTAAGTTATATGAGTAATAACGATGATTTACTTTACGAAACAAATATAGGATTGGCTACAACTTTCGAAAAATTAAACAAAAACGACTCTGCACATTTTTATGCACTGCACACTTATTTGGCTGCCCAAAAAAATCATTTCATTTCAAAACAATTAGATGCAGCTATATTTTTATCAAACTTATTTATAAAAATTAAAAATACCGATAGCGCTTTTTTTTATTTGCAACAAACGGTTTTATTAAAAGATAAAATGAAGGGTGAAGAAAAAATAAGAGAAACACAAATAATGTCGAGTAAGGAGCAATTACGACAAATACAATTACAAGAAAAGAAAGAAAAAGATGAGGCCGTAAGAAAGCAACAGTTGCAGCTAATACTTATTGGTATCTTTATACCATTCTTTTTATTAATTACCCTTTTTATAAGTAGAAGAAAAGTACATGTTCATTTAATTAAATTTTTAGGTGTTATTTCTTTGCTATTATTTTTTGAATACATAACACTACTTTTTCATCCCTTTGTAGAAAAAATAACACACCATACACCAATATACGAAATCTTAATTTTTGTAACAGTAGCCTCTTTTTTAATACCAGTACACCACAAATTAGAGCATTGGCTTATAGAAAAACTAATAATAAAACAGCAGCCATTATTTAATAAAAAGTATAAAATAAAAACAAAAAAAATGGTGAGTAAAATTCCTAAAATTGACTAAATAAGTAAAACCCACAAGCTTCAAAGTATAAACAAATTTTGAAGCCTGTGGGTTTTTAAAAAAGCAATAATCATTTGAAATTACAAATGCACAGGTTTTACCCCAGCTTTTTTTAATTTAGTAGTGTCCTCTCCAGTAATCGAATCTGTTTTTTGTGGTGCAATTACTTCTTTGTCCGAATCTGGTGCAATTTCAGGGGCAACCACAGGTGCTGTTGTCTCTGTTTTTTCAGATTCTTTTTTTGCAGCTTCATTACAACTGATCAACGAAAGTAAAAAAATACTGCAAATAGCAAATAAAATAAGTGATTTCTTTTTAAGCATAAAAATATAGTTTTAGGGATTAAATATAGATAATATTATTTATATATTTTATTAATTTAATTTTATAAGTTATTTTAAATCATAAACTGATGCAAATCAGTTAAAAGATTTTTTTCTGTGTTTTTTTTGAAGCTAAGCTTAAATTTATTTTAAATATTTAACATTTTTTTTTAACTTTAAGCCCAATTACTAAATATAAAGCGTGAAAAAACTTTTACTTCCCCTATGTATTCTTTTTGTTTTTGGTTTAAATGCTACTGCACAGCAGTTGCATTTTATGAGCCAATATTTACAGCACAATTCCATGCTAAATCCTGCTGCTGCTGGTTTATCCGACAAAAACAAAGTTGGTGTATCGTACAGAAATCAATGGTCTAGTTTTCCAGGAAATCCTAAAACTTTTATGTTATATACCGATGTAAATTTACCAAAGTTAAAAGCTGGTATTGGAGCTTACTTGTATAAAGATGAAACTGGAGCTACAAGCCGAAACGGTATTCAGCTTGCATATTCGTATCATATTATTTCAAAAAACGAAAAACATAAATTTGGAATTGGCTTAGAATTGAGGGGATTGCAATTTGCTATTGATAAAAATAAAATAAAGGCAGGCAACTCAGACCCTGCAATTGGGCCAATAGTTATCGATCCTGTTTTTGCAGGGGCTAGCTCCAAATTTGGGATAGATGCAGGAGCTGGTGTTTATTATACAAATGGAAAACTAAGTGCTGGCGCAGCAGTAAGTCAAATAATACAATCAAAATTGCAGCTTACCAATGTGCCCAATGCTAATCTTGCTGGTAAATTATATAGACATTATAATTTTATTTTAAATTACGAAATACCAGCTGGCGATAATATTTCACTGATACCAAATATGTTATTGAGAGTTGTAGAACATGCTCCTGCTGAGTTTGAAGCTGGCGTAAAATTAGATTATAAAGAGAAATTATGGGTAGCTATTTTGCACAAAGTAAAACAATCGTATAGTCTTCAAATGGGGTTTAAATTGCAAGAAAAAATAAATGTATCCTATAGTTACGATGCATATAATACGCCAATAAGTGCATTTGATGGTGGCTCAGGAGCACACGAAATAGGCTTAAGATACGACTTTGGCAAAAGAAACTAAAATGGCTATAGAAAAAAAATATAATAATCTTGATTCCTTTTATTTGTATTATCTGTGCGAACATAAATCTAGTATTAATAGATTTTTACATTTTATTGGCACAGCATTAGTCATATTTTTTTTGGTGGTTGGGGTTGTAAAAATGGATTGGCATTTTTTAGTAGCAATACCATTTTTGGGATATGGGTTTGCATGGATTGGGCATTTTTTTATAGAAAAAAATAAGCCTGCAACATTTACCTATCCTTTGTATAGCTTAGCATCTGATTTTATTATGTTTTGGCATATAATTACTGGGCAAATAAATAAAAAATTGGAAGAAGCAACAAAAGGTTTAAAAAAATAAGCAACAAAATAATTTTAATACCGTAATAAAAAATAATGGACAATTTTACCCTCTTAAAGCAAAAGTTATTTAAAACTACGCTAATTTTTGCCGCACTTTTTGTATCAAGTTTACATTTATTCGCACAAATACCAGCAAACGATGAGCCATGTACTGCAACAGTACTTACACCAGCAGCATCTTGTACCTATGCTACCTATACCAATATAAATGCAAACAATTCCGCAGGTGTTGGTGTGCCCGATCCTACACCTTTTTTAACCTGTGGAAATTATTTAGACGCTGATGTTTGGTTTACAGTAACTGTACCAGTTGGTGCAACCCAAGTTGTAATTGATACTAAAAATTTAGGAATGAGCGATGGTGGCATGACAGTATATACTGCTACTACCATTTGTCCAGCTATTAATTTAACCCAACTGGCTTGTATAGATGATGGAAGTGTAAACCCAGGTATGCCAAAACTAACCATAATACAACCTGCAGGTACAGTATTATATATCCGCATGTATGGCAATGGAGGCGAAACGGGCACATTTGGAATTTGTGTTACCTCCGATATACCGCCATTAAACGATAATTGTGCTAATGCTACTGCACTTACAGTAAACCCAGACTATAATTGCGGAGTAGTTACTGGTGGTACTACCATCAACGCTACTTCATCGCCTACTTTACCTACACCAACTTGTAGTGCTTTTAATGGTTGGAATGATGATGTTTGGTACACTTTTGTTGCTACAAATGCAAATCATAGGGTTTCCATATTAAATGTAGTAGGTGTTACTACAGATATGGCAATGTCTATATATAGTGGAACTTGTGGTGCTTTAACTGAAATTGCTTGTAGCGACCCTAATGTAATTGACCTTACAGGATTAACAGTTGGTAACACATATTATGTACGTGTAATGACTTGGACTGCTACTACAACTTCCACTGCAAGTTTCAATATCTGTATTGGAACATTACCACCACCACCGCTAAACGATGATTGTACTGGTGCTACTTCATTAACAGTAAACCCTACATTAACTTGTACTGCTGTTACCGCTGGTACCACACAAAGTGCCACAGCTACTACTGGTATTCTAAACCCAAGTTGTGGAAATTTTGCAGCATATAATGATGATGTATGGTATTCTTTTGTAGCTACATCTACTATACATAGAGCTAGTTTATCAAATATAGTACCAGTTGGTACTGGCATGGTAATGGTTGCTTATACTGGATCTTCTTGTGGAGCACTTACCGAAGTAGCTTCAGGTTGTAGTACCACATCACCTTTAGTGCTCAATGGGCTTACAATTGGCACTACATATTTTATAAGAGTTTATACAAATACATCTACTACAACTACAGTTGCCAATTTCGATATTTGTTTGGCTACACCACCACCTCCTCCTATAAATGATGAGTGTACCGCTGCAATATCTTTAACTGTAAACCCTACTTTGATTTGTGCAACTGTTACTGCCGGTACTACCGAAAGTGCTAGCTTATCTACAGTAACTCCTGCTCCATTGTGTGGTACTGCTAATGCTTATAATGATGATGTATGGTTTTCTTTTATAGCTACATCTACTAACCATAGAATTACATTGCCAACCGTTACGCCTGCAACCACAATGGTTATGGTTGCATATAGCGGTACTTGTGCAGCTTTAACCGAAATTGGTTGTAGTACTACCAATCCATTAGCATTATTTGGACTTACCATAGGCAACACGTATTATGTAAGAGTATATACAAATACTACAGCGGTATTAACTGCTGCCAATTTCGATATTTGTGTAACGACACCTCCGGCACCACCTGCCAATGATGAATGTACAGGTGCTTTTGTATTAACAGTTAATACAAATTACTTGTGCGGTACAACTACTGTTGGCACTACAGTAAGTGCTACACCTTCTGCTACTGCACCAAACCCTACTTGTGGTGTTGCCAATGCTTGGAACGATGATGTGTGGTTTAGTTTTGTAGCAACCAATACAAGGCATAGGATAAATCTTTCATCTATTGTAGGTAGTTTTACGTCAATGGCTTCAGCTGTATATAGTGGTACATGTGCTGCACTTACACAAATTACTTGCTCTACTGTTAATACCTACGATGCTACTGGATTAACCATTGGAGATACTTATTATGTAAGGGTATTTACCAACTCTGCATCTGTTACAGCCGATGCTACTTCTTTTAATGTATGCATAGGTTCGCCACCACCACCACCTGCAAACGATGATTGTGCAGGTGCTATTTCATTAACTGTAAATCCAAATTTACTTTGCGGCGTTTCTACACAATCTACAGTAACAAGTGCTACACAATCTACAACTTTACCCATACCCACTTGTGCAGCTACAGGTATTAATGACGATGTGTGGTTTACTTTTACAGCAACTGCTGCTACACACCGTATAAGTTTATTAAATATTACTCCTGCTGCATCTATGGCTACTGCGGTATATAGTGGTACTTGTGCAAGTGGACTTACCGAAATTATATGCAGCCAAGCTAATACATTTCATGCTACTGGGCTTACAATAGGGCAAACTTATTATGTAAGAACTTACACAATGTTGGCTACACCAAATATGGAAATAGATTTTAGAATTTGCGTAGGTACTTTACCACCACCACCACCAAACGATGAATGTACAGGCGCTATTGCTTTACCTATAAGTTCCAACTTAACTTGTGCCGTAGCTACTAATGGTACTACATTGGGTGCCACACAATCTGCCAATTTGCCTACACCAAGTTGTAGTGTAGCCAATGGCTGGAACGATGATGTGTGGTATTCTATTGTGGCAACCAGCACATCGCACCGCATTTCTTTTACAAATGTTGTAGGGCTTACAACAGCATTAGCAACAACTGTATATAGTGGCACTTGCGGTTCATTAGCTCAAATAACTTGTAATACTGCCAATGCTTTTGATGCCAATAATTTAGTAATTGGCAATACCTATTATATTAGGGTACAAACTGCTGTAAGTACTTTTGAAGATGCTAATTTTGGTATTTGTATAGGTACACCAGCGCCTAATAAAACTTGTGCTACATCTATACCTTTTTGTAATCAAATTACACAAGAAGTAAATTTTACTAGTACACAAGGAACTCCAAGTACAGCTGGTGGTACAGGTTCAATTTTTGGCTGTTTAGGTACTACACCTAATCAAAACTGGTTTGATATTTATGTTACAACAGCTGGTCCTATATTTATAGAAATTAGCCAAGTTGGAGGTAATGTTAGTGACGATGTGGATTTTTGTGCATGGGGTCCATTTGTTAGTCCTGCTGCAGCATGTACACGACTTTCTGCACCTGGGGCACCTTTCCAACCAATTGTTAATATACCAGCGGGCACTCCTACTGCCGCTTCTACTCAGGGAGGTTGTAGTTATTCTGCTGCGCCAATAGAGTATTTTAAAATACCTAATGCTTTACCAGGGCAAGTTTATAAATTATTAGTAACCAACTTTAGTACTAGTAATAATAATTTGCCTCCATTTACAGTACCTGCACAATTTGTAAAACTAAAAAGCATGATACCTATTGCAAGTGGTGGAGCTACAATGGATTGTAATCTTACCTGCTTATCTGCTACTGCTACAAATAGTGGCCCAGTATGTCCGGGTGGTACTTTTAACTTATCTGCTACAGGTACAAGTACACCATTTAGTTGGGTTGGTGGTGTAGGCACTGGTGGTTTTACATCATCTTTACAAAATATTACAGGTTTAATAGCACCAGCAACACCGGGCAATTATGATTATACTGTAACAGTAGGTTCTGGTCCTAGTGCATGTGTAAAAACTACCACTCTAATAGTACAATTGCCTCCAATAGCTCCAGTTGTATCTGCCGCACCAGTAACATACTGTTTAGGCTCTACTGCTGTTGCACTAACTGCCACTGCTTTACCCGGCAATACATTACTTTGGTACACTGTACCAACGGGTGGGGTTGGGGTTGCAAGTTTTATACCACCTACAACTGGGCTTGGTTCTATTATATATTATGTAAGCCAAACTACAGCTGGAGGTTGCGAAGGTCCAAGGTCTGCTGTAACGGTAACTATAATTGCTGCACCAACTCCCCCTTTAGTTTCTGCAACACCAATTGAATATTGCCAAAATGCAACTGCCACTGCTTTAACTGCTACTGCATCAGGTACAAATACTTTATTATGGTTTACTACTGCTACTGGCGGTGTTGGGGTAGCAAGTATTATTCCTCAAACTGCTATTGCAAACACAACGTTATATTATGTAAGTCAAAGTAATGGTAATTGCCAAAGCACTAGGTCGGTGGTTACGGTAACTATTAAACCAAAGCCAGTAAACCCTACTGTAGCAAACTTAATTTATTGCCAAGGTGCTACAACCTTGCCACTTACGGCTACTGGTATAGTTGCAGGCGCTACTATACAATGGTATGCAGCACTTACTGGTGGCACACCAATAGCTACACCTACACCAAGCAATACGGCTACAAGTGTATATTATGCTACACAATTATTAAATGGTTGCGAATCTAGCCCTAGGGTAGCACTAACAACTACCATTACACCAACACCGAGTGCACCAATTGTTGGCGCATCTCCATTATACTGTCAAGGAGCTACTGGTGCAACTGCACTTACAGCTACAGCAACTGCTGGCAATACCTTGCTATGGTACACTACTGCAAGTGGTGGTGTTGGTACAACCACACTTATACCAAGTACAGGCGCTACCAATACCTATTATGTTAGTCAGGTTACCAGCGTAACATTGGGAGGTTGCGAAGGTCCACGTACGCCATTAGTGGTAACAATAACACCTACACCAGCATTGCCCATAGTTGTAACCCCTGCACCATATTGCCAAGGCGAAACTGCTGCAGCACTATCAGCTACTGCAACTGCTGGCAATACTTTATTATATTACACTACAGCTACAGGCGGTACTGGGGTTTCTAGTTTAGTACCACCTACAACAGCAGTTGGAAATATTACCTACTATGTAAGCCAAGTTACATCTGCTGTATTAGGTGGCTGCGAAGGCCCAAGAGCACCAATAGTAGTAACAGTAAAGCAAACACCACCAACACCAATTGTAGCAGATGATATTTATTGCCAAGGTGCTACAACCTTGCCACTTACGGCTACTGGTATAGTGGCAGGCGCTACTATACAATGGTATGCAGCACTTACTGGTGGCACACCAATAGCTACACCTACACCAAGCAATACGGCTACAAGTGTATATTATGCTACACAATTATTAAATGGTTGCGAATCTACCCCTAGGGTATCACTAACAACTACCATTACACCAACACCGAGTGCACCAATAGTTGGCGCATCTCCATTATACTGTCAAGGAGCTACTGGTGCAGCTGCACTTACAGCTACAGCAACTGCTGGCAATACCTTGCTATGGTACACTACTGCAAGTGGTGGGGTTGGTACAACCACACTTATACCAAGTACAGGCGCTACTAATACCTATTATGTTAGTCAGGTTACCAGTGTAGCATTGGGAGGTTGCGAAGGTCCACGTACGCCATTAGTGGTAACAATAACACCTACACCAGCATTGCCCATAGTTGTAACCCCTGCACCATATTGCCAAGGCGAAACTGCTGCAGCACTATCAGCTACTGCAACTGCTGGCAATACTTTATTATATTACACTACAGCTACAGGCGGTACTGGGGTTTCTAGTTTAGTACCACCTACAACAGCAGTTGGAAATATTACCTACTATGTAAGCCAAGTTACATCTGCTGTATTAGGTGGCTGCGAAGGCCCAAGAGCACCAATAGTAGTAACAGTAAAGCAAACACCACCTGCACCTATAACTACCGCTTTATTGCCTTATTGCCAAGGGGTTACTATACCAGCTTTGGTAGCTACTGGCATAGTGCCTGGTGCAACTTTGCTTTGGTACACTACAAGTATAGGAGGCACTGGTAGTGCAATAGCTCCAATACCTAGCAATACAGCAAACTCTACTTATTATGTAAGTCAAATATTAAATGGTTGCGAAGGACCAAGAGAATCGTTGACAACTACAATAACACCTACTCCAGTAAAACCTATAGTGGTTTCACCTATAAAATTATGTCCTAATGAGGTAGCATTGCCACTTGTAGCAACTGCACTACCTGGCAATACTTTAATGTGGTACAATGTAGCAGTAGGTGGTGTGGGTAGTACTATTGCCATAACTCCATCTACCTTGGTGCAAGGACCTTTTTCTTTTTATGTTAGTCAAGTAACACCTGCAGCACTTGGCGGTTGTGAAGGACCTAGAGAACTTATTTCGGTGACTGTAGATAATAATGGGCTAACAGTAGCAATTGGAAATGATACTACTATTTGTCAAGGCAATTCAGTTAAATTTACCCCTTTGGTATTACCAACAGCTACTGCATATACTTGGAGAATTAAAACTCCGGGTATTATACCTTTAAGTACTATTGATACGATAAATATAAAGAATGCTACCATGTCGCCAATAGATACGGTAGAATATATTTTAAATGCAGAAATGAGTGGGTGTTCGGTAGAAGATACCGTAAAGGTAAACGTAATTTGGAAACCATTGTTAGATGCTGGGCCAAATGTAGCCATTTGTTTATTGGATTCTATTTTGCTAAAAGGAAATATTACACATGCAAGTAGTAATAATTTTACCTATGTATGGACGCCTTTAGATAGCTTAACTACTGCTACTAGTTTGCAAACAATGGCACATCCTACTAGATCTACTTGGTATAAATTAGCAATTAAAACCACTTTGGCTTATGGTTGTGATTTTAGTGCCTCCGATTCTTTTAAATTGGTTGTACAACCTGTTATACATGCTTTTGCAGGTAATGATACTATTGCAGCTACTGGCTTACCACATCAATTGCACGGTACTGGTGGATTGCATTACGAATGGTTTTCGCCAACAGCTACCATTACAAATGCATTTTCGCAAAATGCTACTACAATTTTAAATAGTGATGCTAATTTTTATTTGAAAGTAAGTGATGCTGTTGGTTGTAAAGGTTTTGATACCATTTTTGTAAAAGTGTTGAATGGACCAACTTATCATATACCAAATGCATTTTCGCCAAATGGCGATGGGCTAAATGATATTTTTAGAGCTGTACCTTCAGGTATGTCGAATACAACTTATTTTAGAGTATTTAATAGGTTGGGAGAATTAATGTTTGAAACTAACCAATGGCTAAAAGGATGGGATGGAACATTTAAAGGAAAACCACAACCAAACGGAGTATATGTGTGGATGGTAAAAGGGAAAGATAAAAACTATCAAAATGTAGAAATGAAGGGAACAGTACATTTGGTGAGATAAGATGTTAGTATTGAGATGTTATAAGAGTTAAGAATTAGATTTGAAAGATGAGGATAGAATAAATGCTGGGTATAGCCCTGATTGTAGCGGTTATCCTTTTTGTGTAGCGATAGCGAAATAAAAAGATAATAGCGAATAGCAGGAAACCAATGTTGATGAATGCTTTTAATTAGATGCTTCGAATTAAAAAAAATAGTGTTTTATTGGATTTTTTAGAAATATACTTAAAGAGAACAAAAAAAAGAATGATGAAAAAAATTATGTTATTGTTGATGCTGCAATTTTGTATTGCAATGGTAAGTTTTAGCCAAACAACTAAAAAAGTAGAAGAAAACCCTAATGCCGACCATGACAGAATGGTTTTGCTAATGCAAAAAAGCGAACAAATAGAATTACCAATAGAGGTAATAGATGCTTTTAAAAAACATGCAGCTCTAAAAGGATACGACGAAAAATCGGTACTTAGAAGTGCCGTAATTGTAAAACCTTTGTACAATAAAGCCATAAGCAAAGAAGATAAGCTATTTGTATGTAGTATTATAAAGCGTATGACCGAAAGTCAATACAGTGCTATACCTGCAAGTGTAGAAGAAAAAATATATAAAGAGTTGACTACCAATTAATAAATTATTAAAAAACAAAACATGTTTAAAAAAATACTAGCTACTTTTTTGTATATAACTTTTATTGTTGTAACATCGTATGCACAGTCAATAACAGTGACTAATATATCGGCCACTGGGCATTTTGACCCTGTAAACCCTGTAGGTGGCGGATGTGGGATTTTACCCACAATAACAGCAACGTATTTAAATGGTGTAGGAACAACACTTAACGCTGGTACAATTGTATGTAACGATCCTTGTGGCAATACAACTGTGCATATTGTAATGAGTAATGTACGTTGGTCAAAAACATCTACTATTAATTGGTTGCATGGAATATCTTTTACGCCAGGTAATGTAACTGTAACCAACGTAGCATTGCCTGCAGGTTGGTTTCCTTTTACTAGTAGTACTGGCGCAGGTTGTGGTGGAGGTGCGCCTGTGACTACTGGCGTGGGCTTTTATTTTGATGGTACTACTGGTAATTCTTGTTGTCCAACAAATACTTTAAACGACGGCATACCAGGTAATAATTATGGTGATGTTGTGGCAGATTGTGGTTTTGCATATTCTTTTTCGTTTGATTTAACTTTTTGTAATACTTCAATTACTACTAATCCATTAGCATTTAGTGCAAGAGGAACATCTGATTATCAAACGGGCTGTTGGAGTGTTGTGGACCCTATTGGCACAAGTAAAATACAATTTGTACTGGCCACACAAGCTTGTACAAACCCATTATTTACTGCAAACCCAACGGCAACTATACCAGTAAAAACTTGTGTAGGTGGTGTAACAAGCTATACAACTACTCTAAGTGCAGGTTGTGGCAATGGGTTTACTACAACTTGGTGGAATGCTGCAACTGGTGGTACACAATTAGGAACGGGCACTACATTTAATTATACACCAGCAGGTGGTGTATGCCCTGCTGGCCTAACAATATTTGCATCTTGCTGCCCTACGGGCACTACATGTGCTACTCGTAGGGCTGTAGGTGTACCTGGTACATGCCCAGCTGCTTTGGCTATTACAGGTGCTACTTTAACACATCCTACATGTGTATCTCCAACTGGTAGTATAGATGCTGTAACGGTAACAGGTGCAGCACCTGGTCCAATTTTATATACTTTAAACCCTGGTGGGTTTAGCAACAACACAGGTATATTTACTGGGTTAACACTTTTAAATTATACACTTTCTGTACAGGACGAAACTGGTTGTACTGCTACTTTTCCAATTGCATTTACACCTTCTGGTACTGGTGGTCCGTTGCCATTTGTTACAAGCCCTCTTACTTATTGCCAAAACCAAATAGGTATTGCTGCACTTAGTGCTACAGCCTTGCCAGGTGGTACACTTACTTGGTATTTGCCAAATGGCACAAATGTGGGAGCTGTAGCACCTACACCATCAACTTTAGTATCTGGTACGTTTACATATACAGTTACGCAGACTATAGGCACTTGTACTAGTGCACCAGCATCTATTATAGTTAATATTACTGCTGCACCTGCTGCACCTGGTGTTACAACGCCTATTAATTATTGCCAAGGAGCAACAACTAGTCAACTTACTGCTACAGGTACTAACTTAACTTGGTATGTATCTGCTACTGCACCAACTGGCACATCGGTAGCGCCTACGCCTTCATCGGCAAGTGCTGGTTCTACTACATATTGGGTAGGCTCAAATACTGGTACTTGTTTTAGTACTAGATCGTTTATAACAGTAAATATCAATGCTACACCTGCCTTAATAGTTACAAATCCTGCAGCAGTTTGTATGCCAAATACGGTAGATATTACTGCAGCAGCTATTACAAGTGGCTCTACTGCTGGGCTTATATTAACTTATTGGACAAACGCTACTGCTACAACATCTTATACAACACCTACAGTGGCCACAGCTGGCACTTATTACATAAAAGGAACTACTGCAGCAGGTTGTTTTACAATAACACCAGTAGTAGTAACAGTAAATCCTTTACTTACTCCTGTAATTACGTGTGGTACTGCAACGGCAAGTACTGTAGGGTTTAGTTGGGTATCTGTAGCAGGAGCTACTGGGTATAACGTATCTTATCAAATAAATGCAAACCCTGTTGTAAATATAGGTGCTATCGGTAATGTATTAACCTATACAGTAAATGGATTGAGTGGAGGTAATAATGTTACAATTACCGTTACACCTACAGGCACTGGCTGTTTTGCTGCAGCTACAAAACTTTGTGTGGCTGCTGGATGTACACCTACAACTGCCACCATTGGTTATGCTACACCTTTTTGTGTAACCACAACAACTGCACAATCAGTAACACTAACAGGTACTGGATTATTTACTGGAGGCACTTACAGTAGCACTTCTGGTTTAACAATAAACCCAACCACTGGTGCTATTACGCCTAACACAAGTACGGTTGGTACTTATGTAGTTACTTACACTATTGCGGCTACGCCAGGTTGCCCTGCTACTACTACTACTACGACTGTTGTAATTGCACCTTTAACAGTACCTACATTTACAGCTATAGCACCAATTTGTAGTGGTAATACATTAACTGCATTACCTACAAGTTCTACAAATGGAGTAATTGGTACTTGGAGCCCAGCACTAAACAACACAACCACCACAACTTATTTATTTACACCAACTATTGGTCAATGTGCTACAACGGCAACGTTAACAATAACTGTAAATTTAAGACCAGCCGCACCTGTTGTAACAACACCAATAAACTATTGTCAAAATGCTACATCGGTGGCTTTGACAGCTACTGGCACAAATTTATTGTGGTACACAACGCCTACTGCCATTGGTACTGCTACAGCAATTGTACCTGCTACTTCGGTGGTAGGTAGCACTACTTATTATGTAAGCCAAAGTGCTTTAACTTGCGAAGGCGCTAAAAGTGCTATTGTTGTAAATATCGCACCAGTACTAACAGTTAATGCTGGTAATGGTGTAATTATAGCAAGAGGTAATCAAACACAATTATTGGGCACAGCTTCTGTTGGAGCTAATTATTTGTGGACATCAAATATTTCTCCATTAGCATTATCATCTGCTACTATATTAAATCCAATAGCAAATCCGCTTGCTACTACTACATATACTTTAACAGTATCTGACCCTACAAGCCTTTGCCCATCGGTAAGCCACAGCGTAATTGTAACTGTAGTGCAAAGTTGTATAAATGTAAGAAATGCATTTTCGCCAAATGGTGATGGTATAAATGATACTTGGCTTGTGTACGACAATAATTTTTGTTTGGCAAAAGATGGAGCTTTTGTAAGTGTATTTAATAGATATGGAAGTAAAGTATTTGAAGCAAAAGGTTATACAAACAATTGGAATGGCACATATAAAGGAAAAGCCTTGCCAGATGGTACATATTTTGCTGTAATAGAATTTATAATGCAAAACGGTACAAAACAATTTGTAAAATCGGATTTAACTATTTTGAGGTAAAAAAATTAAGAATAGATTAGAAGGAAAATTAACCTTTGCAAAAAGTATTTGCCTTACTTATTTTTCTTAAAAAAATAGATGAACCTATAGATAGTCGACCCTTAAAAAGTCGAATCTTCTTTTATTTTCAGATATCTTTCCACTTTTGTCTTGAAACAAAAGTGGAGCAAAAATTCAAGACTTCATAAAAATGCCTAAAAAATTGGTTGCATGGCTAAACAAAAATTAGTTCGAGCATTTGTGCATTACCCAGCAGTAGTAAGACTTACAAGCTTTAGTACAAAGCCAAACAGTGGTAACATTAATTTTTCTTTTACGCCATTCGCCCAATTTTTCTTAACGGCATTTTTATGAGGTCATTAATAGGAAACTGTTTTTAAGGGCAAATAAAAAACTACCAGTTATTAAGTATTTTATTTAATAATGCAAGTTATTTTAAAGGAAATTTTTATGAAACTAACTGGTAGCGACTGATTCATACTTTTTGAGGGACGACTAGGTAATTTTTAATTGCATTCTTTTAAAAGCCTTCCTAAGAAATTGGAAGGCTTTTAAAATTGGTAGTGTTCATAAAAGTGTGTAAATTGATTTTTGTATAAGCGGTTAAATAATCAATTTTTTAATTTTCTTTTGAAGAAAAGAGTTGAAAATAAGATGCAACTCCTTTCCTCGCAAGTTTTTGTCC
>JABFQZ010000014.1 GCA_013141435.1 Ferruginibacter sp.
TGGTAATCCCTGAAAATATTGGATTAATATTTTTACCTCCTTACAGCCCAGAGTTGAACCCAGCTGAAAATATGTGGGCAATGTTAAAAAGAAAATTTAATAACAAATTACATCAATCGCTTGAAGGACTGAGTGAGTTTATTACAGTAGCTACAGCTAAAATTACAAAAGAAGGGGTTAAAAAAACTTGCAGTTTTGAGTATATTTTTTCAGAATCTATTTGGACTAATTAATATTTATAATTGGTATTACAAGCCTTTGCATGGTCTTTTGACCAGCCGACCAATTACAAAAATCTCAATATAATTGAGTATAAAAAAAATGGATAGCACTAAAAAGGCTACCCATTTTTTTGTGAAAACTACTTTTAAAAATTTATGGTAATTTTTTCTTTTACATTTTTAATTACAAAAGTTTGCGTTTTACTTCCATCAAACCCTTGTTCTGCACCTATTGGGTCAAATTTAGAAACAGGGTTTAACATTGAACTAGTGCTTTGCTGCAAAGAAATTGTAGCATTGTTAGACACAACATTATTTGCTATTTCAAAGCCATGCAAAATCAATGTTATATTTTTAAATTTTGAGTTTAATTGTCCTTCCACATTTTCAAAAATTAATTGTTTAGCTGCTGGATTGTAAGTAATATTTCTTTTATAAAATGCACCTTTTTCGTAGTCAAAAGTTTTTCCATCATCTTCATAATACACAAAATTGTTTACCACATTACCTTTATATATATGTACAAATAATGTATCCGATGGTGCAATAGAAGTAGATTGCACTAACGATTGCATAGGTATAATACTACTTTCTTTTACATACACAGGAAGTTTAGCCATACTAAGTTCTATTGTTTTTTCTTTTGCTCCTTCAGTTATTTCATCGTTATACAAACTATACCAATTGCCTTTTGGAAAATATACTTTCATAAAATCTTTACCACTTTCTACTGGTGCTACCATTATGCTTTGCCCAAATAAAAATTGATTTTGAAATGCGCCATTGTAAATATTGTTATCGAAAGTATTGTAGATAGCTAAGGAACGATTTATAGGTAATCCATTTTGTGTAGCTTCGTAAAAACTGCTGTATAAATAAGGTAATAATTTGTAGCGTAAGCTTACATAATTTCTCGAAATTTCTGTTACTTCTTCGCCATAAGTCCAAGGCTCACTCGATTTAGAATTGATACAAGTATGGTTTCTAAAATATGGAATAAAAGCCCCAATTTGCATCCAACGGGCAAATAAACCTGTAGATGCACCACCAGTAAAGCCACCAATATCCATTGCAGAAAATGGTACACCACTTAGGCCAAGGCTGTTTATTAATCTTACTCCAGCCATCATATGATTATCTTCGGAGCGGTTATCGCCTGTCCAAATAGCACTATATCTTTGTAAGCCTGCATAGCCAGCTCTTGTAAGAATAAATGGGCGTTCGTTAGAATTTGCTCTAAACCCTTCGTAACTTGTTTTTGCCATTAAAGATCCATACACATTATGTGCTTCAAGATGCGATGCTTTTCGTCCATCATAATCAAAAATTATATTGCTTGGCATTTTTTGACCCCAGCTAGCTATTTCATTCATATCATTCCAGATACCGTTTACACCATTATCGGTAAAAAATTTCATTTCATTTCTCCAAAATTTTCTTCCTATTTCGCTTGTATAATCAGTAAAATGGCACCAACCTGGCCATACTTGACCTTGATAATATTTTCCATCGCTATATTTTATGTATGCATCAGCCTTTACACCTCTATCAAAGGCTGGCATACCAGGCACTACTTTTATACCAGGATCTACAATTACAGTAGTTTTAAAACCCAATTCTTTCAACTTATTGGTAAGCATTATTGGGTTTGGAAAACGAGTTTTATCCCAAGTAAATAATTGGTATTTATCCATATAATGAATGTCGAGTGTAATACCATCGGCAGGAATTTGTTTTTCTCTAAGTGTTTGAGCAATACGCAACACTTCGGTATCGGGGTAATAACTGTATCTATTTTGTTGATAACCCAAGCTCCACAATGGTGGCATTTTCATACGCCCAGTAAGTGATGTGTACGACTTAATAATATCTGCAACTGTTTTATGATAAATAAAATAGTAATTCATTTCGCCACCACGGGCAGCAAACGATGAAAACCTATTGTTGCTAGCGCCAAAATTAAAATCAGATTGAAAAGTATTATCCATAAAAATACCATAATTGGTATTATGATGTATGCCAATGTAGAAAGGTATTGTAGCATAAATTGGATCTTGCCCTGCGCCATAAGCAAATGCATCGGTATTCCAATTGGTATAGCCATTTCCTTTTCTGTCAAGATCGCCAGTTTTTTCGCCAAGTCCAATAAATCTTTCGCCGTCTTGCATTTTTTTATATGTAGTTACTTCCTCTCCTACCCATGATGTGGTAAGTCCTTTTTCATCTTCGCTTATGGCTACACCATCGTTATTATAAAAAGAAACACTGAATGGCTTTTTTTGAAAAACTACTTTTAAAGAATCGGTTACAATTACAATTTCTGTTTCGGTTTGTGTAATAGAAGCCTTAGTAGGCAAAGGTTGTGAAACTACTGCATACGAAAAATCTTTTTTTAGAGCTTGCTTATCCATTCTTATACGAATAATAGAAGGGCTATAAACTATAGCTTGTATAAAAGCTACATCTGTTGCAATAATTATATTTTGTCCTTCAATTTTTACAGATTTTACATTGCCAACTTCTTTAAGATTGGTTTGCGCAAAAGTATTTTTTGAACAAAAAAATAATAAAGCAATAATACATATTGCAGCAATTTTTAGATTTTTTTGCATTGTTGTCATAATTGATTTTTTTAGATTTTTTTTACACAATAAAACAAGGTTACTAAGAAACAATGAGTACAAATAAAAGCTAGGTTATGATGCCTAGCTTTTATATAATTATTGCAATTTTATTATTTTAGTTAATAGTAACTGTTTGGTTATTTTCATCAAGAGTTACAGTATAATTAGTACCAGCAACTGTAGGAGTTTTGAAATTAGAACCACCTTCCCATTGTATTTTTCTTGGTACACCTAATGTTTGACTACCGCCACTGTTATCTTCATAATCAAAAGCACCCCAATCGTTTCCAGCCAAAAATTTAATTTCTTTATTAGCATCTAAAGCCAATGTTTTTGTCCAAACACCATTGCCTACATAAGTCATTTGTGGCGAAAGTGCAGGGTTCCAAGCAGGTACTCCTGTCATACCATCGCCAACAATACGCATTTCGGCAGCAGAAGATATGTCATAGTTTAAATTTAACACATCACTACCATTCCAAATTGATCGAACTCTTCCATTAGCACCTGCCCACTTAAAATTATCATTTCCACTTCCAGGGTCTACTACCATTTTACTAGTAGCAGGGTTTATAGCAAACCAGCGATTTAAATTATTAGCGCTATTATTCCAGTCGTTTCCGTCATGAAATTTAAATTCATCGTTAGTATTCATATTTGCAAGTAAAATAAATTTATTAACACCTACATAATTCATTTTAGTAGCAGGTTGGCTCCAACCTTGAAAACCACCAATCATTCCCATTCCTCCAATGCCATTAGCAACTGCAGTTTGTAAATAAAATTTTTTGTTTGATAAGTCAAAAGTAACTCGATATACGCCTGTAACTGTTATAGGTATATTACTTTCTCCAACATCAGTAATATTACCAGCTGGCATTGCAGGATCTTGCCCCCAATCTATTGCGCCTGCAAAAGGAGGCCAATTTTGTCCATTCACAAATTTGAATTCGTTGCCACCTGTAAGTAAAATATAAGAAAAATAAGTACCAGGAAAACGTGGGTCTTCAATCATTCTAGTAGATTGAGCAATATCCCAACTTCCAGGTGTAGCACTACCAACCATATAAACTTTTACTTCACGTACAATTACCATTTCATTAATGTAATCCGAAAATTGATTCCATGTTCCAGATGTAGCTACTACTGTCCATTTTAGATTTACAGGAGTAGGTAAACTTGAAAAACCCTTTGCAGTTAAAGAATCACTTATGCGTTTATAACTAATATTAGCAAAAGTATCGATACCACTTAAATTTGATACAAAACTAAATAAAGGTATAGACCAATTTATTGGCAATTCCTCTCCAGCCGCATTAAATTTTCTTTCAGCCAGAATTATTTTATAAGTTACAACTGCACCACCTGTTTTTGGTTTTGATTTTGTCCACCTAAAAGTAATATTTTCTGAAGTAGAATTTGGATTAATTGTAAGAGGTGCTGAAAGTGTAGAATAGGCAGGAGCAAGAAGTACAAATGGAGTAGCGCCCTCTGCAAACCTTGTAATCTTTACAGAAAAAACATCGGCACTTTTAAGTTTTACTGACCCATTTTCTGCTACTGCACTCCAAATCAAATCGACAACAGCACCTGGTGCAACTCCTTTACCACCTAAAGCTGCATCTAATTGCAAAAAAGATATGGAAAGTTTTGGATCTTTGCCGTTATTATTAGACACAATTTCCAACAATGGTTCATCAATAGAGCCATTTTTTAATGCTGCAACCCATTTATAAGTAGGAATTATACTTACCCCTGGTTTTGCAATTGTCCATGAAAAGTTTAATAATTGACTTGGTGTAGCAGCATTTAAAGGGAGCTCGGTAAAATTGCTAGGAAGTTGCAAATTAAAATTATTTAAAGCTTCGCCATTAATGTTATTATCAGCTAAATTAGTTTTTTTGCAAGCTGTAAAAGCAATTATTAAAGCTACTATTGCTAATGTTATTTTTTTAATATTCATTTTATAAAATTTTATTGTAATAGATCAAATTGTTTCACATAAACTGGGCTTTCTGCTGGTATTGTATTTCCGTTAATATCTAGTATTGTACCTATAAATTTATATTCAAATCTACTCAAAGTAGTGTTAGAAGGTATGCCAGATACGTCGTTTGAAATGAAAGAATATGAAAATAATTTTGCACCTTCTTGCCTAAGTGTTTTACTTATTGTAACCAAAGCTAAAGAAGAAGTTACTGTATTGTAAATTTTTATCTCTACCGTTTGAGGATTCATTCTTTGTTGTATAATATCAGTAGCAAGAGTTTGATCAAAATAAATTGTAGAAATATCATACTGTGAAACTCTTGATGGGAAAATTCTATTTACAGTAGGGATAAAAATTAATGGGGTTACGTTTAAAGTAATGTCATCTGTTTTGGCATCGCCTGCTCCATCTTTAGCTTTTACCAAAAATTGAATTTTAGTAATTTCTGAGGGTGGCTTACCAAAAAAATCAGTTGGCTTCATTGTTAATGTCCATTTATTAGTACCTACATTGGTAAGTCTGCGAGCTTCATTGGAGTTTCCCCAACTTCCATTTCCTGGAGCTGGTTCGCTTGGGTTCCATACCCAAAAATACAAAGGAGATTTACCAGCTAAATTTCCTACTGCACTTACATCAATTGTTATTACCACCAAATCTTCGGCAGTAAAATTAGAAGGCGAAGTGGTTACTACTGCACCAGAAGTTTGTGCATAGCTTCCTAAACACATAAACAAGCTAACTATTGAAAATAATATTTTTTTCATTTTTAATATTTTTATTTTGTAAACTGATAATCGTATCCTAATTGTGAACTTCCAAAACCGTATTTAAGGTATTTTAAGCCCAATAAACTTGGAGTTTGAGCAAGACTTGTATAATTGTTAATATTTAACTTTACAGAATCAAGTCCATTTATTAAATAAATTTTGGTCGGTTTTTGCAAATCATCTAAAGCCCAATTACCAGAAGTATGTTTTAAAAGTTTTGCAGCAGCACCATAAGCAATACTAAAGGTACTTGGTAAGTTTCCGTTTAAATTCAATGTAAGTTTTGTTTGATTTAAACTAAAATCTGTTGTTACATCTAGTTTTTTATACGGAAATCCTTTTCTTATGGCATCTTCATCTGTTTGATGTACTGATGAAACTGCCCAAGTACCAGCTAAAACATTAATATTAAAATCGGCATTATTGCCTACTTCTTTAAATGTTTCTCGCTTGCAAGCTGTAAAACTTAGTAACGAAAATACTAATGCTAACGATAATATATTTTTCATATTTTTTTATTTAAAATTTTATAAACAACTGCCTTCTACATTTAATTGAAAGGCAGCATTTGCATTTTTTTCATAATCTGGGAATTGCAAAATAAAGCCAGGGCAATTCCAAATTGAACCTCTTCTATCTAATCTTTCAACTCTTCTACTAGCTATTGGGTGAGCACCAATTCTCTTTATTTGATACAATCTATCACCTTCTCCAATCATCTCAATTTCTCTTTGGTTTCTTACCGTATTTATGAGCATATCAGGAGATACTGTTAGAGCTAAGTTTTTTGTATTATTACCATAAGCTCTTTCTATTATTTTATTAATATCAGCTATACCAATAGTAAGAGCTGCAGGTGTTGATACAGCTATTTCTCCTGCTGCCTCTGCTCTTATTAGATACATTTCGGTAATACCAATTATTGGCATTTCAAAGTTAGACGAATCGTATTTGTTTAAATATGTATTTCCAGGATATTTTACTTTATCTAACCATGCGTTTCTACCATCTCCAACATTACTATTAAAAACAGAATAGATAACATCATTTATTCTAAAATATGGTAAACCTCCTCTCCCCGAAAACCACTCTCTCAGTTTTCCTCCGGGTGTATGTTGACCTTGTATATTTGAAGTTTTTAAAATAGACTCGGTAGTACCTAAAGCAGTATAACGAGTAGCCAATACTGTATTAAAAGTATAATTGGTACTATTTATTACTTGTGTAGCATAGCTATAAGCGTTTGAAAAATCGTTCATTTGAAAATAAACTCTTGCTAAAAATGCTCTAACACAATTTTTATCTGCATACAATCTATTTGCATTAAATGTAGGCAAGTTGGTTTCCGATGCTTTCAACTCAGCAATAATAAAATCATAAGTTTCTTTAACTGTAGCTCTATTTGGTGGTAGAAGATTTGCAGCTGTTTTTATAGTAATACCTAGATGAGAATTGTTTACTGAATAGCCTGGATTGTGGCTCCATAAACGAGCTATTTCAAAATGACAAATTGCCCTTATAAATCTTGCTTCCGCTTCAATTCTTGGTTTATTTGCAGCGGATACTAATTCTATTTTTTCTATTATTTTATTTGTTCTATAAACAATATTATAAATACCAGTAAATAAATCGGCATTGTCGGTATTAAAGATTGTAGATCTACGAAGATTATTTTCTTGCTGCTTTCCACCTAGATTATTACTTGATAAATGGTCGGCTAATTGTTCTGCAGTTGTTTGCAATTTACCATTATACATTTGATCGTTTCCTAAAAGTAAATAACAGCCATTTAATAATGCTTGTACGTCTGCTTCAGTTTTAAGTGCATCAGCTTCTTGTACGCTACCCTCTGGTGGCTTTTCTAAAAATTTTTTACAAGAAATGGTTGTTGCTACATTTGCAAATATTAACAACCCAATAATTATTTTTTTCATATAATTTATAATTTAAAAATTAAGATTTAAACTAAATACAAAAGATTTTGCTTGTGTGGGTGTAAGAAAAGTAATATTTGGACTCATATTTCTATCTTGCGAATTTTGAAAATCTCTTGTAATTTCAGGATCAGCACCTGGGTATTTTGAAAAAGTTAGCAAGTTCATTCCAACAAGGGAAATTTTAGCATTACTAAAAGGTGTTTTTTGTAAAAGACCTTTAGGCAATTTATACGCTAACGATATTTCTCTTAAACGCATAAAACTTGCATCGTACAAAAACATTGTAGAGTTATAGTTATCGTTTGTACCAAGCCCTGGGTAATTTGTTACAGAGTTGGTAAGACGAGGGTATTTTGCAACATCTCCAGGTTTTGTCCATCTATCTAGCAAATCTCTTCTTATATTCCAATTGTTTCCAACGTTTTGATATTTAGCCGATCCGTCGTAAATATTGCCTCCACTTACAAAAGTCCATAGTGTTTTGAATTCTACCGTCTTGTATGCTATTTCTGTATTAAATGCCCCAGAAAAATTTGGCAATACTTTCCCTGCCATAACTCTATGATCTAAACTAAAAGTTTTGGTTTGATTGCCATTTTTATCTAACCAAATAGGTAAGCCATCTGTAGGATCTACTCCATGATAGCGTACTAAAAAGTTAGTGCCTACAGGATATCCTTCTGCAATACGGGTATCATTAAATCCACCTTGTAAGGCATCTGCTCCAATTGAACCTAAATTTAAAACTTCGTTGTAATTTTTACTAATATTGCCTCCAACCGAAACATATAATTGTTGTTTTTTAACAAGAATATAGTTTAAAGTAAGTTCTACCCCTTCGTTTAAAATTTTGCCTCCTTCTAAATTGCGCCAGCTTTTTTGAAACCCCGAAGATGCTCCTAAACCTGGCTCTAATAATTGATCTACTGTTACTTTTCTATAATAAGAAATTTCTCCTGTTAATTTATTATTTAATAATCCAAAATCTAATCCTAAATCAAAATTGCGTACTGTTTCCCATTTCAAATCGGGGTTACCAATATTGTATGGGTCAAGCACCGGTGTGTTATTGTAATTTCTGTTATTACCATAACCATAATAATATTTACCAGTAGCAATGTTAGAATTGCCTACTAAACCATAACTGGTACGCAATTTTAGATTGTTAATAAAATTATTATTTTTTAAGAATTTTTCATCGCTCAATACCCAAGCTGCTGAGGCAGTAGGAAAAAATCCGTATTTATTGTTGGTACCAAATTTTGATGACCCATCTCTACGAGCAGATACTTGTAAAAAGTATTTATCGTTAGATGCAAAATTAATTCTAGCAAAAAAACTTGCAAAAGTAGAATTATCTACTACTTGTTTTTTTCGAGTATTATCATTTAAAAACTTGTTTAAACTGTCTTTATATATTGCTTTGTTTTTGTACAAAGGTGCATCTTGCCCCCAAGCGTAAATATCTCCATTAGTGTTACTCACCTCCGACTCTTGCGTTTCGGCACCTACCAAAAAATTAAATTTATTTTTATCATTAAGCTTATATAAATAATTTGCTGTAAAATTATAACTATTATTTTTTACCCAAATTGGATATCGTTTTGCTATACCACCTCTTGCGTCATTTGTAAAATCTTTAGACTCCCATTGATCTTCGAAAGAAAATAAATAATCCATAGAAGCACTTGCTTTTAAATTAAGGTTGCTTATTGGATTATAATCAAGTATAATTCCACCTAAATATCTATCATCGGTATTTCGATATTTAGTTTCATTAAAATATCTAACAGGGTTGGCACTTAAAGTTGAGTAACTACCATCGGTTTTGTAAATAGGGTGTATAGGAAGTAACCAACCTTGTACTGCAGCAATGGTTTCCCAAATACTAATTCTATCATTAATGCCTCTATTATAAGCAGCATTTACAAATACTTTAAGCTTATTAGAAAATGTATAATCTAAATTGGTTCTAATACTTTGCCTTTGAAAACTATTTCGTTTAATATAAGTTTCGGACTTGCCAAAAGTGCCAGCTATAAAACTTTTAAATTTTTTGTTACCATAATGCATCGATAAATTATGCTCATTAATTAATCCAGTACGGGTAACTTCTTTCCACCAATCAGTGTTGGTTGAGCTAGCGGTTGCAAATGATAAACCACTAGGTATTAAGCTACTTGGAATTTGACCAACATTACCATCATTTTGCCATGCTTCTTGTTTTAATTGCATATACTCTGTTCCGTTCACAAACTCTGGCTTTTGGGTATAAGTTACAAATCCTAATTTGTTGGTATAGTTAAATTTAGGTTTACCAATTTTGCCCCTTTTGGTAGTTACTAATATAACTCCGTTTGCACCACGGCTACCGTATATTCCAGCGGCACCAGCATCTTTCAAAACTTCAATAGATTCAATTTCGTTTGGATTTATAGCCGATAATGGATTTTGGTTCATACCACCACCATCGCCTCTCAAAAATTGATCGGAAGTAATGGGAATACCATCTACTACATAAAGAGGATCACCTCCTGCACTAATAGACCCAATACCTCTTATTCTTACTACAGAGCCAGAGCCAGCCAACCCACTACCTTGTACAACCTGAACACCAGCTGCTTTACCTTGCAATGCAGCTTCGAAGCTTGGTGCAGCTAAAGTAGAAATTTTGTCTCCCGACACTTTTACAATAGCACCAGTAACCTCTTTACGCTTTTGAGTACCGTAACCTATTACAACAACTTCATCTAACTGTTGATTTGTGGCAATCATTCTTACTTGCATTGGGGTTTTACTGGAAACCTCCTTTTGTATTACAGTAAACCCAATAGATGAAAAAATCAATGTACCATTTGCTGGTGCATTAATAGTAAAAGCTCCAGTAGCATTTGTAGTTACAGCTGTTTTTGTACCTTTTAAGGTTACAGTAACACCTACTAAGGGCTTTCCATCTTTAGAATCGGTAACTACACCACTTACGCTAGTTTGCGCATGCCCTGTTACAGTAAGCCCTGCAAAGATTAGCATCAAGCACACTTTGAGGATTTGTTTTAATCGAAGTTTCATAAATAAGGTTTGTTTTGTTTTTTAATAAGCCTTTCAAATCTTCTTAACATTAAATTATTGTTAAAAAATAAAAGTACAGCTTTTTTTTATGAAAACGTTTTCGTAAAAAAATAAATTTATTTTCTGTTATATTAATTTAATTTATATATAAGAAATTGGGGAAATAATTTTAAATTTTCTTTATTATTTAATAAAATTATAAATTAAATCGCATTAGCATCCAAAAAAAATATAAAAAGAACTGTCAATTTTGTAAAATTTATAAAATAAAAAATATTGAAAAAATAAAATTATTTTAATTTAGTCGCATTTTTTTTCAAAAAAATTGAAGATTAAAAATAATTGCTTAGACTTGCATACATTATTATGAATTTAAAAGAACTATCAAAGGTATTAAAACTATCTATTTCTACAGTTTCAAAAGCTTTAAATGATAGCTCAGAAATAAGTGCAGCTACTAAAAAAAAAGTTGTTGCTAAGGCTAAGGCTTTAAACTATCATGCAAACCCATTTGCTAGCAATTTGCGGAGTCAAAAAAGTAAAACAATTGCAGTAATAATACCAGCCATTGCCAATAACTTTTTCTCACTTGCTATTAATGGTGCCGAATCGTACGCTCAAGGAAAAGATTATCATGTTTTAATTTATCAAACCCACGAAGAGTTGCAAAAAGAAATTGCTATTTGCAAACATTTGTATAATGGAAGAGTAGATGGTATAATGGTATCGCTTACTAGGCAAACAAATGATACAGCACATTTTTTAGATTTGAAAAAAAAAGGAATACCATTGGTTTTTTTTGATAGGGTAGCCGAAAAAATAGATGCTCCAAAAATTACAACAGATGATTATGAAAGTGCTTTTATTGGTATGCAACATTTACTAAAAACAGGTTGTAAAAAAATTGCATTTTTGTCTATATCCGATACTTTATCGATAAGTAATAAAAGGCATGATGGCTTTATAGATGCTTTAAAAAAACATAAAATAAAACCAGAGAAAAACTTAATGCTTGCATGCGATAATGATGAAAATGCCAATAAGAAAAAAATAAAAAAATTACTTACACAAAAAAATAAACCCGATGCTATCTTTGCATGTGTAGAAGAGTTGGCTATTGCAAGCTACGAAATATGCGAAGAACTTAAAATAAAAATTCCGCAAGATGTGAAGATTATAAGCTATTCAAATTTACAAACAGCATCTATCTTAAACCCTGCACTAACAACAATTACACAACCTGCTTACGAAATTGGCAGAAAAGCTGCAAGCATTTTGTTTAGATTAATAAATAAAAAAGAACCCAATTTATCTGAAGAAAATACTGTATTAAAATCTACATTAATAGTTAGAAAATCTACCGGCGAAAAAAAATAAATTTGTAAAATTATTTTTTGTAAAGTACTTAGAGATATAATTTGTTTACTATTATTATAAAAAGCTGTCAATGATTTGCATTAGCAAATATTATTGACTTTTGTTTGCTAAACCTATATACTGTAAAAATTAAATTATACCGTTGGTACAACTTTTATTAAATATTTTGTGGCATAAATATAGGCAAGTATCTTATTAAATTCCTTCCTTTTACTGTTTGCCCATAATCCGTACCTTTGCACACGCAAAAACCAACAATGAAGTATTCAGCAGAAATAAATAAACGAAAAACATTCGCTATCATATCTCACCCCGATGCAGGTAAAACAACTTTAACCGAAAAATTTTTACTATTTGGCGGTGCTATACAAACTGCTGGTGCAGTAAAAAGCAATAAAATAAAAAAACATGCTACTTCCGATTTTATGGAAATAGAGCGCCAGCGTGGAATATCGGTAGCTACTTCGGTAATGACATTTGAATACGAAGGTCATTTAATAAATTTATTGGATACACCTGGGCATAAAGATTTTGCTGAAGATACTTTTCGTACACTTACAGCTGTAGATAGTGTGGTATTGGTAATAGACTCCGTAAACGGTGTAGAGCCACAAACAAGAAGGCTTATGGAAGTAATTGCTATGCGCAAAACACCAGTAATTGTATTCATAAATAAAATGGATAGAGATGGTAAAAATCGTTTTGATTTATTAGAAGAAATAGAAAATGAATTGAAAATACAACTGCACCCAATGACAGTACCAATAAATAGTGGTAAAGATTTTAAAGGTGTTTATGATTTACATAAAAAAAGTTTAGTATTATTTACCGCAGGTACAAAAGCAAACGATGAAGCTGTAGTAGAAATTAATGATTTGAATGATACAATTTTGGAAACAAAAATTGGCAAAAACGACGCCAATATTTTAAGAGAAGATGTAGAATTGATAGATGGAGTATATGGCGAATTGAATAATACAGATTACCTAAGTGGAAATATTGCTCCTGTATTTTTTGGAAGCGCTGTTAATAATTTTGGTGTAAAAGAAATGCTAGATACTTTTATACGTATTGCTCCTACCCCACGCCCACGTAGCACTACCACAAGAGATGTATTGCCCGAGGAAGAAAAATTTAGCGGTTTTATTTTTAAAATACATGCCAATTTAGACCCAAAACATAGAGATAGAATTGCTTTTTTACGTGTATGTAGCGGTAGGTTTGCAAGGCACACATATTACAATCATGTAAGATTACAAAAAGATATTCGCTTTACTAACCCCTATAGTTTTTTGGCACGGCAAAAAGATGTTATTGAAGAAGCTTACCCAGGCGATGTAGTAGGATTGTTTGATACAGGTAGTTTTAAAATTGGCGATACGCTTACCGAAGGAGAAAATTTTTATTTTACAGGCATACCAAGTTTTTCGCCAGAAATTTTTAAAGAAGTTGTAAACAAAGACCCAATGAAAACCAAACAATTGGAAAAAGGATTAAACCAACTTACCGATGAAGGTGTGGCACAACTTTTTACTCAATTTGGAGGCAATAAAAAAATTATTGGTTGTGTAGGCGAACTACAATTTGAAGTAATACAATATCGTTTGTTGCAAGAATATGGAGCATCGGTACAAATGAATTCTTTGCCATTTTACAAAGCATGTTGGCTTACTTGTAAAGATGCAAAAAAACTAGAAGACTTTACTAAATATAAACTAGCAAATATTGCCGAAGATAAAGATGGCAATGTAGTATACCTAGCCCAAAGCGAATGGTTTTTAAATACCGAAATTTCTAATAATCCGGATATTATCTTTCATTTTACTAGCGAAATTAATAAGGTATAGTATCAAATTACTAAATCACTTCATACTGTCTCGTCCTGAAAAAGTTTACATTTTAAATATTTCACACAGCGAAACAGCAATAACTGCGTACACAGCGATTTTAGTGGACCAATTTAATTTCCAAAATTGTATTACAATTAGTTCGGATTAAGGATAAAGCTAAATTAAAAGGTAAAGAAAAGCCCCAAACAAAATAATGCTCGGGGCTTTAAAAAAATGTAATAACTATTGTATTATTTTTTTGGAGTAGCTGGAGCTGGTTTAGCAACTGGGTCTTTAATACCCAATTTTGCTTTTGCTAATCCCAAAATATTTTCGCCCAATGGTGCTACCAATAAAGTTTCTTCTTGAAAAATGTAACTATAACCATTCTCCTTAGCTACTGTACGTATTGTAGCAAGTGCTTTTTCTCTTATTGGTGATATTAATTCTTCTTGCTTTGCTTGCATTTGCTCTTGGCTACCTTGCTGAAAACCTTGTAGTGTTTGATATTTTGTAAACAAATCTTTTCTTTTTATTTCTTTCATTGTTGGCGATAGCTTTGCAGAGTCTTTGTTAAAAGCACTATCGGTATTATTAAAATCTACTACAAGGTCTTGATAAGTTTGTTGCAAACTTGCTTCAAATTCTTTAATAGCTGTTTGAGCTTTTGCTGCTTCTGGCATTACACTCATTAACTCATTAGCATTAATATAGCCAAATTTGTTTTGAGCCGATACAGTAAACATACTTAGTGCCATAGCACCTGCAAATAATAATTTTTTCATCTTTTCTAAATTGTTTTCTTGTTTTTTGTTTAAATATTAATAGTGCTCATTTTTATTAAAATTATACTGTTTACACCAAGCAATATAAAATTATTTTACACCCATATTTCTAAGCACATCATCGCTTTTATCTAACTTTGGGTCGGCAAATATAACAGTTATTCCTTCACTTTTATCAAGTATAAAATCATATAATTTTTCTACCGCTAGTTTTTGTACTGCATTATATACTCTATCTTGTATTGGTTTTATAAGTTCTTGTCTTTTTTTAAATAAATCGCCTTCAAATCCAAAGCGTTTTTTTTGCAAATCTCTTAATTCTTTTTCTTTATTATACAATTCATCTTCTCTTTTCTTTTTCAATACATCGGTTAGCATTACTTGCTCTGCATCATAATCTTTATACATTTTATCCATAACAGCTTGCTTTTGGTCTAATTCTTTCTGCCATAGTTCGCTAAAATTATCTAATTTTTGTTGTGCTTCTTTATATTCTGGTACTTTATCTAAAATATATTTAGAGTCAATAATTGCATAGCGTTGTGCTTGGCTTAAAAAAGTAGCAAAAGAAAATAAAACCGATAATAAAAAAACTTTCATAATTATATTTTTATATTAGACTTATAAATTTATTAAAAATACTATTTTCTTTATTGCTTTAACAAAAAATTATTAAATAATTTTATTTTGACATTTGCTCAAACCTTACTTATACTTTACGCTATAATATTAATCTTTCAAGTGCAAAATTTTCAATTATTTTAATTTAAGTAATTTTTCTAAAATAACTATTAGCTTATTCAGGCTCTTGCCCTAGCAAAAATGTAAATTTAGCCGAGCCTTTAAACCCAGTATTTTGATTGTATCTATCAATACCAATACCATAATCGAAGCCTAGTAAGCCAAACATTGGTAAAAAGAAACGAGCACCTACACCTACTGATCTACGCAATTTAAAAGGATTAAATTCTTTTAAATTGTACCAACCGTTACCTGCTTCAAAAAAAGCCAAACCGTAAATAGTACTACTAGCCGATGTGCTAAAAGGGTAACGCAACTCAGCAGTATATTTATTAAATAATGTAAATTTCTTATCGGAACTTACATCATCTGCCGAATTTATTTTGGTATTTGAATTATCGTAAATAGCATAACCTCTTTGAGCTATATTATCGAACCCTAATATGGCTTGTGAGTTGCTCATGCCTGAGCCACCCAATTGAAAGCGCTCAAATGGTGAAATATCTAAATTTTTATTATACCTACCTATATAGCCATATTTGGCAGCTATTTTTAGGATAAATTGTTTGTTTTTATCGGCACCTCTTGCATTGCCTATAGGTACATACCATTCGGTATTAAAACGCCATTTGTGAAACTCTGGCAATTTATATTGTGTAAGAGGATCAACATTTTTTACTAACAAAGAATATGGCAATGTAAACTGTCCACTTAGCATAACATTGGAGCCACTTGTAGGGAAAATAGGATTTGGCCCAGCAGAATTGCGAAGCAATGTTAGTTTTAAACTAACATTGGTAGATTTACCATTTGATATTTTTGGAATTACATTTGCATAATTTTTTAAATTATATTGTTGCACATTTAATGCATAAATAAGGTTAAAGTAATCATCTGGCCATTTTAATTGTTTTCCCAATGCAATACCAAAACCACCAGTTTTTACATATTGGTTTTTACCGCATGCTTTGCAAGGCAACCCTGTATTAGGGTCATATGCACTAGCATATTTTGAATTAAAATAACTTAGCGAAAAAGAATTTCTTTTTTTACCTCCTAGCCATGGCTCGGTAAATGAAAAGTTGTACGATCTAAATGCTCTACCATTTGATTGTGCTCTGATGCTAAGTTTTTGCCCATCGCCAGATGGTAACGGATCCCAAGTAGAACGTTTGGTAATATTTTTTATGGAGAAATTATTAAATGTAAAGCCAAGGGTACCAGTAAGCCCAATACCACCACCAAAGCCAGCGGAAAGCTCTACTTGATCGGCCGATTTTTCTTCTACTTGCCAATTAATATCTACTGTACCATCGGCATTATTTGGCACTACCTGTGGGTTTATTTTTTCGGCGTTTAAAAATCCTAATTGCGAAAGTTCTCTTTGCGAACGTATAATATCTTCTCTACTAAATTTTTCGCCAGGTATTGTTCTTAATTCTCTTAAGATTACATAATCTTTTGTTTTATCATTGCCAGATACTGTTATTTTACCATAACTAGCCTGTGGCCCTTCTCTCATTTGTATTTCAAAATCTATGGTATCGTTATATACTGCAGTTTCTATAGGATCTACATTAAAGAAAAGGTACCCATCGTTTTGGTAAAGGCTACCAATATCTCCTCCTTCGGCACTCATTTGTTTGCCTAATTTTTTATTTAGTGTTTCTACATTATATACATCACCTTTTTTTATACCTAATATTAGGGTTAAAATAGAATCGGGATATTTTGTAACTCCTTTCCAGGTTATGTTTCCAAAATAATATTTATGCCCTTCATTCATATTAATATGCACATCTAAATTACCTTTGTTGTTGAGTATTGTTGTATCGGCAATTATAGCAGCATCTCTAAATCCTTCGGCATTGTAAAAATCAAGTATTTTTTCTTTATCTTCTACAAATTTTTTCTCCGAAAATTTACCACCCGAAAACCTTACTCTAAAATATTTTTCTAAAAAATCTTTTGTTTTTATTGGGTGTAAATAGCCTGTTTCTTTTACATAATCGTTAAATGTAGGGTTATGTGCTGTATCGCCATAAGGGCTAGGCGATGTATCGGGAAATAGTGTAAACCGTAGCGCTTCTTTTGTGCCCTTCATTTGCTTTTTTAGTTTGGCATCGGCTAGCTCATTGTTATTTGCAAAGTTGATAGAGTTTATTTTTACTTTTTTTCCTTTTTCTATATAAAAATTTAGCTCTACTCCGTTGGCAGCATTTGTAATTACAGTTTCTACCATATTTACAGCTACATTACTATATCCTTTATTTAAGTAAAACTTTTTGATAATATCTACTGCACTTAGCTTCATGTCTTCGGTAAGTACTCTATCTTTAGCTAAATTGCATTTTTCAGTAAGATCGTCTTTGTCGCCTTTTTTTACACCAATAAAACTGTAGTTTAATAATCTTGGCCTTTCGGTAATGCTTATTTCAATACCTATATTATCATCTACTACATTGGTAATAAATATTTCGGCAGATGATACTAAGTTTTGTTTCCAAAGTTTTACAATAGCTTTGTTAAAAGCAGCTGTGCCTGGTATTTGTACCACATCGCCAATGGCTAAGCCAGATATGGATATGATTAAATTACGATCGAAACTTCTTGTACCTTTTACGGTAATATCTTTTATTGTATATGCTTTTGGAGTTTTAGAATCGAAAATATCGTTTAAAGCAGGGTTTATAGATACTGTACTGTCTTGTGCTAGCACAGCATTGCCCATTAAAAATAATATTACAGTAAATAGACCAGTTTTGTAAAATCGTAGCATTTGTAAGTTTTTCGTTCGTTGTAAGCGGCAAATTAAGCCCTATATTGAAAAGTATTTGTTAAACGTTTTAAAATATGTATAAATTACTACATAAAAAGCTGCTTTTGGGTTTATTTTATGAGTTTTATGTTGTTTTATTTATTTCAATTTTTACTTGTTCGCCAGTTTTACCAAATCTTCTTTCTCTTTTTTGAAAATCTATAATTGCTTTGTATAAATCTTCTTTTCTAAAATCTGGCCATCGGGTATCGGTAAAATATAGTTCGGTGTATGCCAATTGGTATAATAAAAAATTACTCAACCTATACTCTCCACTTGTGCGTATGAGCAGCTCTGGGTCAGGTATTTGGTTGGTATGCAAATATTTATTTAGTGTTTCGGCATTTACATCACTTGGCTGCAATTTATTTTCTTTTACATCTATAGCTATTTGTTTTATAGCATCTTCCATTTCTTTTCGGCTACTATAGCTAAGTGCCATTATTAATTGCAAACCTGTATTGCTGCAGGTATCTGCTAAAGCTTCGTTTAATTGTTTTTTTGCATTGGCTGGCAATAAATTTATATCGCCTATAACCCTAAGCCGAATATTATTTTTATTAAGAGTAGGCACTTCTTTTTTTATTGTAGTCACCAAAAGTTCCATTAAACCGTTTACTTCTTCTGTTGGTCTGTTCCAATTTTCGGTACTAAATGTATAAAGTGTAAGGTAATTTATACCAATTTCAGCAGCTGCTTCTACTACTTTGCTTACGCTTTCTACACCACTCAAATGCCCAAAAAGCCTATCTTTTCCTTGCTCTTGAGCCCAACGGCCATTACCATCCATTATTATGGCAATGTGCGATGGTAAACTGGTAATATCTATTTGTTGTAAAAGTGACATAATAATTATAACAAAAAAGCTTTGTAAGAGCTATTTAGGGTCGCAAAAGTAACTAAAATTGCGTACATAATGGATAAAAAAAAGTGATAGTATAATCATACTACCACTTTTGTGAAAATTTTATACCAAAATTAATTTGCTGGTGGGCAACGATATGATGTAAGGTTGAAAGAAACTCCCATTTCGGCAATCAGATATTGATCTTTTTGCTTACTAAAACCTCTTTGTTGACTTTGTTTAAAAAAGAACGAACCATCTTTTGTAAGCTCTAAACTACGATCTTGTAATCGTTGCGCTTCGGATAATGAACCTAGAGGACCAGACTGAAAACTTGTAGCACCTGCATAAGTTTTGCTTACATCATCTAAATAATCGGTAAATGTAAAGCGATGAGCTACTTCAAATGATATATTTATTTTTTCGGTAAGGTTGTATTTAATACCCACACCAAAAGGTATAACCATTGTAGTAGTAGAGTAAGGCTTTCTGCCTAAATAACCACTAGTTTGCCCCTCGGTACCAAGCTGACGTAAAAAATATTTTTGTCCATCGAGGTAGGCGTAAGGGTCAAAATTCATTGCACCAATACCAATAGTTACATAAGGTGTAAAATTTAGCGCTGGATTTTCTGGCTGGTATTTAAAAAAATTAAAATCGCCTTGCAAAGCAATTTCATAAATATTTGTGTTAAAACTCAAATTTCGCAATCTTTGAAATTCGCTTTTGCTGTAAATATCGCTATAACCTAATTGAGCAAAATGTGCCGAAACCCTAGCACTAACGTAATTGCCGTATTGCTTACGAAAAAAAGCGCCAGCAGCTATTCTTGGGCGGTTAAAAGCGGCTCTATTATTGAGGTCACCAAAATAATGTGCTCCACCAATTGTTACGCCAAACTCTCCATTATGTACTGTTTCAAAATACATTTGTGCGGTAGAAACTGTTGAAAATAGCATTGCTATTACAAAACTAAAAAATATCCTTTTCACAGTACAGGTTTAAAAGTTTATAATTATATAGATATTAACGCCTATAAATTAGATTAATTGTGTGCAAAATAAAGAAATGTTTGTTAATTTAAGATTTTAGATTTTAAAATTTGAATATTTTAACATTCTTTCTATCTTTTTTCTATTCTTAAACCCACGCTCATTACATGAAGTAATGGATTATCTCTCATTATTTGAGAAATATTAAAATTATAATTCCCTTTTTTTAAAGGCAAAGTTGCTAATAGTTTTCTGTGTTCCCAAATATCGTTCATACCAATACCATACCAACCAGTAGCATCTGCTCCTAAGGGAATATTTAATTTTTGATATTTCATACTATCGCCAGGTATTTGCAAGCCAACATTTAGCCAAATATTATTATACATATAAGCATCTGTATGACGCAATACCAAATATACATTATAATTTGTATTGGTATCTACTAAGGAAAAAGTGCCGCTTGCATTAAAATTATTTAACCACTTTAAATTAGGGATAGAAATATTTTTTTCGTACAAATTAATTTGTGTACAAGCACTAAATAAAAATAATGGAATTACGAAAACAAGCACAATTTTATTTAGAGATATTTTATTTATTAAAGCCATCATATTTTACATTATTATTACAATACATTTAATACTTGTTCTTTTGCTTTTTCTAATTCATCTTTCATCGTTACTACACATTTTTGTATGCCAGCATCATATGCTTTGCTACCTGTAGTATTTATTTCTCTGCCTATTTCTTGCAAAAGAAATGAAAGTTTTTTTCCTTTTCCTTCCTCTTCGTTATTTATTATTTCGGCAAAATATTCGCAATGTTGCCTAAGCCTAATTTGCTCTTCGTGTATATCTATTTTTTCCATGTAATAAATAAGCTCTTGTTCCATTCTGTTATTATCAATATTTTCTTTTCCTACATTTTCTTCGAGTAGTTTATTTATTTCATCTCTTATTTTTTGTTGTCTATTAGGTACTAATGCTATTATATTTCCTTCTTCATTTTTTATATTTTGGATTCGTTGTAGCAAATCTTTTTGCAATGAGTTGCCTTCGTTAATTCTATGTAAGTTTAAATCTTTAATGGCTGTTAAAAGTACTTCCGAAAAAATTCCATACTCATCGTCCGTTATAATTTCGTTAGTTGTCATTACAACTTCTGGCAATCTTATTAATGAGCTTAATACCGAGTTTGTATCTATTTCTAAATCTTTTGCTAAAGATTTTATTTGTAAATAGTATGCTTTTATTAACTCTGTATTAAGCACTACTGGCTTTACCGAGCCATTTTGCTTTATGTTTATAAAACAATCTACCGTACCTCTTATTAAATTTTCTTGTAGTAAATTTCTTATTTCAAATTCGTAAGGTTTTAAAAGCGATGGCATTTTTAATTGCAAATCAAATTGCTTTCCGTTGAGTGCTTTTAACTCTATGATAAAAGTTTTTCCACCTATTGTTTGCTCTGCTTTCCCAAAGCCTGTCATCGATTTTAACATGATACAATTTATTTTATTGCAAGATAACTTTTTATTTTTGGACTGCATATTTATCCATAAATAGATTTTTTTTAAATTTATTTCGTTTAATTATAAGTACAAAATAGTAGAGCAATAATGTAGAAAAAATTTTTTAAACTAATTAATATAAAAATAAAAAGCTCAACTTTTTTAGCTGAGCTTTTTTATAAAGATGGGTTAGTAAGTACAGAGATAGTAAATCCCTATAGCAATATTAAAATATTTTTTTCATAATGAAATGTTTTACAAATATTTTTATACACATATTTTTTTTTATTGTGGATAATGATAGATTGTCTTTTTATAAATGATTATATTTTTTCAAAAAAATTACACAAAAAAAATAAAAATTATTTCCCAAATAATATATACTTTTTTACTTTTAATAAATATTAATCTAAATTAAAAACAAAGTACATTTGCATAAAATTTTAATACAAAAAGATGCATAAATCAGCAATAAATATCGACATATTATTAGACCCAAATAAAGTACCAGAAAACATATATTGGAATGCCAGCGATAGCAGTGCCGAAATGAAACAAAAAGCCAATGCTATGTGTATTGCATTTTGGGATGGTGCTGATAAAACCGCAATGCGTATAGATCTTTGGACAAAAGAAATGATGGTAGATGAAATGGGAGAATTTTTTTATCAAATGTTTTTTACTATGAGCGACACATTTTTGAGAGCTACAAAAAATACCGAACAAGCAAATGAAATAAAAGCATTTGCCGAAGCATTTATAAAAAAAGTGAGAGCAAAACAAATTAAAGAAAATAGTATTTAGATTTTTGTTTTGAGATAATTTCAAAATTTTAGAAACTAATTTTGTTTTAAGTATTTTTATTACAAAAAAAATATATTCTTATTAGCTATTAGTAAAATTGAAATAGATATTTCTACTAACATTATATAAAAAACAAACAGAAAATAACAACTTGCATCAATTATAATACAAACCCAAAATAAGCTTATGAATTTAGAACAAAAAATAATGGGCGAAATGAAAGACGCCATGAAATCGAAAAACGAAGCAGTACTTCGATCATTGCGTGCCATAAAAGCTGAAATTATTAAAGCAAAAACTGAGCCTGGGGCAGCTGGCGAAATTGATGAAGCTACAGAACAAAAATTTTTACAAAAAATGGTAAAACAACGTAAAGATTCGTTAGAGATTTTTGAAAAACAAGGTAGAGAAGATTTAGCAATTAAAGAAAAAGAAGAATTAGAAGTTATACAACGTTTTTTGCCTGCACAATTAACAGAAGAAGAAATAACAACAATTGTAAAAGCGATAATTACAGAAACTGGCGCATCGTCAGCTGCCGATATGGGCAAAGTAATGGGCTTAGCTAGTAAACAATTAGCAGGTAAAGCCGAAGGCAAAATGATAAGCACCATTGTGAAAAATAGTTTAGGTTAATATATTAGTATGATTATAGATTCTATTTTTGTAATACTATTTGCTTTAGCCTGCTATAAAGGTTATACAAAAGGTTTTATAGTATCAATTTTTTCGGTATTGGGTTTTATAATTGGCTTAGCTGCTGCCCTAAAATTATCAACCACTGCTGCTGCTATGTTGGCAGAACATACAAACCTGGGCAAATGGTTGCCAATATTATCCTTTTTATTGGTATTTATTGCAACTACCTTTTTAATAAATTTTGTAGGTAAAATAATACAAAAAACTTTTGAAACAGTAATGCTTGGTTGGGCAAATAGGCTTGCAGGTATTATGTTATATGTTTTGTTATATAGTATTTTATTGAGTGTATTTTTGTTTTATACTGTACAGCTGCACTTAATTAAAGACAACACTACAGCAGCATCTAGTATATATCCTTACTTAAAATCATTGGCTCCTAAAGTAATGGAGTACATAGGAGTAGTAGTACCTTGGTTTAAAAATATGTTTGGAGAATTAGAACAGTTTTTTGGAACTTTTTCTTCTACAAACAAAATATAAATACCCATTCTTATAGCTGGCAATATTTAAAACACCTTAATTATGTTTTTATCATAAAAACAATGTATTTTAGCAACTTACAGAACTATATATAAAGCAAATGAGTTACGAATTAAAACAAGATGGGAAATTTACTTTTATAGAAGAAGGTACTGGTGAGGTATTACTATTACTTCATGGATTATTTGGAGCACTTAGTAATTTTGAAAAATTGATAAAGCATTTTAGAAAAAATTACAAAGTAGTAGTGCCTATTTTACCATTATTAGATATGGATTTGCTGCACACGACTGTGGGCGGGCTTCAAAAATTTGTAAATAAATTTATAGAGCAAAGAAACTATAATAATATAAATCTTTTGGGCAATTCATTAGGTGGACATGTAGGGTTGGTACATGTATTAAAACATCCCGAAAAAATAAAATCGATAATACTTACCGGAAGCTCGGGCCTTTTTGAAAATGGAATGGGAGAAACTTACCCAAAAAGAGGCGATAGAGAATATATTAAGAACAAAACTGCTCTTACTTTTTACGACCCTGCAATGGCTACAGATGAGCTTGTAGATGAAGTGTTAGAAATAACCACAAACAGAATGAAAGTAATTAAAATTATTTCGTTAGCAAAAAGCGCTATTCGCAATAATCTTGGAGAAGAACTAAAAGCAATAAAACAACCAACTTGCTTAATATGGGGTAATAATGATACAGTAACACCGCCTTTTGTAGCCGAAGAGTTTCATAAATTAATTCCTAATAGCGAAGTACATATCATTGATAAATGTGGCCATGCTCCAATGATGGAAGTACCTACAGCCTTTAACGATATATTAGAAACCTTTTTAACAAAAGTTAACAAAGAGAATTAAAACCCAATAATTTTGATTTTTTATCAATAGTTTTCTGCATTTTATAAAACAGAAAAATATATGTTTTCAAAAAAAATACTAAACAATAATATACCTCAGTTACACTTGCAAGATAGTGTAGTAAAGGCATTGCAACTAATGAACGATTTTAGAATTGAACATTTGCCCATTGTTTCTGAAAATGTTTATTTAGGATTTATATGTGAAGATGACTTGATTGATGTAGATGATAAAAATTTAAGTATAGAGACTTTACAAAATGATTTTGTAAAAGCTAGTGTATTAGAAAACACACATTTTTTAAATGCTGCAAGTTTTGCAATAAATTTTGATACAAGTATTGTACCCGTTGTAAATATAGAAGGTGAATATATTGGAGTAATTTCAAATACTGAACTTTTGAAAACTATTGGCAATTTTGCTGGCGCTGATGAAATTGGTGGACTAATAGTTTTAGAAATGAAACGATCGCAATTTGCAATTTCAGAAATTAGCCGAATAGTAGAAAGTAACGATTGTACAATTTTACATTTAAACACAACCACCGATGCACTTACTGGTTTACTTACTGTTACAATTCATATAAATAAAAAAGAAATTTCATCAGTACTATCTACTTTTGAAAGGTATGATTACACTATTACTTACTCTTATGGTATAGAAAAATACGCTTCAGAAATTGGGAGTAACTATCAAAATTTAATGAGTTATTTAGATGTATAATTTTGCAAACAAATTCCAACTTGTTATTTTTATATTTTATTAATGTTTAAACAATGATAAAAAAACAATTTGTATTACTATTAAGTTTTTTTATTTTAGTTAATAAAACTTTTGCTCAGGCAAATGAAAAATTTTTTATAGCTGCCATAAAGATTGATGGTAACAAACGTACAAAAGAATATATCATTTTAAGAGAAATGCCTTTTGCAATTGGCGATTCTTTATTTAAAAAAGAATTAACAAAAACTATAGAGCAAACAAAAAACCAAATATCCAATACAAATCTTTTTTCGGAAATAAAAATCACATTAGATTCTACACTTTACAAAAACTTACAAGTAAACATAAATGTAAAAGAGCGTTTATATTTTTATCCATTACCAAAAATTCAATTGGTAGATAGATTTAATACTTGGCTTAAGGATTACAATGCAAGCTTTAATCGTACTATTTATGGTTTAGATTTAACTCAATATAATTTTTCTGGCAGAAGAGATAATTTTAACCTAACAGCACTTACAGGTTATGCAAGAGTGTTAAGTATTGGTTATAACTCATTGTATAGTAATGCAAAATTAACGGAAGGGTTTAGTATAGGCGCTAGTTTATCGGAAAATAAAGAAATAGGTTATAACACCAGTACTAATAACCGAATATTATTTTACAAGAAAGATTATTTTACAAGAAAGAATTATTCGATTGGGGCATCGTACAACAAAAGAAATAATTATTTTAAACGCACCACAATATTTTTAAATTTGAGATATAGCATAGTAGATGATTCTATTACAAATTTTAAAAATAAAAACTATTTTAACAACAACAACTCACACCAATTAATTCCCGAAATTGGTTATAGTGTATCATACTCAAATACCGATAAAATAAAGTATCCACTAAAAGGAATGGAATACAATTACAGCTTTTCTAAAAGAGGTGTAGGTATAAAAGGTGGTATAAATAATACTACATTGTATGGTTCGTTTTCAAAATATTTTACACTTAAAAATACATTTTATACAAGTGTAGTAACGGCTGCAATTTTAAAACTACCATTAGAACAGGCTTACATAAATAGGCGTGCAATAGGTGTAGGAAATTTAGATTTGAGAGGATTAGAGTTGTACCAAATAGATGGTGTAGCAGCAGCTACTACCAATTTAACTTTATCAAAAAAAATTATTGCTTTTGTAATACCTATACCATTTAAAATTAAGTATGTGCCAAATATTCCAGTAAGAATAATGGCAAAAACTTTTAGCGATTTTGGTTACAGCTATATCCCAAACCAAACTACACTATTAAATAATAAGTTTTTATATACAGCAGGCTTTGGTATTGATGTAATAACTTTGTACGACATAGTTTTTAAAGTAGAATACAGTTTTAATCAATTAGGACAAAAGGGTGTATTTTTGCACGGCAACAGTGGTTTTTAATTAAACCTATATAACATTGTATTTGGCATATAATGAGCCATAATAAAATGAACACATGAAAATAGCAATTTACAGCAGAGGTGTCGAAAATAATCAGTTGCAGGATATAGAGTTTCTATTATCCGAATTAGATAAATACCATGCAGAACCAGTTTTTTTTCAAGATTTTTTCAATCAGTTTTATTCAGCAATAAAAATACCCGAAGTTTTTTCTACTTTTTCTAACGGCGACGATTTAGACCCAACAATAGATTGTATGATAAGCCTTGGTGGCGATGGCACTTTGTTGGATACAGTAACTATGGTAAAAGATTCGGGAATACCTGTATTAGGCATAAACTATGGTAGGCTTGGTTTTTTAGCAAGTATTGGTAAAGATGAATTGCATACTGCATTAAACGCAATTGTACATAGAAAATATGTATTAGATAAACGAACACTTATTCATGTAGATGCCGATATTCCTCTTTTTGATGATGCGCCTTATGCATTAAATGAATTTGCATTACATAAAAAAGATACATCGCCAATGATAAAAATTCATACCTATTTGAACGGCGAATTTTTAAATACATACTGGGCAGATGGACTAATAGTTGCTACACCAACTGGCTCTACGGGATATTCTTTAAGTTGTAATGGCCCAGTTGTTTTTCCTGATAGTGCCAGTTTTGTAATAACACCAGTAGCACCACATAATTTGAATATTAGACCAATAATTGTGCCCGATAACTCTATTGTTTCTTTTGAGATTGAAGGCCGTACAGATGGTTTTTTATGTACACTAGATAGTAGAAGAGTTTTGGTGCCAAAAGAAATACAACTTGCAGTAAAGAAAGAAACTTTTGGTATAAATTTAATACGGTTAAACGAAAATAATTTTTTACAAACTTTACGAAGTAAATTATCTTGGGGATTAGATAAGCGAAATTAACCATGCCTGAAAAAAACAAAAAAATTAAGTTTGCTTTTGTAATATACTGGGCTTTACTGGCATATATTATTGCAGCATTAATTTGGTGGTTTATTGCCCTCACAAGGCAAAATGTAAAAATGAGTAATTTTCGCCAGCAAGAAATACAAAAAAATGACACAGCTTTTCTTCAAAAAAAATTACAAATTAGGCAGTCGGAAAATCGAAAAACTGCACAATATATTGGCGAAGGAATTACTTTTTTTTTACTAATTGCAACTGGTGCTATTTTTGTATTCAGAACCATAAAAAAAGAATTGTGGCTATCTAAAAGTCAGCATAATTTTATGCTTGCAATAACCCATGAGCTAAAAACACCAATAGCTATTTCAAAGCTAAATTTAGAAACAATACAAAAGCACAAACTTACCGAAACGCAGCAAAATAAGCTATTGCAAAATACTTTGCAAGAAACAAATAGGTTAGATATGTTGTGTAATAATTTATTGGTATCTTACCAAATAGATGCCGGCGGATACAAAAGCGAAAAAGAAATCTTTAATTACTCTACTCTAATTAAAGATTGTGCAAATGCCTTCGCAACTAGGTTTCCACAGAGAGAAATATACATTAATATTGAAGAAAATATTAATGTATTTGGAGATTCGTTTTTGTTACAAATTGCTATAAATAATTTAATAGAAAATGCATTAAAATATTCGCCAAAAGAAAAAGAAATACAAATAATTTTTAATAAACAAGAATGTAAATGCAGTTTAAAAATTATAGATAATGGTGCCGGAATTTTAGATTCAGAGAAAAAAAATCTTTTTAATAAATTTTATAGATTAGGAAATGAAACTACAAAAAGAGCAAAGGGTACTGGCTTGGGTTTATACTTGGTAAGTAGAATTTGTAATACACATGGCGGAAAAATAACAGTAGAAGACAATGCAAGTGGAGGCAGTATTTTTAATTTTACGCTTAATACTGTTTAAAAAAAATATAAGATGGCAGAAAAAAAATTTGCGATATTATTGGTAGAAGACGAAGAAAACTTACAAGAAGCACTAAAATTAAATTTAGAATTGGAAGGCTATGATGTAACCACTAGCAGCGATGGAGAGCATGCTTTAAAAGTTTTTTCTCAAGGTTATTTCGATGTAATTATTTTAGATGTAATGTTGCCAGAAATAGATGGAATAACAGTTTGCGAAACTATACGATTAAATAATACCGAGATACCGATACTGATTTTAAGTGCAAAATCTAACAGTGCTGATAGAGTGCTAGGCCTAAAAAAAGGAGCAGACGATTATTTAGCAAAGCCTTTTAATTTGGAAGAATTGCTTTTAAGAGTAAATAAACTAATAAAAAAGAAAGAGCAAATTTTAAATACCCTCCATTTGCCAGATGTGTATGTTTTTGGAGAAAACAAAATAGATTTTAATGCTTCGCAATACTCCAACAACAAAGAAAATAATGTTGTGCTTACAAAAAAAGAATTAATGCTTTTAAAATTACTTATTGAAAATAAAAATACGGTTGTAACTAGAGAAAAAATTTTGCAAACAGTTTGGGGTTACAATATTTACCCAACTACAAGAACGATTGATAACTTCATTTTAAACTTCAGGAAATATTTTGAAGAAGATACTAAAAATCCTCGTTATTTTCAAAGTGCAAGAGGTGTGGGATATAAATTTATTTACTAAATAATGCTAACTCAATGATAAAATTAAGCTTTTAGTTTCATTGTACAACTTTACCAATCCTTCATTTTTATCTATAGGCATATACAATTTTTGCTCTATTTCTTTAAGCAAATAGAGGGTTTGCTGTATTTTTGCATTTTCTACAAATACTTCTTTCATCGATAGTTCGATCATCTCTAAACTAAACATTTCATCAGGAGTATTGAATTTTTCTACCAAAAATTGTTTAAATTCTGTACTCAATAATTCATACCCTTTATTACAATTATTATTAGCCAAACACTGCTCTGTTTTTAGCAAATAATTTTTTTCATGTAGCAATGATGGCAATATGTTTTTTTTAGCAATAACTGCTTCATTTAATTCAATATTTTTTTTGCCAATTTTATTTTTTGTTTTTTTATTAAAGAAAATTAAACTCATTAACACTAAAAATAGTAATACTGCAAACAATATAGTAGTACTCCATTTTTCTATAAAAGTTTTTTTATAGGCTTTTATATCAGGCTTAGTTATTTTACTTGCTACCGCTTTTACTATATTTATGCTTATAGGTTTTGTAGCTATTGTTTTATAAGTACTACTCACAATATCAAAATAACTAAAAAGTATTGGTGGTATTATATGTAAACCAGTATCTATTACCGAAAACGGAATTTCGAAAGATTTGCTACCGCTTAATGGTACATTATTTACGTTTAAATTATCAACACTTTTAGTTTCAAATGGTTCAAAGTTATTAGGCCATTCTACTGTTGGGCTAGTAAGTAATTGCAAATTACCAGTGCCCAAAATTGTTATAATTAATTTGCCTGTTTCGTCTGTAGTAATTATGTTCTTTTCTAAAACAGCATCAATTTCAAATTTACCTACACTACCACTAAAATTATTTGGTTTGCCAAATTCGGGCAATGGTTTTACATGTATTATCATTGGTTTGCTTTGCAGAGTTACATTTTCTTCAAAAGCTTCTGCATTGCCGTTGTTGTTTTTTACAAAAGTAATTTTATTGTCTAGCGAAGCAGATTCTAATTCAATATCGCCAGGCTGCAAAGGATATAATTGTGCTTTACGTATTATATATACATTATATTCTCTTCCGTTTAAGGTTTCATGGGTATTAGGGTTTTGGTTAAATTGTTGGGCAATATCGATTACTGAAAAACCATTAAAACCAGGGTTTTTTGTTAGGCTGCTTTCGCTTTTTAGCCTAGTGTATAATTTATAAGTTGCAACAATTGGTTCGCCTACAAAGCAGGTATTTTTATTAGTTTGCAATTTTAATTGCATATTTTTATTAACCTTTTCGGGTATTGTTTCGCCCTTTTGCAAAACATAATCTTCGTATTGTTTTTGTGGTGTAGGTTCATCAAACATATCGAAGGCTGCAAATGGAGACTGGTTTACAGTGCTATTATTTGGTACTTTTTTATTGCTTACAACTAACTTTAAAGAATTGCTTTTGTATTTTTTTTGAGAAACAACAGCTGTAGCATTTCCAATAATAAAATTTCCAGCTTTTTTGGGTTGCAGTATATAGCTTAGCGATACATATTGGCTAACAATTCCGTTTACATTATTTACAGCTGTTTCTTGATTAGGACCACTTACAACATCAAATTCGGATAAATTAGGTGGTATTATTTGTGTAATGTTTTCGCCATTTTCTACAGTTAATTTTAAGGTAACATATTCGTTTATTGCTGCGTTAGAAGGTGTTATTGTTGCAATAAATTTAGTTTGACTTTGTACAATATTTGTATGTACTACAAATAAAAATAAGGCAATAAATTTTGTAAAAAAATGATTCATATAAAACTAATATAGCCAAAAAATATAGTAATTATTTTGCAAAAATAAAGATACAAATACTTGCTATGTAAATTATGAGGGTAAATATTTGTTAATTACAAATCGCCAAGTTGTGGGCGCATTATTATTTCTTCGGGTACAGCCGAAGCCGACAATTTTGTACATGCTAATATCATTTTTGCAATATCTGTTGCTTCCATAATACGTTTGTTTGTATTATCAAAACCAGCCCACGAATCGGTATATACTGCACCTGGAAAAACTGTAGTAACTTTTACACCTGTTTCTTTAAGTTCATTTCGCAAATTTTGGCTAAACCCATTCATAGCAAATTTGCTTATACCATAACTACCTCCGTTATTATAGGCTTGTAACCCAGCAATAGAGCAAATATTAATTATATGGCCAGTTGCATTTTTTACCATACTTGGTGCTATTTTTTTTGTAAGATAATAAGCACTAAATAAATTACTGTTTAGCATTTCTTGTAATGCGTTTTCAGTTTCTTCTAATATATTACCAGGTACAAAACTACCTGCATTATTTATTAATATATGTGGTATGCTGTTTTTAATACAAAAATTGGCAAAGGCTTCGGCATTGTTTACATCGGATAATTCGGTAGCTAAGAACTTTACCGAACATTGCGGAAAACTTTGCATTATTTCTAATGCTGTTTTTTCTAAAACTTCCTTATTTCTGGCACACAAAAAAAGTGTGTGTCCTTCTGCTGCAAAGGCTTCAGCTATTGCCCTACCAATTCCTCTCGATGCTCCTGTTATTACAATATTCATACTGTGCGTTTATATTTTACTATCTTTATATTTTTAGTAAAGTTAATTGAACAAATTTCAAAAATATAAAATACATGGCTGTTTACAAACATCTTTTTTTTGACTTAGATCATACCATTTGGGATTTTGATACCAATGCAAAAGATACATTGCAAGATTTATACAATAATGGATTGGCTGAAATAACAAAAGCACCTTTTCAAGAATTTTACGATAAATACCTTTTTCATAATGCACACTTATGGGCTAGGTACGAAAAAGGATTTATTGGAGTAGAAGAATTAAAGTGGAAAAGAATGTGGCGCACTTTATTAGATTTTAAAATTGCAGACGAAGGATTATCAAAAGAATTGAGTGCCACTTTTTTAGAAATATTGCCTACAAAAAAAGTAGTGTTTCCCTACACATTTGAAATACTAGAATATTTAACGAAAAAAAATTACCAACTGCATTTAATTACCAATGGATTTGTACATACTCAAACAATGAAATTAAAAAATAGCGGCTTAGATAAATATTTTATAGAAATGATTACATCTGAAGTTAGCAATAGCATAAAACCAAAAAAGGAGATATTTGATTTTGCTTTGCAAAAAACAAATGCTAAACTCAACGAAAGTTTAATGCTTGGCGATAATCAGGATGCGGATATTGCAGGTGCACTTAATGCAGGTATGGATGTGGTATTTGTAAACCATACAAAAGTTGCTTTAAAATATAAACCAACTTATAATATTACTCATTTAAAAGAGCTAGAAAATATATTATAAAAAAAGGAGCTAAATTTTAGCTCCTTTTTTTAAATTAAATTCATCAAATTACATTGCAGGTGTTGCGGCTTCTACTGTAGCAGTTTTTTCTGCTTTTGCACCACAAGATTTTTTTGCACCTTTGCTGCAACATGTTTTAGATTTTGCACATTTTTTCTTGTTCTTTTTTCCACCATCGGCAAATGCTGCACCTGTAACTAATAATGCTGCTGTAGCTAATAAAAATAGTTTTTTCATTTTTTATTTTTTTTAATTGTTATAAATTCTGTTATAAAAGTAAAACTTTTATTATTATTAAATACACATTTTTTGTTAAAATAGTTTTATAATGTGCCAATTACGGTAACTCCTCCTTTAACTACTTCATTTAGTTCTACTTGTAGTTTTGTTCCTACTGGCAATAACAAATCTACCCTACTGCCAAATTTTATAAAGCCAAACTCATTGGTTTGTTTTACTTTTTGCCCCACTTGTGCATAATTTACAATACGCTTTGCCAAAGCTCCAGCAATTTGCTTTACCAATATTTCATTTTCGCCATTTTTTATTACTATAGAATGGCGCTCGTTTTCGGTAGATGATTTAGGATTCCAAGCCACTAAAAATTTGCCTTTGTGATGCTTATTGTATACTACTTCTCCATCGATAGGATTACGATTTACATGCACATTTGCGGGGCTCATAAATACAGATACTTGCAATCTTTTTGTTTTAAAATATTCTTCATCTACTGTTTCTTCTATTACAACTACTCTACCATCGGCTGGGCAAATAATTTTACCCTCATCAATAGTAAGTGTACGATTAGGAATACGAAAAAAAGAAACTAAAAATAACAATAAACCCAGTGTTACAATCACAAACAATAAGCATAACCAAGGAAAAGAAGCTGCAAATAACCAACGAAATAATAAATTTAGCATTACAAAAATAATGGTGCCTATTGCAATAGACTTGTAGCCTTCTCTATGAATTGTCATAATGTAGTTTTTTTTTGGAGTGGCAAAGTTAACTCAAAACTATTGCAATTTCTAACTCAAAATTTTAAGTGTGGTCAATTTTTGGATAGCTATAAGAGAAATCGATACCAATAAATCCGTATAATCTGTAAAAAGATAATCTGCTTTTGAAATATCTAGTAAATCCAACAAAAATTATATTTAGGATTTCTATTAAAAAATTAAATTGGTTTAATTTCTACAACAAGAGCACACTTTTCTACCATTTTCGCAAATCTGATGTTGCATTTACATCGAAATTTCTTTGCAATTTTGTTTTATTGTAACTTCTTTAATTTCTTCAAGAAGTAGTTTAGTAACTATTATTGTAAGTAATAATCGTAAGCAATAACTCCACAATTAACAAACAAAATAACCACTTACACCAAAGTTCAAAATGCTAATGATATTAATTCTAACTTTGCACACTAATGAGAAAACAACACATAATGTAGTATGTTATATTTAGTAGGTATTGTAATAACCTTTTTCCTTTTTTTACTCTTAACTACAAAAAAGAATAAGAGTGATGCTGATAAAATTTTAGCTTCTTGGCTTTTATTTATTGGTGTTCATTTGGGCATATATTATTTGCATAAGACTGGTCAATTCAATTATTTCCCTTATCTACTTGGCTTTGAAATACCATTACCCTTGCTTCATGTTCCTTTTTTGTATTTATATATTTCATCGCTTACCAATCAAACCAAAAATAAAATATTTAGACTTATTCATTTTTTACCATTTGTTTTAACATATTTCTTACTTTTTGATTTTCTAACTTCCTCTCTTCTACATAAGAAATATGTATATGAACACAATGGTATTGGCTATGAAAAAACAATGTTTTTTTTTAATTGGATTATTATCATACAGGGAATTGTCTATATTATACTATCTATTTATAAATTAAAGAAACATCAACAAAACATACTATCTAAATTTTCAAACACCACAAAAATCAACCTTAATTGGCTGTTATATTTAACTATAGGAATTAGCTTCATTTGGTTTGCTATTATTTATGGAAAAGATGAAATTATATTTTCAATCGTAGTTTTATTTGTCCTTTTTATTGGTTATTTCGGTATCAAGCAAGTGGGAATATTTACCAATAATGAGTTTCAAACACCAATTGAAGATTTAGATATTTTATCAAAAGAAGAAAGCAATATTTTGCCCCCAATATTATTGACAGAAGAGCAATTAAATAAACAAGAAAAAGTAAAATATGAAAAGTCAAAGATTAACCAACAGGAAATTTCAATTATTCATCTAAATCTATCAAAGTTGATGGATAAAGAAAAACTGTTTAAAAACCCTGAACTCACTTTATCAGATTTGGCACAAAAACTATTGGTACACCCCAACACACTTTCACAAGTAATAAATTCGGTAGAGCAAAAAAATTTCTATGATTATATCAATCTTCAAAGAATTGAAGAATTTAAAAGCTTAGCTTTTTTGCCTGAAAATAAAGAATACACACTGTTATCCTTAGCCTTTGAATGTGGTTTTAATTCAAAATCATCTTTCAACCGCAACTTCAAAAAAGCTACTAATCTTTCACCTTCCGAATATTTAAACCAAGCCAATATTCATTTATATTAAAAAAGTAAGGGGCAACTTTCAAGAAAAGGTATCATTAAACACAATCTATTGTTTATGAATAATCTATAATGTAAATATTTCCCCAAAAAATTAGTGCCACCTTTCCTATTGGGGCGACTACTCAAAAATTTCATCTCACATTTGCATAAATTTTAAAACAAATGAATATGATGAAAAGTAAAGTAATCTTGTTGGTGCTTGCCACTACTAGTATCTTTTTTGCAGGGTGCAAAAAAAACATGAACATTAACGATGCAGGAAATTTGGTTCTTAAAACTGTTGACCAAGACCCAACACTCCCCTCTATTTCTGTAAATGGCACACAATTACATGCCGAAACCTTTGGAAACCCAGATAGTGCTATGGTGGTGTTTTTACATGGTGGGCCAGGTGGCGACTATAGAAATGGATTAAATGCAAAACAATTGGCAGCAAATGGTTATTTTGTTGTGTTTTATGACCAAAGGGGTTCTGGTTTATCAAAAAGACATAATAAAAATAGCTATTCTATTCAATTAATGTTCGACGATTTGTCTGCTGTTATTCAACATTACAGAACATCTCCATCTCAAAAAGTTTTTCTTTTTGGGCATTCGTGGGGAGCTATATTGGCTGCGGGCTATATAAATAAATATCCTACTCGTATTAATGGAGTCATTTTTGCAGAACCTGGAGGTTTTACTTCCACAAACCTTGATGAATATGGAGCAAGAACCAGAAAATTAAATTTATTTTCTGAAGGCACCAATGATGTATTATACTTTAACCAATTTCTTACAGGCAAAGAAAACGACCATGAAATACTTGATTATAAAATAAATATATCATCTAGCTATACTTACCAAAAAGGAAATTCAGAAGGCATCGAAGGTCCTAGTCCTTTTTGGAGAAATGGAGCGGTGGTTTTAAATAGCCTTGGAGATATTAGTAACAAAGATGGCTTTGACTTTACAACAAACTTAAATCTATTTACTACAAAAGTATTGTTTTTATATGGCGAATTAAATACGGCTTATGGTTTAGAATTTGCAAACAAAGAGGCTGTATACTTTGCAAACAAACAAATTTCTAAAATCAATGGAACTGGTCATGAAATGATATATTTTAAATGGAACAATGTATATCCTATTGTATTACCTTATCTAAACTCTTTAAAATAAATTTATGAAAAATATAAAAATATTAATATTAGCTGCATTTTCATTTATAGTAACCAATAAAAGTTATGCTCAAAGTATAAATTGGAAAAATTTAAAAAGTAGCCAAAAGCATATACTTCACCTAAATACAGGATTAGATTATGGAGTTGTATTTGGGTTAGGGTATAGTTATCAACTAAAATCCAAGTTGCCAACGCTTTTAAATATATCTTATTCATTTCCATCGGGCAATGAGTTACTTGGTGATTTTAAAACCAAAATAGGCGGCCAAGTTAAATTGTACACTGTCAATAATTTTCAATTTAGTGCTTCTATTTATGGTATTTATAGGCGTTATCAAAATCCACTGGTTAGGATACAAAATTTTGGGAGCGAAATTACTGGAGTTGTTGGTTATTATAAATCAAAGTGGTTTGTTGCCGGTGAAGCTGGGTTTGACAAAGCCATCGTTACCAATTTTAAACATTCTGCAAAATTTAAAGAAGATTTTCCGGCTGTTAAAGATGGTTGGTATGAGCCCTCAACAGGCGGAAACTTTAATTACGGAATACAAACTGGATATTCATTAAAAAAAAGTGATATAACTTTAAAAATAGGTAAGTTATTAACACAAGATTTTAAAACAAAACCATTTTTTCCTTATTATTTACAATTGGGTTATAATTTAAAAATTGGAAGAAACTAAGGAATAGAAAGAAATAATTTAAGATGGTCTAATTTCTTATGGAAATTAGACCATCTTAATAAATTATAGATAAATGACAAAAAAAATCCCTTTCATTATAGTAGCCATTTTAAGTGTTTTGATAAGCTTGCTCACATTTACCTATTATATTATATGTCAACAAGAGTTTAACTTACTTCAAAACAAAACAGTACTTATTCAAAACAGTTTGGCTTGGAAAATAGCTTTCTATACACATATTTTTTTTGGTAGTATAGCATTATTAATAGGATGGATTCAGTTTGTTTCAAAATGGCGAGTACAAAAAATAAATTTACATAGAACAGTAGGTAAAATATATGTTGTAAGTGTATTGTTTAGTTCTATTGCTGGCCTTGGCATTGGTATTTTTGCTACTGGCGGCTGGATTGCTGTTTTAGGATTTATCACTTTAGGGCTTATTTGGTTTTACAGCACTTTTAAGGCATACAGTAGCATTAGAGCAGGCAAAATAGAAAATCATAAAAAGTGGATGATTTATAGTTATGCCATTTGCTTTGCAGCTGTAACACTAAGAATTTGGTTGCCAATTTTAATAATTGTATTTGGAGAATTTTTGATGGCATATCGCATAGTGGCTTGGCTTTGTTGGATACCAAATTTGTTGGTTGGATATTTCATTATAAATAAAAAAAAGTCATCAACCCAAATAGCATAAATACAAATAATTTTGAAGTCCTAAAAATAAAAAGCAAAAATTATTTATTTTTTCAAAATTAGCAAAACTTGAGCTTGTGTTAAAGTTTTAGTTTAAAATTTGATTACACTTCGTTTTTTTTGCATATTTTTCTTTACGATACAATTATTACTTTTAAAAAAATTGTTGCTTCACATTTTAAAGCCTGATAATTTCTATAATAGGTTTACTAATAATTAAACGTTTTTGGAAAACTAGGGAAACAGAAAATAAAAATAAATAACAAAAAAAATAAAAAAATAAATTTTCTGCAACCGAATTTTGAGTTACCTGTCTAATAATGAAATATGAACAATGAAAGCAATCATTTTTCTGACAAAATAATTATTACGAATATTCTGAATGGGAAAATTCAGGACTTTGCTATTGTTGTAAAAAATACCGAAAAATTGGTAGCTCAAATTGTAAGAAAAATGACAACCAATGAAGATGATCATAAAGATCTTGTACAAGATATTTATTTGAAAGCATATCAAAATCTATCTTCTTTCCAATTCAAATCCAAATTATCTACTTGGATTGCTAATATTGCTTACAATACTACTGTTAATTATCTTCAAAAAAAGAAAATTCCTGTTACAGATATTGAAAACTCTATTGAAAATAAATTTATAGTAACCGAAAACCCTGAATTTGAAACGATAAAAAAGGAAACTATGAAAATGCTTGCCAAAGAATTAGATAAACTGCCTCCATTGTACAAAACTTTAATTACGCTTTATCATTTGGAAGAATTGTCAAATAAGGAAATTGCAGAAATTACCAATTTGCCTGAAGGAACAATTAAGAGCTATCTTTCTAGGGCAAGGAAAATTCTTAAAGATAATATTAATTACCATTATAAAAATGAGAAATTATGAAAAGCGAGCATTTCACAGACGAAACTTTGCAAGAATATCTATTAAAAGAGATACAAGACGATAACATAACCTCACACCTTACAGTGTGTTCTAGCTGTTGGAAAAAAATTGAAGAATACCAATATTTGATAGATAATGTACGGGAAATAAAAGCAGAAACTTTTTCTTTTGACGTTACAACTGTTGTGATGGAAAAAATTAAAAATGCAGAAACTCTGAAAGAGAAAAATAAAAACACAGTATTGTATATGATTCTTTCTAGCGTTACTTTAATCGCTTTGTATTTACTGTATCCTTATATTAAAATAATTTTCACTCAATTCAAATTATTTTCAACAATGGCAAATGTATTTATGTTGGTTTCCGTTTTGGGAATTGTTATTTTTTTATTGAATGATTTATTCCGACAATACAAACAAAAAGAAATATTGCTTACGCAATAAAATTTTGCAACCTAAATCAAAAATAACTGTCTAATAAATTATAATTAAAAAGAAATAAAACATGAAAAAAATATTCACAAGCATCGGTAGCTTAACCATATCCACAATTGTTTTTGCACAAGATTCTATTCCAAAAATTCCTACAGCTCCGCAATTGACTTCAGACAGTAAAATTGATCATTCTTTAAATAATACTAGCACAATTGAAAGCTTTGTTCCTCTTTTTGCAATTACACTAGTTGTTATACTAATAATTCAAGTAACAAGATATATTTTAGAACATAACCTTAAAAACAAAATTATTGACAGAGGTATTTCTGAACAATTAGCAAATTCTATTATAGGAAATGCTGTAGCCGATAAAAAAGATGACAGTATTAAATGGGCATTTTTGCTTTTAGGCTTAAGTGTTGGGCTTACAGTTACATACTATACAATACCATTACATTTTCATTCACTAGCTATTATTACTTTCAGTATTGGCCTAAGTTACTTGGCTTATTTCTTTTATCTAAAAAAGCAAAGTAAATAAATTCTTACAACTTTTTTAACGCAAAATTTAATACTCCTTTTTTTGAGGTAGGGATTTTATTGCCTAAAAATGAATCTAAATATTAATTAATCTTAAAATTATTAAAACAATGAAATATTCATTCATATTAATTGCACTTTTGGTTGCTCAAATAGCTTTTGGACAGCATAAATTTCAAAAAATTGATAGTCTTCTAAATCCATTGTACATAAATGGTCAAATAAATGGTAATTTTTTAATTGCAGAAAAAGGAAAAGTGGTTTATAAAAAAAGTTTTGGAATAGCAAATGAAAAAACTAAACAAACACTAAATGAAAATTCAATATTTGAAATAGCCTCTATTACTAAACAGTTTACAGCTATGGCAATAATGATGCTTAATGAAAAAGGCAAACTAAACCTAGATGATGATATATCAAAATTTATACCTGAGTTATCTTTTTATAAAGGTATTACAATTAGGCATTTACTTAACCATACAAGTGGCTTGCCAGATTATATGGAATTATTCGAAAAAATATTTGACAACTCAAAAATTGCAACCAATAAAAACGTCATAACAATTTTTGCACAAATACAACCTAAGGTAATTTTTACCCCAAACTCAAAACACGAATATTGCAATACAGGTTATGCATTATTGGCTTCTATAATTGAGAAAGCATCAGGGGAAACCTACCCAAACTTTTTACAAAAAGCTATTTTTAAACCATTAGGAATGAAAAATACATTTGTTTACAAACGAAGATTAGCTCCAAAAAAAATCGACAACTATGCTTATGGGTATGTATATTCTGATAGTTTAAAAAAATATACTTTGCCAGATGATTTAAAAGATACAAAATATGTTATTATGCTTGATGGAGTTGTGGGAGATGGTGGTGTAAACTCAACAGTAAATGACCTATTAAAATGGGATCGGGCTTTATATACAAACAAACTTTTGTCCAAGAAAGGTATGAATGAAATGTATAATGTTACCATATTAAACGACAGTTCTAAAATAAATTATGGCTATGGTTGGGCAATTGAAAATAATTCTGAATTCGGAAAAATTGTTTATCATGGAGGAGGATGGCCTGGGTACGCAACATTTTTTGCCAGGCATATTACTGATGATAAAACAATCATTGTACTTCAAAATCATGATAATATTACATTACCTTTAAGCAGCATTAGAAACATTTTGTATAACAAAAAAAACATAAATAAAACAACCTTAAGCCCAGAACAAATGCAAAAATTTGTTGGTGCTTATGAACTTCAACCAGAATTTATAATAGGGATAGAAAGGCAAAACAACCAACTTTATGCAAAAGCAGCAGGACAACCAACCCTTGAGCTTATCCCAGAAACAGAAAATAGTTTTCTTTTAGAAGATATAGGAGCAAAAATTTTGTTCAACTTCAATACCGATGGATTAATAAAAAGCATTACATTTTTTCAAGGAGAGGTAAAAATGGAAGGAAAGAAAATAAAGTAGCAAGGGCAATTTTGGAACAAAACTGAAGGTAACACAAACTGTTTGGTGTAAGTGTAGTATTTCATACAAGGCAAAACTTTTGCAGTTTATATTTCTACCCTCACCAAGCCTAAAACCGTAATATAAATCTTAAATGCAGCGCCAACATTGGAGTTAAATCATTTTGCTATTATCGATTTTCAAAAAAAAATCACCCTAACTCAAGTTAATATTTCACAACAAATACTTGCACATACAACCACACAAATGGTGCTGCTACCAATAACGAATCAAACCTATCTAAAAAACCACCATGCCCAGGCATAAATGTCCCACTGTCTTTTAAGCCAGCAAGGCGTTTTAATTTACTTTCGAGCAAGTCGCCTAATGTACCAAATACAGCACAAATAGCAGCTATAGTAAGCCAATGCTGCAAGGCCAATTTGTTAAATGCAGGTACAAAATAACCAAACAAACCCATTACAAAAACACAAAGTATTGCACCCCCAATCGTACCTTCCCATGTTTTTTTTGGCGATATTTTTGAAAAAGGTGTTTTACCAAAAAACGAGCCTACCAAATATTGCATGGTATCGTTTAACCAAATAGAAAATAAAATTGCAACTGGAACAATATTATTGAAAGCTTTAAAATTAATTTTATCATTATCTAAATTAATACCTAGGCTAATAAACATTATTAAAGGCACAATTATATATGGCAATGCAAAAATTAAAAATGCCCTATAGCCTTTAGGTTTTATAATTTTAATAATTTTTGCAAATTCAAATAAACAGCCAAACATAATTATTGAAAATAATAATGCAAAAGTGTACCCATTTATAAAAATACCAAACAACATTACCAACACAAATACCAGTGCAGTTAATGCTCTTGTTTTAAATACTTCTTTATTTAATGACATAAAATTTAGTTTTCATTTTGCACAATAGCGCCATAAATATTTGAGTTGGCTATTGCCAAATTTTCTTTTGCTTCTATTTTTGCTTTATTGTAGGCAGAGTGTTTTTTTAATAAAATAAATAACCCTACCAAGGCAGCAGTAGCTAATATTGCTATACTCCAATGCAGGTGCGGCTCCAATTTATCTAAATTTAGCTTTTCTGAACTATTACGCATACTATATAATTGGGTAAGAGCAATGGCATTATTTATAAAATGGGCTATTATATTTACCCATATATTTTTTGTATAATAAAACATTAGCCCAAGTGCTAAGCCTAAAGCCAATCTACTCAAAAAAAGATATATAGATGCATGTATTAAACTAAAAATTACAGATGTAATAAATATTGCTACAAATGGATTTTGCAACCATTTTACCAATAAATTTTGCAAAGTACCTCTAAAAAAAACTTCTTCAAACATAGCCGGAAAAAATGCCATAATAAACAAAGCTACAATATACTCTTGCATACTTTTTAAATTACTTAAAGCAGTAGCTTGCTCAGTATAAGTAGCTTCCATTTTTTTAGCAATTGTATCTAAAGTAGGAAAATGTGCTACAATATATTTAGAAAAATCGGCCAATGGCGATGCTACTAACGATGCAGTAAAAATTATTGCAAAACCTAATAAAATCTGATAGCCATTTATATATTTGCTAAAGCCCAACCATAAAAAACTTTTTCCGTTGCTTACAAAATTCCATAACAAGGCTGGTATAAACAATAACGCAAGTGTGCCCAATACTTGGCTAAGCCTTGCCATACCTACGTTTTGTGGTGCAAGCATAGCACTCATAATAGCATCGGCATCGGTAATGCTTTTACCAGCAGGCAATATTTGCAATGCTATTAAATATTGTACAGCTCCTGCTAGTACCACACCAAAGCCCAAAAATGCAAATAAAAACCCAAGTTGTCCCCAACCTGTAAAACCTTTTTTACTTTTATATTTCATGCGTTCAAAATTCATTTGTTCAAAATATATTTTAATAAAGCGTAATTAATATTGTCCAAAGATTTAATATTGAATAGTAGTTTCTTTTCTATTACTTATAATAACAAACGACAAATAACATTTGCCAATGAAGCTAAATTTAAAACCAAAAGCCGACAATAAAAAAAAACATAAAATTCTAGCTAACTACATTTATTTAAAATTTGGCTGCAATATACTTAATAGCTTTTTATAAAGTATTTTAGTGCTTAAATATAAAGCGTTTCAAAAAGTGCTAAAAATTATTTTTTGTACATCTTTATTTCTTTCTTACATTGTAAAAAAATAATTATGGAAAATTTTAACAACAACGACACTTTAGCCAATTTGAATATTGAAGATAACAAATTACCTCAAGGGCTTAATATACTTACAATTTTATCAATTATTTCGTCTTCAATTACTATACTTTCAACTTTTTGGACTTTTGTAAAAGCTAAAGATTCGTACCTCACTAAAGATAAAACTATCGAAAAAATGAATAGTGCCGAAATGCCAGGTTTTATAAAATCAATAATGCCAGATACTACACATTTTGACCAAATGATTACCAAAAGTTACGAAAACAGAATACCACTTTTAATACTAGGCCTTACAGCTACAGTATTGTGCTTAGTAGGTGCTTTGCAAATGCGCAAAAGAAAAAAACAAGGTTATTTACTATATGTAATTGGTTCGCTTTTACCATTTTTAACATCGCTATTATTTATAGGTACATTTGCTCTAAATGGTGGAGGCTTTTGGTTTGGCGTAGGTTTAACAGCACTGTTTATTGCATTATACAGCATGCAAAAAAAACATTTAGTCCACTAAAAAACAGTTGGAAAAATTAAACCTTAGAAGTTACTAAAAGTATGTCTAAAAAAAATATTGGTATATTTATTTCACATTAAAACGAAGTAGATATGCCTATTTTTATACCCACATTATACAGTTTTTCGGAGTAATTATACATTTTTTTATACGACGATAATATCTGGTATCTTACTTGCGGGCCAACATTAAAAATAACGCCAGATTCGGTTTTAAAACTTAAGTAAGTTTCTACAGCAGTATTAAAATTAAGTTTTCTTTGCAATGATTTTTCGTAAACATAGTATTTAGAATCGGAAGAAATTACAAACGCATTGTTATTTACAACATAAGTTGGTTGTATGCTTGCACCAGCATACCATTTAATTTTTTCGTTGCCCAATAATACAATATCAGCACCTATTGGCAACGATACTTGTATATTACTTCTATTTAAAGTTGCGTTACCAATAGCAGTAGCATATATAGATGAGCGTACTTCATTTTGTACCACAGCACTACTAAGTGTAGTTTGTGTCGGATGCCCTAAAGCGCTAACTTTCGAAACAAAATTTGTATAATTTGCTTGTGCACCAATTTTAAAACGAATATTTTTAGCAATATTATAAGCTACAGCTACACCAAGTTCCAAATTTAATGCTGCTTTATCTTGCATAATTTTATAATCGGTAGTAATATTGTTAGCAGTATTTGCAAATGCTACAGATGAGGAGTTGCCATTAAAATTATCTCCAGTATTTTTATTTACTAAAGTTCTATAACCATACGATGGTGTTAAGTAATAACTAACGTTTGAACTACTTTTTGAGGTATTTATTATTTTACTACTTACTTTAGTTGCTTCTTTACTTTCATTTAATTTAGCTAACAATGTTTGCTTTTTTTCAATTTCTTTAGCTACAACTTTTTTTAGCTCTGTTACATTCTTGCTATTAGTTTTTTCTTTATCATCTTCTACTAAAAATTCAGCATGGCTACTTTTTATAGTACTCTTCATTTTAGTATTTTCAAAAACATAAGCAGGTTTTACATCTTCATTCAAATTTTCAATCACTTCAATATTTGATTTAGTTTCTAACTCATCAATAATTAAATTTGCATTTAACTTTTCTGAATTTATCAAATTAGTAATTTTTTCTACTTTAGTACCCACATTTTCAGTACCCACATTTAAGTATTGTTTAGTAGCTTTTGCTTGAGCCAAAGTATTATTATTAACAATAGCAACTTTGGTAATAACCTTTGCAGCATTGTTGTTTGTGGCAATTGTATTTTTACTAATATCAATATTATTAGCTACATCTGCAAACAGAATACAACCCAATATAAGTAAGCAAATAGTTATAGATGGCCACTTTTTATCGGGGTGCATATTATTATAAATACTATGCCATATTTTTTTAGATGGTATCATTCTAAAATCTTCTACACTTTCTCTCAGAAAATTTTCGAACCCATTATAATTGTTATACTTTTCCATTTTTATTTTCGTAAAAAACAGCATTAACTTTACAAATTAACAACAGTTGTTTTTCCAAAATTATTTTTAAATTGATTTTTTTCTACAATATTTTTTTTTATTAACACTTCTTCCAGCATTGCTTTTGCTCTAGTATATTGGCTTCTGCTAGAGCTTTCACCTATTTCTAAAATAGCTCCAATTTCTTTATGTGAGTAGCCTTCTATGGCATACAAATTCAAAACCGTTCTATACCCCAAAGGCAAAATCCTTATACACTCTACAATTTGTTTTGCTTGTAAAATACTTGGCACCAAGTCAGCATTTGAGTAAAAATCGGTTGCATAAACAATATCCACTGTTTCCGAAAACTTTTTATTTCTCTTCAATACATTAATGCAAGTATGCACAATGATTTTTCTAATCCAACCTTCCAAAGAGCCTTCATTTCTAAATTTGTGCAATTCAGAAAATATTTTTATAAACCCTTCTTGCAACATATCTTCCGCATCTTCTCTATTTTTTGCAAATCTGTAGCATACACCAAGCATACGAGGGCTAAAGCGTTGATAAAACGCATCTTGTGCAGCCGTATTATTTCTAATACTTCCAGTAAGCATTTGCTCCTCAGTCATACTACAAGTTTATATACCATAAATTTAGGCATATTTTTTTGTAGTTTCGCTGCATAGTAAAAATAATTTTAATTTTTTGGGGCTGTTGGCTTTATAACAAAATGCAGCATTTGTTGGGGCTATACACTGTACTTTCGCTACGCTTCAGTGCCGTTCCTATCCCCCAGCCCATCATCATTTACACTTTATTCAGCTTTTATCTTATCTAAGATTATGTGTTATAATCTATTACTAAAAAATACAAAATATATAACAAAAAATAAAATTACACTATTTTTGAAAAATGAAAAAGCATTTACTAATCCTAATCACAAGCTCTTTACTATTAGCTTGCAATACAAAAAATAATACAAGCATTCCAAAAAAAGCAAACAATGATACAAAAGATACTACAGCAAATTTTTTTCCAGTAACCTCATATCTTAAAGGTCAAATATTAGCCATAAAAAATGGCGGAATAACACCAATAAAAAAAATAACTATTGGCGAAAAAACAGATCCCTCATGGCTAAAAATGGAAGACTTAGAAACAAATTTTTCCGAATTCTTAACACCATTAATAGATAGCTCCAATTTAAAAAGCAGCTTTACTGAAAATAAATTTTTAGATGAAACCTTAAACGCATTTACATTTTCGTACGATAAAAAAATAAATACACAATCTACTTTTCCTTTTACACATTGGGATGTATATGTAGATGCAGAAACAAATAAAGTAACAAGAATATATTTACAAAAAAATAAAGATAGCCTTACCACATTACAGCTTACTTGGCAAAGTGGCAAATGGGCAAAAATTGTTACAATAAAAACAATAAACGGCAATTCCACAATAGAAAAAGAAGAAAAAACAGCTTGGAGTTTTAACTAAAATGACGCAAAAAGAATTTTCAGAAATATCGCATACAATACCTAGCCTGCCAGGCATATATAAATATTTTAATGCCGATAATACAATTATATATATTGGCAAAGCCAAGCACTTGCGCAAGCGTGTAAGCAGTTACTTTAATAAAATAAAAAATAGTTATAAAACAGCCGAGTTAGTAGCTCGCATTTGCAAAATAGAATTTACAATTGTAGATAGCGACCAAGAAGCATTTTTATTAGAAAACACTCTTATAAAACAATACCAACCACATTACAATATTTTATTAAAAGACGATAAAACGTACCCATATATTGTAATAAAAAATGAGCCTTTTCCCAGAGTATTTTTTACACGTAATAAAATAAAAGATGGCTCTACATACCTTGGTCCATTTACATCAATAGTAAATGTAAAAGATCTTCTAAATTTTATAAAACAAAATATTTTATTACGTACTTGCAAATTAAACTTGAGTGCAAATAATATTAAAAAAGAAAAATTTAAAGTTTGTTTAGAATATCATTTAGGCAATTGTAAAGGTCCGTGCCAAGGTTTTCAAAGTATAGAAGATTACAGCCAAGATATATCGCAATTAAAAGATTTATTAAAAGGAAACCTAAACCCAGTAATATCAAACTACAAAAATAAAATTAAAGAATTTGTGGCAAATATGGAATACGAAAAAGCTGCCATATACCAACATAAAATAAATCATTTACAAGCCTACGAGCACAAATCTACTGTAGTAAACACCAATACAGGCACAGTAGATGTGTTTACTATTTTAGAAGAAGGTGATACAGCTTACGTAAACTATTTAGCCGTAAGCAACGGTAGTATAATAAAAACAAAAACCATTACTCTACAAAAAAAATTAGAAGAAACAGCCGATGAAGTTTTAGCATACGCCATAGCACAACTAAGACAGGTTTTTGAAAGCGATGCTACCGAAATAATTGTACCATTTACATTAGATTATATAGAACCAAACATTACATTAACCATACCAAAAGCAGGCGACAAAAAAAAACTGTTAGACCTTTCGCAAAAAAATGCAAATTATTTTATGGCCGATTTAAAGGCGAAAAAAATGTTGCATTTAGAAGAAAAAACAACAGAAGAAAAAAAAGACATCTTACAACAATTACAAACAAGTTTACATTTAAAAGAATTACCAGTTCATATAGAGTGTTTCGATAATTCAAATTTTCAGGGTAGCTATCCAGTATCGGCAATGGTATGTTTTAAAAATGGTGAGCCAAGCAAAAAAGAATACCGACACTTTAACATAAAAACTGTAGAAGGTATAAACGATTTTGCATCTATGACTGAGGTAGTTTATAGGCGCTATAAACGACTTGTAGATGAAGAAGCTACATTGCCACAACTAATAATAATAGATGGTGGTAAAGGACAATTGAGTGCAGCCATGGTAAGCATAGATAAATTAAACCTACGGGGAAAAGTAACATTGGTAGGACTTGCAAAGAATAAAGAAGAAATCTTTTTTGATGGCGATACACAATCATTACTTTTGCCTTGGGATAGCGAAACCCTAAAACTTATACGACGTATTAGAGATGAAGTGCATCGTTTTGGTATTACACATCATAGAAACAAACGTAGTAAAGGAGCTCTTACCAATGAGTTAGAAAATATAAAAGGTATAAGCAAAAAAACTATAGAAACTTTATTAAAAGAATTTAAATCGGTAAAAAAAATAAAAGAAGCAAGTGCAGAAGAAATTGAAAAAATAGTAGGAAAACAAAAAGCTGTATTAATAAAAACTGCAACCAAATAATTATATTAAAAATGGAATTAGAATACAATTTAGATTTTGCAAAATCTTTAGATGCAAAAGATACTTTAAAACATTTTAAAGAACAATTTTACATACCATATATTGGCGATAAAGCAAGTATATATTTTTTAGGAAACTCACTTGGCTTACAACCTAAAACAGCACAAAACGAAGTTTTAAATGTAATGGAAAACTGGGCTAACTATGGTGTAGAAGGTTTTTTTATAGGAGATGAACCCTGGCTAAATTATCACAAAGAAATAACACCAATTATATCGAAAATAGTAGGCGCACAACCACAAGAAGTGGTAACAATGAATCATCTTACAGTTAACCTTCATTTGCTAATGATGAGTTTTTACAAGCCTACAAAAACTCGGTATAAAATTATATGCGAATCTAAAGCATTTCCATCTGATCAATATACATTTCAAAGTCAAGTAAAAATGCATGGGCTAAATATAGATGATTGTATAATTGAAGTAACCCCAAAAGAAGGAGAAGAAATAATAAAACTTGAAGATATTATTGATACAATCGAAAAACATAACGACAGTATTGCATTAGTTTGTTTTAGTGGTGTAAATTATTATACTGGTCAGGTTTTCGATATAAAAAAAATTACTGCAGCAGCACACAAAACTGGTGCTTATGCTGGTTTCGATTTAGCGCATGCTGCTGGCAACATTGCCTTGCAATTACATAATTGGAATGTTGATTTTGCTTGTTGGTGCAATTACAAATATTTGAATAGTGGACCAGGAGCTATTGCTGGTGCATTTGTACACCAAAATAATTTACAAAATAAAAAATTAAAGCGATTAGAAGGTTGGTGGGGAAATGACATTACTAATCGGTTTAAAATGGAAAAAACTTTTACAGCACCAGCTACAGCCGAGGCTTGGCAAATGAGTACTGCTCCAATGATGCTTTTAGCAGCACATAAAGCATCTCTAAATATTTTTGAAGAAGCTGGTTTCGAAAATTTAATTACAAAAAGTAAATTACTTAGCCAATATTTATTTTTTGCGTTAACAGAAATAAACACTTGCAATAAATTTACAATTTTAACTCCGCTAAACCACCAAGAAAGAGGTAGTCAGGTATCAATTTCTGTTCACAAAAATGCAAAGTCAATTTTTGATGAGTTAATAAAAAACGGCATATTTGCCGATTGGAGAGAGCCAAATGTAATACGTGTAGCAGCAGTACCACTTTACAATTCTTTTGAAGATATTTATTATTTTGTATCAATTTTACAACACTTATTATCACATAACTAATGTATAAATCTGCTCACTTTACCGAAACCAATACACAAGCAATAATTAATTTTTTAAAAGCAAATTCATTTGCAATTATTACGGGTTTTGGTGCTACATATCCCGAATCTACTCAAATACCTTTAGAAATTGAAGAAAAAAATGGCAAAATTTATTTTAGTGGTCACCTTATGAAAAAAACTGACCACCACAAGGCTTTTGAAGAAAACGAAAATGTGTTGGTGCTTTTTACAGGACCACATTGTTATGTAAGTGCAAGCTGGTACAATAACCCACAAAGCGCATCTACATGGAATTACATGACAGTACATGCCAAAGGAAAAATAAAATTTACAGACGAAGAAGGAACCTACAATATCATAAAAGTTCTTACCGAAAAGTATGAAAATGCAGAATCAATTGCAGCTTTTAATAAAATACCAAAAGAGTATATTATGCAGCACATAAAGGCCATTGTGGGTTTTAATATTGAGGTAGATAGTTTAGAAAATGTGTTTAAACTAAGTCAAAATAAAACAGAGGCTGAAAAAATAAATATTATATCCAAGTTGAGAGAAAGAAATTGTACTGATGATGATATTCAAATTGCAAATGAGATAGAAAAAAGATTAAATTAATAAATAATGCACCGCAACATACTTATACAACAAATAAAACAGAAAAAAACTTACTTATGTGTAGGTTTAGATACCGATATTGATAAAATACCAAAGCACTTATTGCAAAATAAAAATGCTATAGTAGATTTTAATAAAGCAATAATAGATGCTACAAAAAATTATTGCGTAAGCTATAAAATAAACACTGCTTTTTACGAAGCCCTTGGCAGCAAAGGTTGGGCAGCTATGGAAGAAACCGTAGATTATATACCAAGCACACATTTAAAAATTGCCGATGCCAAGCGTGGAGATATTGGCAATACATCATCCCAATACGCAAAAGCATTTTTTGAAACTTTAAAATTTGATGCTATTACCATAGCACCATACATGGGCGAAGATAGTATTAGGCCTTTTTTAGAATATGAAGATAAATGGACAATAGTGCTTGGGCTTACAAGTAATAAAGGTGCAGCAGATTTTGAAATGAAGCGTTTGGTTGGTGAGGTCACTAACAAAGGCGATGGGCAATTGCGAAGCGAATATTTGTATGAAAATGTAATAAAAAAAATTGCATTATGGGGCTCACCCAACAATTTAATGTTCGTAATTGGTGCTACACAAGCTAACGAGTTAGAAAATATAAGAACAATAATTCCCCATAATTTTTTATTGATACCAGGCGTGGGGTTTCAAGGAGGCAGTTTAGCCGAAACAAGCAAACATGGCATGAATAAAGATTGTGGCTTATTGGTAAATGCCAGTCGTGCCATTATTTATGCAGGCAGTGGCGAAAATTTTGCGGCGGAAGCAGCTGAAATAGCAAAACAATATCAAACTGAAATGAGCAATTTTTTAGCCAATATTTGATTCTATTGTATCAGCCAATTTTTTTGCCCAATTAATATATTCCAAGCCCGATGGATGCAAACCATCGGCTGCTAAATACGCTTCCTTATTACCATTTAAAATTTGCTCTGTTGTTATATCAATAAAATAGCAGTTAAATTGAGAAGTAATTGTTTTACATACTTCGTTGTACATTTTAATTTCTGTTGCTATATCATTTGCATTACTTGTAGCAGCAAATGGTGTAACACCCCAATCGGGTATGCTCAATACAAATACATGATTTGAATTATTATTTGCAAATTTTATAGCCAATTGTAATAAGTGCGAAAACTCTGTTTCAAATTCTTTTACACTTCTACCTCTGTATTGATTATTTACACCAATTAACAAAGTAACTATATCATAACTAGGCAAAAAAGTTGTTTTACTTATTGCTGTATCTAATTCATCAGTTGTCCAACCAGTTTTTGCTATAATTTCGGGAGCCGCTATTTTTATATTTTTTTTGCGAAGTAGTTGTACAGTCTGATAAGGATACGATTCGGAAAGCATCACACCCTCACCAATTGTGTAACTGTCGCCTAATGCTAAATAATTCATTGTAGTTATTTAATAATTCATTGCCAATTTGAATTTAGCCCAAAGATCGCTATCAAAACTACTAGGGCCAAGTGCAGTAGTGCCTGCCGAGTCGCCAAGCCGTACTACAACAACATCTAAACTTGGTATCACATATATTTTTTTATCGTCTTTACCCAAAGCCATAACCATATCAGTCGGAGCGTTTGTATTTAAACTAGTAGGAAAAACCATTTGCGAACCTGGCACCATGGCACTAGCCTTACCATTGAGCCACCATAAATAACCATAGCTTAAATTTAGGTTTTGCGAAGTATTTACCATAGCATTAAAATAAGTAGCATCATCAAGAACCGAAGTAGCATTCCATTTACCTTTGTTTAAAATTAATGAACCAAACCTTGCAGCTTCTCTGGTGGTGCAGTACATTATGTAATTTAACCAGAAAGCATTGGGCATACCAATTTTATCAAATAATTTTTGTTTGCAATAAGTATTAAATGTAGTGCCAGCTGCTGCTGCAATTACATTTTGAACCAAATGATATGGAGCATTGTGGTATGCCCATCTGTTACCAGCATCAGCTTTATAAACAAGACATGCTGGTGTTGTACAATCTTGATCGGGCACTCCATCATCTAACCCAGTGGTCATAGTTAGTTGGTTCTTTACGGTTATTAAATTTTCTTTTGCTAACGGCAGGCTTGTCCAACCAATACCAAGGTATTGCGATGTTTTATTGTTGATGTTAATGATACCTTCTTTTTGAGCTATACCTGCTACAAATGCTGCTACACTTTTGCCAGCACTGGCTATATAATATTTGGTATCTTTTGTCCAACTATTCCAATATTGTTCTTTTACAATTTTGCCTTTGTGCAGCACTATTAATCCATAAGTATTTTTTGTAGCTGCATAGTCAAATGCAGCTTGCAAATTTGTTTCGTTCCAATTTATTGATGAGGCAGTTTTGGTATCCCAAGTATCGCTTGTAGTTGGCGGAAAATAATACGAATCGGTTGTTGGTGTTGGTGTAGCATCGGGCACGGGGCTTTTGTGGCAGCTCAGTAATATTGCTATAACAGAAATGCTTATAATTATTTTCATAAACGTTATTTTTTATTGGACTTTGGAAGTTATATTTAGTTTAAAGGTATTAATTTACAACTACGCAAAATAAAAAATTGTTAAATAATACTTCCACAAAATACTATTTACTATTAGTATAATTTTCATTGCGGCATAAAGTATTGCCTAGGTAAAAGCTTAATTGAAATACAACTTTTCAAATGTGCGACGCCAATGAAGCCGAATACAGAACAAATGCTTGTTACCAAAAAATAAAAAATGATTACAATTATGTTAATGCATTTCCATTTAATACTATCGTTTAATGCTAAATATTTCTTCATTTTATGTGCTTAAATGTTAGCAATTTCTCTCCAAGATACAAGGCCAATATCATTATTTAAAATTTCATTTTTAGTTCCGCCATACAATAACATTACTGTGGCATTTTGATTATATTTTTTCCAATATTTCAAACCCTGAAAATCTTTACTATCTAATTTTTTTGCAGATTTAATTTCAATTCCTATTAAATCACTATTTTTTTCTAATAACAAATCAATTTCATTACCTGCGCTATCTCTAAAAAAAAACATTCCTCCATTTACGCCTTCATTCGTTCTGTTTTTTTTAATTTCTGTAATATTCCAGTTTTCAAAAATTGCTCCATATCTAGCATGTTTTATCAAATTTAATTGGTTGGTAATACCTAGCAAATAACACAACAACCCTGTATCATAAAAATATAATTTTGGGCTTTTTACAATGCGTTTGTTTAAATTGTTGTGCCATGGTTGTAGCAAATAAATAATATAACTGCTTTCTAATACGCCTAGCCAAGCCTGTATAGTTTTTGCATCTACACCTACAGTTTTAGCCAATTCATCTTTGTTTAATAACTGCCCAGCATAATTTGCACATAAATAAATAAACCTATTAAAAGCTGCAAAGTTTGTGATGTTTCTAAGTAAGCGTACATCTCTTTGCAAATAGGTTTGTACATAAGCATTCATCCATTTGGTAGGGTTCAGTTTTTCGTTCCATATTTCTGGATAGCCTCCCATTAGTATATGATGATTTACGTTGCTTGTGGCTAGTTTTGCTTTTTGTAATTCTGCATACGATAGTGGCAATAATTCTAAATAGCCTGCACGCCCTGCTAATGATTGACTAATTTGCTCTTGCAATAAAAAATTATTAGACCCTGTAAGGATAAATTGCCCTCGTTTTGAATTCGTATCTAGCATGCCCTGCAATTGTCTAAATACATTAGGCACACGCTGCACTTCATCAAAAATAGCTCCCTTGGCATATTTTTTCATAAAATTTTCAATATTATCATCGGCTTCATTTTGCAATAATGGGTTTTCAAAACTTAAGTATGGTTTGCCTTTAAATAGCATTTTACTTATAGTAGTTTTACCGCTTTGCCTTGGTCCAGTTACACACATAGCTCTAAACTGTGTAAGAGAGTACTTAGCATCTTTTAATATTTGTCTTTCTATCATACGATTCCGTTTTTGCAAAAATATGTAAAAATGGAATACAATTCCGTTTTTACATAATATTACAATTATGGAATCAAATTCCCGATTTACATAAATATGTAAATCAGGAATTTAAAAATAAAAATATACAGCGACAAAAAATACTAAATTCCCGATTTGCATAAACATGCAAATCGGGAATTTTTGTCTGTATTACAATGTTAGTATGCATTTTAACAGTTTAAAACCATGTGAAAAATTACTATTATATATTCTCACCATCCTTTTTTACAAATTTATTTGCATACACTCTATTGGTATATTTCAAAAAAAATAATTCCTTCTTAGAAAATAATAATAAGTAATTTGTTTAATAACAAAACAAAAGATGCCTTCTAATCACCTATCTTATATAACCATATTAATTAAAAAGGCAAGTACCTTTATACCTAAAACATAAAAGTATAAGAAAGACAAAAAAAACAAAACTTTGTCGCAATTTTACCCCAATTTCAATGACAATGATAGTATCTTTGTGTAATTAAGTAAGTTACTAATAAATAAAACACCTTAATATAAATACATCAATACTAGGTACTAAATACTTTAAAATTATGGCTATAAAAACAGATAATTTTCAATCACCAGATTACTTTAATGTAGATGAATTATTGACAGAAGAACAAAAACTGATAAGAGAAAGTGTACGCAGCTATGTAAAAAAAGAAATTTCGCCTATTATAGAAGATTATGCACAAAGGGCTGAGTTTCCACAACAAATAATTAAACAACTTGGCGACCTAGGATGCTTTGGACCAACAGTGCCTGAGCAGTATGGTGGTGGTGGGTTAGATTATATTTCGTACGGATTAATGATGCAAGAGTTAGAAAGAGGTGATAGTGGCGTAAGAAGTACTGCTAGTGTACAAGGCAGTTTGGTTATGTTTCCTATTTACCAATATGGCAGCGAAGCCCAACGCAATAAATATTTGCCAAAGCTTGCAAGTGGTGAGTGGCTTGGCTGCTTTGGCCTTACCGAACCCAACCATGGTAGTGACCCTAGCAGTATGCTTACCAATATAAAAGATGCAGGCGAACATGTAATATTAAACGGTGCCAAAATGTGGATTAGCAATGCACCCTTTGCACAAGTAGCTGTAGTATGGGCTCGCAATGAGCAAAATGAAATACAAGGCATAATTGTAGAAAGAGGTATGGAAGGTTTTACAACTCCTACCACTCATGGCAAATGGAGCCTACGTGCAAGTGCCACTGGCGAGCTAGTATTTGATAATGTAAAAGTACCTAAAGAAAATATTTTGCCCAATGTAAAAGGCCTAAAAGGACCATTGGGTTGTCTTACCAAAGCTAGGTATGGCATAGCCTGGGGTGCTATTGGTGCAGCTATGGATTGCTACTATATTGCATTGGAGTACAGCAAAGAGCGTATCCAGTTTGGCAGACCAATAGGAGGCTTTCAATTACAACAAAAAAAATTGGCCGAAATGGTAACAGAAATTACCAAAGCACAATTGCTAAATTGGAGAATGGGCGTATTAATGAATGAAGGTAAAGTTACTCCACAACAAGTAAGCATGGCCAAACGAAATGCTTGCGAAGTGGCAACAAATATAGCAAGAGATGCACGACAAATGCTAGGCGGAATGGGTATTACAGGCGAATACCCAGTAATGCGCCACATGATGAATTTGGAAAGTGTAATTACCTACGAAGGCACACACGATATTCATTTGCTTATAACAGGAATGGATGTAACTGGTTTTAATGCGTTTAAATAATAAGGTTTAATTTTTTTTTGATTTCAACATTTAATCTTTAATGAATTTTATAGGCGTCGCACCCATCAACATTTTATCTTTACTCATCTTTAATTTTGCAAAATATAAATGCTAAATAAATATTTATAACCTTGCGTATTTGCTCCATTGCGAGCATTGCGTGAAAACAAAAAAATAAAAATGACTAACATTAGCGTAATAGGCGCAGGCCAAATGGGGAATGGCATAGCACACGTATTTGCACAAGCAAATTTTAAAGTAACATTAATAGATGTAAATGCCGAGCAACTTGCAAAAGCAATTACTACTATCAACAAAAATTTTGATAGACAAATAGCCAAAGGCACATTAACTGAAGCCGACAAAACAAATGCTTTAAATAATATTACAACAAATACCGACTTAGCAAGTGGTGTAAGCAATGCAAACTTAGTTGTAGAAGCGGCTACTGAAAATATTGACTTAAAATTAAAAATATTTAAAGCAATAGATGAAGCTGCACCAACAGCTTGTATATTGGCTACAAACACATCATCTATATCTATCACAAAAATAGCAGCTGCAACAAATAGACCACAAGATGTAATAGGCATGCACTTTATGAACCCCGTACCAGTAATGAAATTGGTAGAAATTATAAATGGCTATGCTACAAAAAAAGAAGTTACAAATACCATTGTAGAGCTAAGTAAAAAACTTGGCAAAACACCATGTGTAGTAAATGATTACCCAGGGTTTGTAGCCAACCGTATTTTAATGCCCATGATAAACGAAGCTATTACTACTTTATTTGAAGGTGTAGCAGGCGTAGCAGAAATAGATACTGTTATGAAACTTGGCATGGCACACCCAATGGGACCATTGCAACTTGCCGATTTTATAGGTTTAGATACTTGCTTATCAATATTAAAAGTATTGCATGATGGCTTTGGTAACCCTAAATATGCACCTTGCCCTTTATTGGTAAATATGGTAACTGCAGGCAAACTTGGTGTAAAAAGTAGCGAAGGTTTTTACGCATATACTGCAAGCAACAAAGATTTAATTGTGAGTGATGCATTTATAAAATAGAATTTGTACTACTACCACACAAACACAGGCATTTCAAAATAAATTATACATCAATATTTATCTTCTCTTTGTACTATATAATTTAACCTGAATTCAAAACGTAACAATTATCCTAAATATCAATTAAATCTAGGATTTTTATTAAATTGTGGTGAACACTTTATATTCAGTTACTTCACCAATTCAAAAGTTTCCTTTTGACCAGCTCAATATCTCCGTTCAAAACTTTTTGTATTGTTGGTTGCCTCATTTGTAGTTATACTTGTATTATTTGTATATTTAACATCAATTAGGCAATTATGAAAATCAAAAAAATAACAATAAATAATAGCATATTTATGAAATCAAAACTTACAACTTGTACATTTTTAAAAGTAAAATCATTGATTATTTTACTTTGCTATTCAATTACATGCTTTTCACAAAAGACATTGGCACAAAAGCCATTATTTGTAGTAAAAAACATCAATATCATAACCATGACATCTTCAAATACCATTTTAGAAAATGCAACAGTGGTTATTTCTAAAAATTTTATTGAATCAATAAACGGTGTTATTCCTAAAAATGCTACAATTATTGATGGTAAAGGCAAATGGCTTATTCCTGGCTTAATAGATATGCACGTACACATACCTACAGATGGCGGTCCATTTGGGCCAAAAATACCAACACAAGGCGCCACTTTTTTTATGGATATTCAAAATTACATGACGCTTTATAATGCAAATGGAGTTACTACCATTTTTGATTTAGGCTCTAGAGCAGAACATTTTGGGCAAAGAAATGAAATAGGAAAAGGGCATGTAATAGGCCCTAGAATGGCTTTGGCTGCAATGATTGATGGAGGCGAAGGGCAAGGAAGAAGAGCAAATACTGCTGAAGATGGAAGGCAAGCTGTACGCTTTGCAAAAGCAGAAGGCTATGAATTTATTAAAATATATTCAGATTTGAATATTGAAACCTTTAATGCCATTATTGATGAAGCAAATATACAAGGTCTTAAAACAATTGGTCATATACCTGATTCGTTTCAAGGGAAATTAAAAGATGCATTTGTACCACATTTTGGCATGGTGGCACATGCTGAGGAATTAACTAAACATGCAATAAAATTTGACAAGACAGAAGCTAAAGAAATGGCAGAAATGCTCAAGAAAAATGAAACATGGTTTTGTCCTACTTTAATAACAATAGAATGGATATTAAAACAAGTAAAATCCCTTGATGACACTAAGGCATTGCCAACACTCAAATATGTACATCCACTTACGCAAAGTAAATGGCTTACTGCTAACAAGTATAACCAATGGTCTGATTCGGCAACTATAGCTAAATTTGAAAACTATGTAAAATTTAATAACTATTTGGTACAAGCTTGCAAACAAATAGGAGTGCCAATTGTTGCAGGTACCGATGCTGGCACCTCTAGTGTAGTGCCAGGGTTTACCATGCATGACGAACTAGAGCTTTATGTAGCTGCAGGACTTACACCACAAGAAGCCTTAGCTTCTGCTACAAGGCTGCCTGCCAATTGGCTAGGTATTGAAAGTATTGTAGGTTCTATTGAAAAAGGTAAATTGGCAGATTTGGTTTTGCTTGATGCAAATCCATTAGACAATATAAATAATACTAGAAAAATAGCAGGAGTTTTTATAAACGGAGTATGGATTGATAAAAAGAAAATTGATTCTACTCTTGCTGAGTTAGCAAAATGGAATAATGCAAACAAAGATAAATTTGATTGGAAAACAATGATGAAAAAGAAGTAGTAGGAGAAAAAAGTAAAATGAAAGAACTAATTATATTTTAATAAAACTGCGTTCACCACTTTTTTTGAAACAAATGTGAACAAAAAATTCAAGATTTGGTAAAAAAGTTTAGAAAAGGTGTAATACTGAAAGGCTGCTGGATAGAAGTGGAAAACCCGGAATGTAGGTGTAGCGTAGCGAAACCGAAATGAGGATTTGTAACGCATAGCCAGTACAAATGCTTTGTATTGTACTACTGGTGAGAGCCCAAAAAAAAATTAAAAAATAATTTCTTGATTTAATGTTTTACCAGCAAATATGTTGGCAAATATTTGTTTGTTTTGTGGGTGTTGTAGGGCTTGCAAGTGGCGTTGGTGATGCAAATCGGTGGCGGTAAATGATGCCAAATCATTTTTAATAATATATGCTGCTGCTTTGGCTACAGGCTTGCCATAATAGCCTGTAAGCGATAATATATTTACTTGCAATAAAAAACCTATGTCGCTTAAATGATTGTATTGTTTATAATCGTTGTGAAAATAGGCGTAGCGTTCGGGGTGTGCCAAAATAGGTTGGTAACCTTCTGTAATGATTGTGTAAAGCATTTGCTCTACATTGTAAGGTTTATCGGCATACGAAAACTCTGTAAGTATAATATTATTTTGTAAAGTAAGCAGATGTGCTTTTTGTTGTAATAATTCAAAAAAATACGAGTCGAGCATATACTCGGCTGCGGCTTTTATTTCGAAATTTATTTTATTTTGGGCTATTGCATTTTGCAACTCTTTTAATGCAGTGTTTATTGTAGTTGCATTATTTTTATACAAATCGCCAATTATATGTGGGGTTGCTATTGATTTGTTTACTCCTAGGTTTATAAGACCAGTAATAAGCTCCAACGATGTTTGTATGTTTGGCGAACCATCATCTATACCTGGCAATATATGCGAATGTATATCGGTAGATATTGGGAAATAATTGGAAGAAACTGCTGTATTTTTTTTTTTGAAGATGGAAAACATTAGAATATGCCGATGTTTACTCCTATATTAAATTGATGCATTTTGATAAGTGGCTTTAGTACCGAAACCAAAAATGGCATTGGAATACTATTTACTTTCATAGCAAGATAATCTCTTCTATTAGCCCTTATACGCTGTTTGAAATTAACATTACTTGCACCACCTGTACGCATTTTTACAATTAGTTGTGGCAAATAGTAAGATGAAATTTTGTGTTTGTATAAATAACGAGCCATAAATTCGTAATCGGCTGCTGTGTAATAATGGTTTTCGTAACCGCCAAATTTATCGATAGCCGACTTTTTTATATAAAATGTAGGGTGTCCGGGCATCCAACCCATTCTAAATAAATTTCTGTTGTATGTTTTACCTTTCCAAGCTCTAAAAACTCTATCGCTGTTTTGCTGATCTACATATTCTAAATCACCATATACAGAATCTACTTGTTGTTCGTTAAAGGTTTTTACAATTTCTTCGATAGCATTTGCAGATGCAAGCATATCATCGCTATTTAAAATTCCAATTACATCACCTGTTGCCAAATTTATGCCTTTATTTATTGCATCGTACATGCCTCTATCGGGTTCCGAAATCCATGTAGCAATTTTGGATTGGAATTGTTTTATAATAGACACTGTATTATCGGTAGAATTACCATCAATTATAATATGCTCTATATTCTTATAGGTTTGATTTTGAACCGATTCAATACAATGAGAAAGAAATTTCTCTGCATTGAATGTTACAGTTATAAGTGATATTTTCATAATTAGAAGCGTTTACTTCAGATAATTGGAATGTAAAGATAGTCTTATAAAAAAAATATTTTTACATCTTTATATTTTAAACGCAAAATTTAGGAAAATATTATACTAATACTCTATTATTTATTAACAAATGAATTATAAATGTGGATATAGGTATAAGTTAGAGTAGATTTAGTAATAAATTCAAAGAATTTTAAAGAATTGAGAAAATTATTTGAAAGGGGAAAATTTAGAAAAAGATAGAAAAGAACCTGAAAAAATAAAGACAAATTTTACCTCAAAAAGCACAAAGAAAATTCGTACAAAGAATGCAAAGAAATGTTCATCATTGTTTCTTTTGTGGTGCCCAAACTTAGTTTTTTGAGATGCGCATAAGAACTTAACTTATTGTTCTGGTTTTTATCATTTTTGCTGGAGTACCTTGGTAAATACCAAAGGGCAGGGTGCTTGAAGATAAAGTAGATGATGTAGATAAAATAGAATGCTGTGCACACACAACGCCACAGCAAACAACAGATTTTGCACAAAGCCAAACACCTTCTTCTATAACAATTGGCTTTACTATTAAATCGAAAGTTGTTTTAGTATAATCATGATTACCGCATAGTAACAAAGCACCTTGAGATATGCAAACATTGTTTCCAATGGTTACTTGTGCTAAATTATCTATCCACACTTCTTCGCCTATCCATACATTATTACCTATTTGCAATAACCAAGGATATTTGATACTTACATGTGGTTTTATTAAAACATTACTACCCACTGTAGCCCCAAATAATTTTAATAAAAAAGTTTTTATTGCATAAAAAGGAAAAAGTCCACTACGAAAAAAAAATAAATTTATGTAATGCCACAAAAATCTTTTAATTACACTGCCAGGCTTATACCAATCATTATTGTATGTAGCTAAATCAAGTTTCAAGGGTATTGTTTTTTATATTTTTTTCGTAAAAATAAATCATAATGAAAATAGAAAGATAAGCAATAATATTAAACCAAGTGTGGTGATCTAAACCAAATGGAAACCGCCAAGCCTTATTAGCAGAAGCTAATACCAAACTAATACGTACTACATTTATAACCCAAAGTAAAAATAAGCCAAAAAAAAGCCAATACAATTTTACTTTTATTTTTGCTGAAGAAGCTACAGTATATGCTACCCAAAAACTCATAATTGCAAAGCCTAAGCATGCGTACACAATACGTACACCTCTGCCCCCTACTTTTCGTAATACGTACTCGTTTTCTCTAACAGTATCGGTACCAAAAAAAGAAACTACATATTTGGTGCCCCAAATTATTGATGTGCGTAACCATGCAGCAATATCGAAATATTTTTTTACAAACGGACTATAATAGCCACCTGGCACAGCTAAGCCAGTAATAAAAAGCGTACCATAATAACAAAATAAATATATGGCAATAAAAACGAAAACGAATTTCAAAAACTTTTTATTGGCTATAATTTTAAACATTTTTATACAGAAAACATTTTTTGGTAAGCTTCCATTTTTGAGGCAGAGTTAGATTTTATTACTGAATAATTTTCTGCACCTTGTACAAATTGCAAATAGGTATCGTTATTCATTTTTGCAAAAATATTTAACGCCGTACATATTTCTACTTTGTTTGTTGCTACATTTATACCTGCTTTATTTTCTAATAAATTTACCCAAGGAGTGTTATAGCTTGTGATTACAGGCTTAGCTGCTGCTAGAGCTTCGGCAATGGCATGGCCAAAATTTTCGCTTTTACTTGGCATTATAAATAAATGATTTTTAGCAAGTACAGCTTCTACTTCTTTTGGTTGTATTTCGCCAAAATAATTTACATGTATATTTTTGGGCAAGTTTTTTATTTGCTCTAAACAATTATGCCAATATGTGGTATCTTTTATTGGACCATAAATATTGTAAGTAATATTTGCAGTACAATTTATCAATGCCTTTAAAACCAATAAATGATTTTTCATAGGGCTTATGAGTGCAATGGTAACAATGTGTAGGGAATTTTCAATTTTAACTAATGGTTCATTTTTTTTAACTTTTTTTGTAAAATTATTTGCCACAAATACTTTTGTGTTTTGTCCAAATTGGTTTTTAATAAAGCCATTTTCTACATCATCGGTAGCATGAAAAAAAACTTTTTTATTTATACCCCATAATTTTAATGCTTGTACAAAAAAACGTTTTTTCCATTTTTTTTGTGAGAGAGCACCTGGATGTAGCATACCTCTAACAGACAGAATTTTTTTATAGCCAGTAGCAATTAATAATGGCATTATATTAAAATGCCAAGAAAATAAGCCTATTATAAAAAGCACATCGGCATTTGTTTCTTTAAGCTGCTTGCTTAAATTTTGTTTGCATTTTTTTTGGGATGTGTACCACACTTGGGTGTGTGAATTATAAATTATCCACTCATCTGTTATAATATTTTGTAGTGGCTCTCCATTCAAATCTTTATTACTACAAAAAATTTTATACTCTATATTGTCGGATAAATTATTTATTAGATTAGCAATAGATTGTATTGGACCGCCTGCTTTATATGCTGGAAGAAACCATGGTATGGATATAAAAACTTTCATGCCTCTATTTTTTTTAAAGGCATTTGTATATAAGCCATTATTTTTGGAAAAAAGAAAATTTTTAAAAGAAAAAATATCAGTAGGTTTACATAAAGCCTACCTATTAAAAAAATACTGTCGGATTCAAACGCAAATAATTCTAAATAAATAGCTCCAACTACTGCAAAATTAAATATATAATTATTAGAAGATTTTTTTATGAAATAAAAATAACTTTTGCCGTAAATAAAGCCAAGTATTAGCAAAGGTATATACATGCCAATGTATCCAAAATCGATATATCCATCGGCAAAATATCCAAGGCTTACGGAAACTCCTTTCTTTATGCCCGCATATTGAATGCCAGTGTATTTAGATGCTCTAACAGAAGCATCGTAAACCCCTTTATTTGGATTTAAAACCCTTGGGGTGAATACGAATGCAAGTGTAGAACCTAAATTTGCTCCATATTGATATGGAATAACCTTTGGCACTCTATCCATAGTTTTTGCAAGATGATATGTGTATTGTAGCCTATCTAAAAAGTTTTCGGTAGCCCCAGTAAAAGTACTTGCATTTTGATTTTCGGAAAGTTCTATTAGTTTATTTAAGGCATCGGCTTTTTCTACCTGAACCGATTGTGTTTTACTGCCTTTATTTAGAAATAAACGATATTCGCCTTTAATACTTGTCCAAAAAACACCAGCAAAAAATAATAGAATTAATGTAACAAAAGCGATGAGCATTTTATTAATTTTAATAATTGTAAGAAGGCTCAAAAGTAAAATTGCAATAAAAAATATAATTGTTTTAAAATCGGAAAAATAACTGTAAAAGCCCATTACAAACTCTAAGGCACAAAAAATATAAAACTCTTTTCGTTTTCTATTTTTTAAAATACTTTGAAAACCAAATAATAAAAATAAAAACCATTTTATATTGCCAAGGCTAAATATAATTTGTGTAAGCGATGGTACTAAAAAAGCAATACCAGTTAAAGCATTCATTGCAACAAAACCTACTACATACGCTTTAAAAGTTTTGTCTATAGAAATTCTATCGGCATGTTTTTTAAGTTGGCTTAAAGAAAGTTTTGGTATTTTATTTTGGTAGTATATTATTGGCAAAAAAATAAATAATAAGCCTACGTATGATGATAGTATTGCATAATCGGTACTATCGGATCTGTAGTTAATATCATTACCAAGGTTATTGCTTTGCCAAACGCCTGCCGAAATTTGTAGAAAATGATATATTAATGTTATTGTAAATACTGAAGGCTTAAGAGGTTGCTGAAGATTATAAAAAAGAATATAAAAAAGTGCTAAGCCTACAAATAAGATTAAGCCATTTGTAAAAAAAAGTTGGCTTATTAATAGTAAAATTAAAAACCCTTTTGTGCCTTCGTCTAAATATACTTTTGTTCTCAATTGTGGTTGATATTTTCAAAGTTCAAAAGTAAATTTTCTAAAGCAATACAATCATGTTGGTAACTGTACTCTTTTATTATTTGGGCTGACACTTGCCCCATTTGTGTTGCAGCATTTTTATTATTTACGAAATATTGCAAACATTTTGCCAAATCATTTTTATTATTATTTTCAAATACAAATCCATTTACGTTATTTTCTACTAGGTTATTAACTGCACCGCATGCGCTGCTTGCAATTATTGCTTTGCCAGCTGCCATTGCTTCGTTTATTGCAAGCCCCCAAGTTTCGTTAGGTCCTTTTGATGGCAGTACAAAAACATTACATGCAGCATACAAGGCAGGCATAGACTCTTGATTTTGAAAATCTAAAAAATGAATATTTGCTATATTTTCATACTCAAACTTCAACGAATTTTCCAAAATACCATTGCCTGCAAATATTAAATGACTTTCTTTATTTTTTAGTGCAGAAAAAACTGTGGCTAACAAATGTGGATGTTTTTTGGACTCTAACTTACCAGCAAATACAAATACCAAGGCATTGCTTGGTATTTGTAAATTGGTTCTAATTTTTAATGCCACATTGCTATTTTTCTCACTTTCTGCAAATCTTTCATTATCTATTGCATGTGGCATAAATACTAGTTTATCATTTTTTAAGCCATGGGCTAAAAAATATGCTTTGTTGGCATTACCAGTATACAATGCAAAATCTATTTTGGTGTAAATAAATTTTAATATTTGTCTTCTAATTATTTTTTTAACTCCTTTTTTTTCATCTAATAAAGTTGAATCTCCTCTAAATAAAACAGGAATTTTACCTTTAAAAAATCGCATTGCATTAAAATGGCTTATAAAACTCCATCCATAAACCAATACAACATTTGCTCCCCAATCTTTAATTTCACTTATCAGTGTTGGGTTATTAATTCCTTTATAATGATGAGAGCCAGGCTTAGTAGAAATATTATTTACAAAACAATAATCGTACCCTTGCAATAAAGGAATATCCCATTTTATTTCTTTGCCAAAACCTGGGTCGTATTTAATGCCATCTTGAGATTGACTCCAAGTATAAAATACTTTTAGTTCAATATTATTTCTCTCATTTAATAATTTAAAAAATGGAGCATTGTATTGAATGGGGTGAGTAGATATGATAGCAAGTTTTTGCAATTATATTGTAGCTATAGTTTCATCTAATAATGAAGCAAGTTTTTTTGTAACTTCAAAAGCTGAATACTCATTAAATAACTCAGTATTTACTTGTTCTTTTTTAAATGTGTGTAAAAACTTTTTATATCCCAAAAAAGAATGGACAAAAGATTTTTTTATATTTTCTACATCATTCTCACCATTAAAATCAATTACTACACCAACGTTAGAATCTTTTATAACTTTTACCGCACTGCTTTGAGCATGCAATACAGCAAATAAAGATTTGCCAGAAAGTATTGCTTGATAAACTTTACTTGGAGTATAATGTGGCTCTGTACTTCCCAAAATAAATACAGCATCTGCAATATTTAAGTGTACCAATACATCTAAATAAGGAATACGAGCAGGATATTCAAAAACAATTAAATTCCATAGCCCATATTTTTCGGCTAAAGGTTTTATATTATAACTTTCTGCATCATTTGTTCTTTTGCCAGTGCCTATAAAATGAAATTCTACAGTTTCAAATAATGCATTGTTTTCTGATATTGCTTCAAATATTTTCTCTAAGGGCTTATAAGCCTTGGGCAACATTGCCCCTGCATATACAAATTGCAATTTGTTCGTATTCTTTTTAAAAAGATTTGGTTCTATATTTAATGATTTAATTATTTCATGATCTTTTGCTTCGCCTCCATAAGGCATTGCACCAGTTATAACATTTTTAAGATGCTGATTTCTATTAAGCACTGGTTGATAGTAGCCTTCGGCTACACCAGTTATAAGCGATGCTTTTTTTACTGCAATTGGTTCTAAAAATTTTGCAAGTTTTGTGCTAAGCCAGTGCCTGCTAAATATTTTTTCGCTGCCAGGGAAAGTGTGTACCCATGGATCTATGTAATCTATACCGTATTTTATTTTAGTTTTACCATATAGCATCCTACCAAGCAAGGCACAGTAAAAAGAAGGTATAGGGATATATAAAAAATCAAATTTTTCTGTACACAATAATTCTTTTGCTTTTTTATATAATTGAAAAAATGCACGCAACCCTATATCGCCAAATAGTCTTATTTTTTTTGTAGAAAATGCATTAACTTTTACAATTCTTAAATTTAAAGGCAATAGTTTTTCTAAATTATAATCTAATTTTTCTTCATAAAAATTTTTATGAACTGTTAATATAGTAGGCTCCCAACCAAATGTTGGTAAATGTTGGGCAAATAGCCTAGCCCTATGCACTCCTGCAAGGTTAGATGGTGGAAAATGTGGGTAGAGGATAAGGATTTTTTTGTTATCTATCATTGTAAAAAAGAGTGTACCTTATCCATAATATCTGTATAAGTTGGGGCGGTATTTTGTATTTTTATTACTTCTTCTTTGTATTTTTTGCAAGCATCAATATTATAAGCCAAATCGCTTATCAAATTAGCCATTTCTTCTGCTCCACTACAAGTGGGTATATTACCTTCTTTCCAAAGATAGCCACGCAATCCTATTTCTGATGTAATTACAGGCATACCATAACTTAATGATTTACCAAGTTTAGTACTCACACCTCTTGAATAATAAAAAACTGGGTTCAAGGCAAATGTCCAGGTTGAAAATTCAGCTAACAGATTTTCATTAGATAAATATCCTAGATATTTAACAAACTTAAATCTTTGCTCCAAATTTTCTCCACGCTCTTTGCCTGCACCTGCTAATTGTAGTTGAATATTTGAACAATTATTTTTTTGTAAGCATTCGCACACCTGAAGAATTCCGTAATAGTTAGGTTCATGACTAAGATCTGAAAAAAATCCAACCTTACCCAATACAGGGTTGTATGGTATTTGCATTTTATCAATATACCTTGGCACCATAAATACCTTTGTAGCACCAAGCCATTTTTCTATACCAACTTCTACATCTGACACAGTTAAAACTAAGTCTATTTCTGTTCTTAAAGTTGCTTCCATTTCTAGCATTTTACCAAGCGAAAAAGTTGCAAATATTTTTTTTATTCCATTGTATTTTTGATGTTTTACCAGTTCGTGCAAATAATCTCCACTTTCATTACCATGCGAACAAAGAATTACTTTTACATTATTATCTATGTCTTTAATCAGTTTAGCAAAAACTGTTGTATTAGTTAAATTCAAAAAAATAAATTGTATTTTATTTTCATTTATAATTTTTACAATGGTTTCCTTAAAAGAATTTACATCATAGTCATTATATGAGCTTATAGCAAGTTTCTTTGATAATTTGTAAAAAAAACTTTTTGAATAGGTAACTGGTAAGTATAATAAATTAAACTTTGTGGACAATAGAGTGATGTACTCATTTGTGCAAAATTTTACTCCTCCCTCATTAGAATTGGAGTTCAAAAATTTTTCATTACAAATAAAAAGTGCTTGATTTGAATTCATTACTTTTCTACCAATTTCTATCATTTACAAACTCAGAATCTTTTTTTATATACATTACATCCATTTGATACATTGCTCTGTCAAAAGGTCTTCGCATAAATTGTGTAATATCATATACTTGAAAACCTTGGGCATCCATAAAATTGTTTAGCTCTGTAAATAATACATCATTATCTCCTAATTTTATTAATGTAACTTCAAGTAAACAAATTTCTACATTAGCAAGAACATTTAAACAACCCTTGAGTACTTCTATTTCATGCCCTTGTACATCTAACTTTAAAAAATTAGGATATGTAATATTTTTTTCAGATAGAATAGTGTTTAATGATTTTGTTTTTACAATTTTTGTAGAATTAAGATCAATAATATTTGAAAAATTTATATGACTTGCTGTTTCATTTTCATAAAAATTCACTTCCAAATTATCGTCTGACGAAACCAATGCTATGATATAATCAATATTTTTATTTTTTAATAACTTTAAAATAGATTCTTTTTGGGGCTGTGCTTCTATCATCAATATATTTGATTGAGGATAAACTTCTAAAAAGTCTTTTGTCCATCCACCTTCATAAGCACCAATATCTACCACTTGTGTTGGGTTGAATCCTTTTTTCTTAAGATTTTGCAAGCTCCAATGTAATGATGGTACTCCTAAATGTTCTTTTACTGAACGCTTAAATGAAAATGGAAAAATACTTTTTATAAACTTAGTTATCACTTTCTTTTAATTTATTGCTAAATATTGTTGAGCAATTATTTTTATATCGAAGCGTTTTTCAGCTTGCTTTCTGCAATTTTCCCTATTGAAATTAGAGAGTTGTTCAACCACCTTAATCATTTCATTTTTGTTAACAACTTTATAACCTGTTACTCTATCATCTATAACTTCGGCAACGGAACCCTTTTTAAACCCAATTACTGGTGTACCGCAAGCCATGGCTTCTACCATAACAATACCAAAAGGTTCTTCCCATTCAATAGGAAAAAGCAATGCTTTAGATTTACCTAACCATACATTTTTTTGCTCATCGTTTACTGTACCTATATATTTTATTTGTACACCATCAATGTGAGGTTTTATTTCTTCTTCAAAGTATTTTTGCTCCTCTGGCAATGGAGAAATATTGCCAGCAATTATTAATACATTATTGGTTGCCTTAGCTACAGCAATTGCGGTATGACAGCCTTTTATTTTTTCAATACGTCCAAGAAAAATTAATGGCGAATGTTCATTAATATTGTTATTTAAATTATACATTTTAAAATCGCAACCATTAAAAATTGAATGCCAATTACCTGGTACATTTGCCCTATCTACCAAATTTTTACTACAGCTGCTATAAAACATATTTTTGTTTGGAAACTTGCAAAAGAGTTTAATATTTCTTTGGGTTATTTCTCTTTGATAACTCATTATCTTTTTCACTTTACAGTTTAAGATAGGCAATAAATAAACTAACCTTCCAAAATTGTGAATAAAATCATAGTCACTTCTTTTTTTCCATATAAATTTCCAAGCATATAATATGGCAAACCTTGCATCCCATTTATTTGGAGGAAAACCTTCTTTTCCAAAGGAATGAATGGTACACCCATTTATATTTGATCCTGTTGTAATTAATAAATCAACTTTATGACCAAGTGACAAATACTCTTTTGCTAATAACTCTATAATCCTCTCTATACCTCCATAACCATTTACTGGAATGACTATACCTGGATCCATTACAATTAAAATTTTCATACTGCTAGCAAAATTTGGTTATACAACTTTTGATACTCACTTACAACATTGTAAAAAGATTTTACAGGTTTAATTTTTGATTTTGCAGTATCAATTAAAGCAGGATTTTTAATCAACAACTGTATTTTATTTTCCAAATCTTTTCTATCATTAAAATTAAATAACCAGCCAATTTCTCTATCCGTAATTTGCTCCGCATTACCATATACATTAGAGGCAAGCACTGGTATACCAGCAGCAAATGCTTCTTGTATTACGAGTGGGCTCATTTCTGAAAATGTAGAGGGAAGACAAAGTAAATGATTATTTGCCATAGTTTGCAAAACAACATTTGAAGGTAAAATGTTATACAAATGTACATGAGGCATTTCGTCTATCATTAGTTTACATTCGTTAGCGTAAGCATCATTATTATCTTTTCCATAAATATTTAGCTCAAGTTGTGTAGTATTAAATCTTTTACAAACATCGAGTAAGAGATGTAATCCTTTAAAATGGCTTATACGCCCAACAAAAATTATTTTTAAAGGCAATACTGTTTTACAATTCATTTTTTTCACAATTGCATCACTTGGCAATCCCTGGGAAATAAGCGATAATTTGTCTTCTGCAATTCCGTTTTGAAGCAATATTTTTTTATACCAATTAGTAAGTACTACAAACTTATCACAGGTAGTAACTAATGTGTTTAAGTCAGCTTTTAGCTTTTTTATAATAAAAGGAAAACCAAAAGCTGTGCCTACACTATTATCAAATTTTGTGGTATCGAAACCAAGATAATATAAAAAGGATGAAAAAGAATAAATCAAACTAGTTTTAAGCGTTTTTCCATGAGTGCTTACCAATGCACATTTTGTACATTTCAAATTATTTATAACACCGTCACAATAGGTTTCTTTTTGATACATCAATGCTCCATTCTTACAAGTGTAAGAAGCAAGGTGTGCAGTAAAAACAACTTTAAATCCTAGTCTCTTTGTTTCAACAACATGGCTCAATGTTATTCCATTACTACCTGCCAGTTCATGAAAATGTACAATAGTAGGATTTTCATTTTTGAGTATTTCCAAAAAATTATTTAATCCATCAGGTTTTCTTTTACCCATGATTAGTTTTCTATCTACAATGGAAGGCTCTGCATATTTTATGACTTTGATATTATCTACAAAATATGTTTCATCTAAGTTATTGTTATAATTGGGAATTAATACAGTGCAATCGTAAGATTTATCTAATAAAATTGTGGCTAGTGTTTTTACATACACTTCTGTACCTGCTATCTGGTTAGGAAAAAAATCATTTAAAACAAATAGAATTTTCATAGCTACTTTTTCTCGAAATAAAAATTTCTTCCATCTTCCAAATCAATTACTTTCTCAAATTTGCTTTTTGCTAGTAATGTAAATATTTCTTCACATTTATCTTCCCCTAAAATAGATGGATGCAATTCAAATTGAACTTTTTTAATACTTTGAAAATTAATTATTTTAAAAATATCATACTCCCCTCCTTCTATATCCATTATAAGAAAACTAGGTTTAATCTTACTAATGATTTCATTTATATTTAATTTTTGTAAATGTATATTTTCATTATTAATATTGATACTTACCGAAGACGCAAGCCTACTTTTTTTATTTATAGAAAAATTTGTAGCCCCATTATCATTTGCCAATAACGCATTGGTAATATTAGGACTAACATTATTTTTTTTGAAAACCTCTCTAGCTTTTACAATGTTTAATGGATTAGCTTCGTAAGTATGTACATTGTTAGAACCTACAATTGTTGAACAATAGGAAGATATAAAACCCAATCCTGTGCCTATTTCCATGACAACATCTTGCTTACTTATTTTTTGGCTAACAATAGTATATTCTCCCATTTCATATTGCCCATTTACAATCCACCTTAGTGTATTAAACCCAATACTAAATTGTAAAGGCATATAAATACCTTGCACTAATTTCCATGAATTACCTATTATATACCTGTATAAAACATAAGTAAGTATATATAACTTGTATAACCAAAAACTAATTCTATCCATTTCCAATATTCGTCTTATTTTTTACATCAATTTTCAATTGCTGGTTACAAGTAACCACACAATCATCAGGTATTGATTTATAAACTAAACAATTTGCACCAATTACAACATTATTACCAATTGATACATTTTTTAGTATAATAACATTAGCACCAAACCAACAATTATTGCCAATTTTTATTTTACCAGTATTCCAGCCTTGGCTTGAGATTAAAACATCTGCATTTTTATAATTATGATTTGCATCATAAAACTTTACTGCTTCACCAAACAAACAATCATTTCCTATTGTAATTTCATCAAAACAATTTATAGAACAATTGCTATTGAAGAATACATTATTACCAATTGAAAGTTTACTATCGCAACCAGAACGTATGATACAATAATCTCTAAACGTTACACTATTTCCAATTTGTACTAAAGAATTTGAAATATCAAAATTCAACGAAAATAAATTTCCAAAATCAAATCCACTTTTTAAATAAAATCTATTTTTATAAAGCGCTTTCCACTCTACTATTTGTAGTTTTTTAAATTGAATATCTATCAATTTATATATTCTATTCTTTGCTTTAAAAATAAATCTTAGCATTTAGTATTAGTTTCTACAAAATTATAATCGTTTTTCAAAGGCAGTAATTCTGGCGACTTAATCTTATAAGTATAGTTTCCTCTTTTAAATAAATACTTTATATCCGATAAAGGAATGTGTAATCGTTTTAATAACTGAAAAAAATCAAAAATTTTAAGCTTTTGGATAGTATTTTTAAAAATGAGTTTTATGGTTCTTATTTTTAAATTACTTCTGGCTTTTAGAAGCGTATCGGATGAGAAAGGATGATAATTAGATGACAAAATTTCTTTATCGATCAAATAAGTTTCCATCAAATTTTTATAGGCCGTCCTTACCTTATTACTAGCTTGGCCGTCATGTTGCCTCCAAAATACTGCTCCTGCAGGTATTAAGAGTACATCGTAGATACAACTAAATTTTCTTTTTAAAAATGTATCACCGCTTGCAAATCTCTCATCTAACCCTCCCATTTCTTTTAGTGAGCTTACTTTAAAAAGTGACTCTGCAAAACCAACAACTGTAATTGGATAGGTGCTTAAAAAATTTAGACTAGACAATTCAAGAGCAGTAAATAAATAAGGGAACACTACAAAATCAAAATATACAGGATATACTCCCCAAATAGCAGGCACTTCTGGAAAATAATTTATTAAAGAAGCATAAGTACTCAAACTATTTTTATACAAAATATCATCTCCATCTACAAATAAAATATATTGCCCTTTTGCACTATTTAATACCTTATTTCTATTAGGATATTCTCCAATATTATTTTCATTTCTCCATGAGCGTATTCTTACATCTTTATATTCAGAAACTATATCCCAAGTATTGTCAGTGGAGCAATCATCAGAAATTACTAACTCAAAATTAGTATATGAAGAAGCTAAAATACTTTCAATAGCTTGCCTTATCCACTTAGAAGAATTATAGGTAATGGTAGCAATAGTAAATAATGGTTCGCTGTTATGCATTTATTTCTAAAAGATATTTTTTCAACTTTATGATTTCTTCATTTTCATCGTAAGCTAATTTATTTTCAGAATTATTAAATGTGCAATTACCATTAAAGATTTTTATTAAGTCCATTTCAGTATTATATAAGATTCCATTTGTTTCATTTACCAACTCTGGAGCTCCTCCACTATTATTTACAATTACTTTTAAGCCCATTTTATTGGCTTCTATAATTACTCTTCCAAATGCTTCTGCTTTTGAAGCTACAATAAGAAAATTATACTGTGGTAATATTTCTTCTTTTATAAAAAAGCCTGTTTTTATTTTTACATTACTTGTCAATCCATTTTCAAAAATAAAATTCTGTAATGTTTCTACATATTTAGCATCTTCACTAGGGCCAATTATGTGTAACAATTCTTTATTAAATCTGTTATCAACTTTTGCCAGTGCGGATAAAACTTCTAAATGCCCTTTATTTTTTATCAGTTGTCCAAACATTAAATAAGGTGCTGTTTTTTTTTCTATTACTTCAAAATGTTTTACTGTTACAGGCTGGTAAATACATTTAATATTTGCTACAGGCATTAAAGCTTGAAATTTATTTAAAATTGCTTTTGAATTAGCTATAAACAATTTGCTTTTTTGCATCCAAGCATAAGCCTTTTGTTTTTTCCCAAAACCAATTGTAAAACCAAAATCTTCCTCACCAAACTCATGCAACCACCATACATGTGGCTTACACATTATATATGCTGCTATACTTGCTATAAATGGAACTTGTGTATTTGTAAAAACAGTGGATGGTTTTTCTTTAAATATTAAGATGCAAGTTTTACATATTGCAATTAGAGATCTAACAAAAACTTTGATTTTGTTTTTAACAATTGGCAAATCAGCTGAAACTGCCCAGGCGTATTGGTAAATTATTGCAGAACCGAAATTCTGTTTTTGGATTACTTCAACCATGTTGCCTTGATGCGGTTGTATAAAATGAAAATCGTACTCATCTTTTAATGCATTTGCATACTCAAGCATAGCAATATTTGCTCCACTTAAATTTGCTTCATGAGTGAGCCATAGTATTTTCTTTTTGGAAGAAGCCACTATATAATTTCATTTTTTGCAAAAGCTTTAATAGCCCCAAGAGACTGCCTTGAAAAACTTGCATTTTTATATTCAAAAATATTTTGCAAAAGCTTAATTACTTTATAAAAAAAAGTAGTATCACTCTTAGATAAATCTGATAAAAAACCTGTCCAATTCGTTTTCGATATTTTATATTTACAAGCACTATGCAAACCTTCAAACTCAGGCATAGTATAAATATGTTCTATTATTTTTCTTTCTTCCAAAACAAATCGCTCACTTAGAGATTGTGTTTTAGATTGTTCATGCAACCTGAAATGTACTAACAAATCAGGTATTTCTTTTACTACTGGAAAATTGTACAGGTATCGTATATACAAATCCCAATCAAAAGCATAATGAAAATTTTCATTTATACCGCTGCATTTTTCAATCATTTCTCTACGCATCCATACACCAGGTTGTACAAATTTTACATTTTGCTTCCAACACATTAAGCCCTCTGCTGATAAATATTGGTTTTGTATTATTTCTTCATTTGTTGAGGAGAAATTTCTAACTTTCCCTGCAACCATCTGCACTTTTTCATCTTCAAAAGCAGTGGCAATTTTGTACAACGAATCAGGCTCTAGGTAATCATCACTGTTAAGCCAATTAAATATTTTTCCTGTGCAAAACTTTAATCCTTTATTAATAGCATTTGCTTGGCCACTATCTTTCTCACTAATCCAATATTTTAAATAGTTTTCGTATTTTTTTATAATTTCAACAGTGTTATCTGTACTTCCACCATCAATTATAATATACTCTAGATTAGGATAATTTTGATTGAGGATACTTAAAATTGTTTCTTCAATAAAATGCCCTTGGTTAAAACATGGTGTAACTATTGATATTTTTGGAAATAGTGTATTCAATTATTTTTAAGTTTTTTAGAAATGAGTTGTTTTAAATAAAAACTTACTGGTAAACGTTTATGATAACACCAAACCCATTTAACAAAATTTTCTTCATAATCAACATCCGGTTTTATTTGGGCTGGGTGTAAATATGGGGTAAGTAATTCTTTTGAAACAATATTTGCAGAAGGATTATTTGCTTCGTTTGTATGTGTTGCATTTTCGTCAAACCCAATATTAGTAACCAAGTTTACTGATGGTACTATTGATAATTGATTATTTTCAATTTGATGGAAAATCCATTGCCAGTCCCACCAAGTAATATTTTCTTTAGTTACAGTAATATCAAATTTGTGTTGCCAATATTTATACCAATTAATATCCAAATCAAACAAATGATTACTTAATTTTTTATGCAGATATAACAATGGATTTTTTACGCATTTCCAATACTTTAAATTGTAATCAATTTTATTTGCTCTATCTGCCCATGTAGCCCAGCCCCACATATTCATATACCTGCTAAAGCTATAACTATCTCCATTCTTTAATTTATAACCAAGGTTAGAACCATTTATAGATATAATTTTTTTATTGGCTCTATACTTTTCCAACATAGCTGTAGCGAAACAAAAAAAAGAACCATCAGGCACACAATCATCTTCTAAAATAATACCTTCTTGCTCTTGAGAAAAAAACCAATCAAATGCCGCCCGTGGACCAAGACTACAACCTAAGTTATCTGATTGATATAACCTAAAAACTTGGCAAGGCCAATCTATATTTTCAGTATATTTTTTTGCATCAAAACATTTCTTCTTATCTTCTTTGTTTTTTCGAGGAGCATCTGCAGCTATGTATAATTTGCTTGGTTTTGCCTTACGAATAGCTTCAAACACAATTTTTGTAGAACTTGGACGATTGAAAATAATAAACAATATTGGTGCTAAAGGGGTCACTTTACTTGGTTAAGCCCATTTTCTTTAAAATACTCTTACAAAATAATTTGAAGTACATTCCTACCTTCTCTTTTCCCCAAGCCAAATTAATATACTTTTCATATAAATCATTTCGATTGTTAACAATTAAAGTAAACAACTCTGGATGTATAAACGTGTTTATTGATTCTACTTTTGCAAGTCCAAAATTATCAACTTTATCATCAATTATTATAAACATATTTTGCTTATACCAAAACTCTACATCATCATTATTCCAAAACTTCAGACGCATAATATCATAAAAAGAATAACCTTGCCTTTTAAATTTATTTTGCCAATAGTCAACCCATTTTTCATTTAAATGATTTTGCCCCCCCTGACCTGGTATAGCCGCAGAAAATAAGATAACTCCACTCAATTTTGTGAGTGAATGTACAAAGTCATCTGCAGTAGACTCAGCTAAATGTTCTGCAACTTCTAAACAAATAGCTAAATCAAACTTTCTATCAAAACTAAATAGCTTTTGTAAATCAACTGTATCAATTAAAGAGGAGTCCACGTAAAGTTTACTTCTATCCAACCAATCACCTTCTACACCTTTTATATCTTTTAACCCCAAATCTGACAACACAGATAAAAAACTTCCAGTACCACAACCAACATCAATAACACTTTTTGGATTAAATAAATTGATAATTATTGGAAGGATTGTACTTGCAGATTTTTTATTATGAGTTAGCTCTAAATGAGTGTATGTTGACATATTTTTTATTTTATTTACCAATAAGATTTTGAACCATTACCTACAATTTCAAAAGAAATAGGTATTTCTGTATCATCAGGCCTTATCCAGTATTTGTTTTTTATATCTTTAATTACTGGGTGATTATCCCATCTTTTACCTAATATACCAAAGTACAATTGAAGTGCCCCACCTACATGTATTGCTTGTTTACCTTTATTTTTTATAAAAGAAGCTAAAGGCAATCCATAAGCTCCACATCCAATTAACGCTATATCAAAATCAATATTATCAATCTTCAATTCCATATCCTTTAAAGCTTCAAACCAATCATTAAACCCTGTTTCATTAAACCCTATACTTTGTACAGATTTTAATGTTTTTAAATTAAAACTAGGTAAGAACTCTTTAGGGAAGACCTTATCATGGTTTTCATAATTACTTTCTATAGATTTTTGAAAAGGATGTATTACAAGAACTTTTTTGTTTTTTAGATAACTTGGCCAAGTTATTTTATTATAAGCTAGTGCATCAAGAGCAGAGACAGTAATTATATTTACAAAAGGGTTAAGTTTATTTATTACAAAATCTTCCCCTCTGTTATTATACCAACCATCAAGACCTTGGGCTGTGCCGAAATAATCTATATTTTTTATTCCGTTTACATAAATTTCTGAAATCTTAAATAACAGATTCTCATTTTTTGGAAAAAAGCCAGAATCATTTACTATTGTATTAAATCCTGTCCAAATATTTTTTTCTCCGTATTTTAAATAATCAAAAAATAGAAAAAATTTTGATTTTTTTTTATTCCTTTCAATTGCAAAATAGTTTCTCAATACCTCAAGCTCAGACTCACCTAGCTTAGCAATCATAAAAGGTTTACCACTTGCAATTGCAGCTCCAATAAAATCATCAGATGCATTAATATCATTAATTTTAGATCTAAAGCGTTTAAAATTTGGCTTTCTTCTAATTAATCTAAAATAGTTGCTACGAAAGAAATCAAGAAGTTTATAATTCATCAAACGCTAATTACCTATTAAAATATTTTGTAGCTAAATGAATAAACTTAGCTTTATGAGGAATACATTTTAATGTTGCTACCCCTTGCTGCTGCCCTGTAATTGATGCTAAATTTATTAGAGATTTTCGAATCCCATTTCTTTTAACAAAAAAATTACTGTATATTGATTTGATAAAATCATAATTGCTTATCATTTTAAACTCATTAATTTTAGATTTATCCCATTTTAAAACCTCAGCATGAGCAGGGAAAACACTGCTTTCAAGCCCATAAATTAATTTACATATTTTTAATATTGAAGTTTTGTTTTCTATAATATTATGTTTCATAAATAAATTTCCTATTTTCCCAACAGAAAAGCCTAAATCTGTTGCAGTTAATACCAGCTGTAAGTCTCCACCACTACTGGTACTTTTCCCTTTTCTATCTGTTAAAGTATACGTATTATTTTCTACACGTTTACAATATTCAATTGCAACATTCTTAGCTACACATAATCCAGTGCCGTAAGGATAATAATCTTGTGAACCAACTTCATTTCCAAAGAACGTTTTATCAGTGTACTGTTCTTGAAAAATATACTTGTATGCATCTAACCATTTAGGCGTATGCAAATTCATATAAGTTACCTCTATATTACCTGGGCCCCAAGCAGCTACTCTTTGATGCTTAATTATATTTTGTTTCAATACTGTTAAGTAATCAAATTTTGGTTCATTATCATCATCAAAAAAAATAAGCCACTCATATTTAGCAGCTTTAATTCCACACATTCTTGCCGCAGTAAGACCAGGTTCAATTTCATTAATTATTTTTATACAATGATGTGTCAAAAGTAATTCCGTAACAATTGGCAAAGTAACCAAAGCAGGTATTGAATTATTATCAACAATCAAAACCTCAAATGCAATGTCTGATTTATCTAATCCTTTAACAGCATCGAGTAACCTTTTAAAGCAATTAAGATTTGGGTTGTATGCATTTATAATAATAGAAAAATTCAAAGATATAATTTTAAGCTTTTATGCTAATTTTACCAATAAGATCCTTTATCAATTTTATTTTTAATTCCCAAATTAGGTACTTCAGATTCGTCAGGCTTTACCCAGTATTCATTCATATATTTTAAAAATTCTGGTCTTTCTTCCCACCTATTGCCTTTTATACCGAATAACAACTGCAACGCACCACCAACATGTACTGCCTTTTTTCCTATGTCTTTTATTGCTGATGCCAATGGCAAACCAAATGGCCCTGCTGCTACAAGCGCTATATCAAAATCAATAGCTTTAATTTCATCTTTCATTTTTTGCAAATAAAAAAACCAATCTTTACCTACCTCTGGAATATCAATATAGCTATTGTAAGGCTTATAAACCCTTAGCAAAAAATCTGGAAGTACAAATTCATTTGAAAACAACTTTTCTTTTCTAAGATATTGCATTGAAATTGTTTTTTCAAAAGGCAAAACAACTAGTACTTTTTTACCTTTTAAAGCCCTACTCCATGGATTATTAAATCTAAAAGGCTCCAAACTTTCCAAATTAAAAAGTGGGGCTTTCTTAAAATATTTTTTATGAAAAATATTCTCTCCATAATTATACCATACCCCTAATCCATCTATGTTTGGCAAGCAAGCTGCATACAACCCATAAAATTTCTGTAGTGTTTCTTGGGTTGGTGGAAAAACTCCATTAACATTAAAAATACCTAGTTTTATTCTATCAAAATCCCATTCAGACAATTTACTATTTTCTATAAATAATCCATTTAATAAAACTGTTAATTCTGCAGACCCAAACCTAGTAATTAAAACGGGGTGAGGGTTAGTTAATAACTCATAGATAATTTCATTCCCTTTTTGAAAATCAAAGATTTCTTTTATATAATCTTTTTCATTTATTCTTGGTAATCCGAGTAAAAATTTATAATCAATGCCCTTTATTATTTTTAATACTTTAAATAAGAATGGAAAATATATGGAAATGATTTTTTTCACAATGAGTTAAAGCATAATTTTAAAAGTACTCAGAAATGAATCTTTATTTTTTATAATATAAAGTTAAGTCGCCTGAATGGGTTTTATAATACCCACCTAATTCCATTTTCAAATCAATATCTTCTCTTATATCAAATTCATCGTGTATTTCAATTACAATATTTTCAACAAATTCTAAAACAGACTTGTAAAAATCATTATCTGAAAAAAGAAATCTTTCAGCACCTTCTATATCAATTTTTAATAAATCAATTTTCTTAATACTGTATTTATTAATTATTTGTTTAAGAGTAATACCTTTAAGATTAGAAATGCTTTTTGATGAAGCAGATTTTACGGATATTGACCATTGTTTTTTATCTCTAAAATCATCACTAATATCTAAAATATTATCATTAATCCAAATTGCATTTCGCAAAAGTGTAACAGTATCTAAACTATTTATTTGAATGTTCTGTTTGAGCAAATTAAAATTTGCTTGCGCAGGCTCAATACTATAAATAGTTGCTTTGGGTAAAAATGACTTGAAAAATATTGTACTAGTTCCAATATTTGCCCCAGCATCAATTATTACTGCATTTTCTTTTAATAATATTGTTTTTAAAACAAAACTATATTCTTCATTTAATAAAATATCTCTAAAAACCAAATCATCGCTGCTATTTTTACGAACTACTAGCTTAATATTTTTTTTATTTAAAATAGAAGAAAAGAGGTAACTGTTATCATTATTTTTTTTAATTGAAATACCCTTTTTTATAAACCAAATTAATTGTACAAATTCATTTACACTTTTATCAAAAATTTTAGGACTTTTACTAAAAACTTTTTTAAAAAGAAAGGCTAATGCTACGATACATTTTTTATAAAATGCTAATAGTGAAAATGCTACTTTAGTTTCCCTTAACAATTTATCTTTTTTTTATAAATTTTGCTGGCACACCTCCTACAATAGTGTATGATTCTACTGATTTATTAACTACACTTCCTGCTGCTACTATTGCTCCTTTTCCTATAGTAACACCATCTAATATTTGACATCCAGCACCAATCCATACATCATCTTCAATACGGATTCCTTTATAATTTTCTCCTTGCAATTTTATTGGGATATCTTTTCTATCAAATTTATGATTGGCCGGTATTATTACACAATGTGCTGCAATTAAAACATTATCTCCAATTACTACTCCTTTTCCATGTCCATATATTATTGTATATGGATTTATACTACAATTATTTCCAATTTTTATACTACCGCCATTTGTAATCAATAAACTACCTATACGAAATTCATTACCGTTACCAATACTAATTGTTCCTGAAAGCGGATTTTCAAAAATTACAAAATCATCAATTCTATTATTAGATCCAATAAAAATATTCTTAAGTTTATATTTAGATTGCAAATTTTTATAACCCAATCCTGGGTTAAACATTATCAGTTTAATTTTCTTTATTATTTTATTTAACATTCCAATCACACTTTAAATAAAAACTTCCAATATTGCTATTACTATATGTTGATAGTTCAGATTCCAAATCCTCTATCTCAAAAGAACACACTTCTGTTAAATATTCAAATGGTTGTTGGTTTTGTAAAAAAATTGCTGCATCAACAAAATACAAACCTGTTAATAGAATTTTACTTGGAATAATTACTTCTATTTTACTTTCTAACTTATTGAGGTTGTATTCAGGTATAACAAAAGTATCAGTAAAAATTTTTTGTTGCCATCTATCTTTAATAGCAATTCCAATAGTTGTTCCTTTAATTTTAGACAAATGTTTTATCGAAAAAAAAATTTTTATTGGTTTAGCAAAATTAAAAGTTGAATTTTCTGATTCATTGCTAATTTTAATACTATAAATACTTTCGTTCAAATTATTGTTTGTATTTTTAAAATCTGCATTGCTATTTAAGCCTGTATTTAGATATTGTTTTACAACTGATTCAATGTTATCATTACAATTTACATTGCCATTAATCAACAATAAACCTCTATCGCAAAGAGTTGATATTGCTCCCATATTATGACTCACAAACAAAACCGTTCTCCCTCCTTTCTCACTCACATCCTTCATCTTCCCCAATGCTTTTTTTTGAAACTCTGCATCGCCTACTGCAAGCACTTCATCTACAATCAAAATTTCTGGTTCTAAATGCGCAGCCACCCCAAAGGCAAGGCGCACATACATACCGCTGCTGTAGCGTTTTACAGGTGTATCTATATATCGTTCTACGCCAGCAAAATCTACAATTTCATCAAACTTGCTTTTTATTTCTTGCTTGGTCATGCCCAAAATAGCACCATTTAAAAAAATATTTTCTCTACCGCTAAGCTCGGGGTGAAAGCCAGTACCTACTTCTAACAAACTTGCTATTCTTCCTTTTAGCTTTATACTTCCAGTGGTAGGTGTTGTTGTTTTACTAAGTATTTTTAAGAGGGTACTTTTACCTGCTCCGTTTCTTCCTATTATACCCAGCACTTCGCCTTGTTTTACTTCAAAATTTATATTTTTTAATGCCCATACATAATCGCTATCTGCTTTTGTAGCCCTGTCATTTATTTCGCCGATTTTTAAATATGGGTTTTCTTTGCCACGTACTTTGTGCCACCATTTGTTTACATCATGTGCAAGTGCACCTGTACCTACATCTCCTAGGCGGTATTGTTTAGATATATTTTCTACTTTTATTACAGTATCACTCATGTTACTTTTTTGATATTGATTTGGCTGGTATACCTACTACAGTTTCACCATCAGCTACATCTTTTACTACTACTGCACCTGCTCCCACTATTACATTATTACCTAGTACAACCTTTGGTAAAATGGTTGCGTTTGTTCCAATATTACAAAAAGATCCTATTATACAATTACCCGAAATGCTCACCCCTGGCGAAAGCTCTGTAAATTCCCCAATTGTGGTATCATGCCCAACAGTAGAATTCAAATTTATTAAGCAACCCCTTTTTATTGAAACATCATTTGTAATAATTGTACCAGTCATTATGTTACAACCTTCTTCAATAACATTACCATAGTTTCCAATTACAGCAAATGGGCTTATAGTGCTTATAAATTTTCCGCCAAGCTGCAAGAATTTTTCATACAAAATGGCTCTTGTTACTGGATTTCCAATTCCGATTGTAAACCTATTATCATTTTTAAAAAGCGTAGCTACATCTTTTTCACTTTTTAAGATATGAAAATTATACAATTTATCTCCGATGTCATTTGTAACATCATCATAAAAAAAAATATTATCCAACTTGTTTTGCTGATGAAAAATTTCTAGTACCTCTTTAGCAAAACCCTTTGCACCGATTATCAACATTTTTTTATTTTTTTATAATTGATAAAATACATGTAATGATTGTTTGTATATGTTCATCTTCCAACCCATAATAGAATGGAAGGCAAAACACCCGCCTACTAATATCTTCAGATACGACACAAGGCTGCTTTTCTATAAATGGCAATTCATTTAATGATGGATAAAAATACCTGCGCCCTGATATTTGTTGTTCTTTTAATTTTTCTACTACTTGCAACAATACTTCTTCCGACTTAAATACAACAGGATAATAAGCATAGTTATAACTAAGTGTATTTTCCATTTTTGGCCTTTGTAAAATAGTAGCAAGCGATGCATCGTATAACAACGAAATACGTTTTCTATCGGCAATTATTGCTGCAACATTTGGCAATACACAAAGCCCCATAGCTGCATGAAATTCAGAGTTTTTCCCATTTATGCCTATACTATAAAAATCATCAAATACATGTCCAAATTGCCTATACAACATTAATTTATTTGCAAGCTCTTTATCATTTGCAATGATACAACCACCTTCTCCTGTATGAAATAATTTTGTAGCATGAAAACTACAAGTAATTATATCGCCATATTGCAACAATGATTTGCCTTTGTATGTACTTCCAAAAGCATGTGCAGCATCGTAAATAACTTTTAAATTATACTTTTTTGCAATAGCTTCAATTGTTTCAATATCACAATTTATACCAAACACATGAGTGGCTAGTATAGCTTCGGTTTCACTTGTAATAGCTGCTTCTATTTTTGAAGCATCTATACAAAATGTATTGGGATCTATATCAACAAACACAGGTTTACAACCCTCCCAGATAATAACATTTGTAGTAGCCACATAACTAAAAGGAGTTGTAATTACCTCTTTGGTAATACCCAATACTTTTAATGCCATTTGCAAAACGATGGTACCATTGTTTGTAAATAAAAAGTTTTCTACTCCTAGATATTCTTTTAACTTGCCTTCAAGTTCTAGCACCAGTTCACCATTGTTTGTAAGCCAAGCTTTATCCCAAGCACGCTTTAAAGTAACGGTGTATTCATCAAAATTAGGAAGGTATGTTTTAGTTACGTTTATCATTTTGTTCTTACTACCATTTCATTTTTTAAAAAATATTTTTCTCCACTTTCTTTACATACCCATTCTCCATTATTGTCAAATTCTATTGTATTACCATATTCACTCACCCAACCTATTTGTTTTGCAGGGTTGCCAACTACGAGTGCGTAAGGTTTTACTGGTTTTGTTATTACAGCTCCTGCACCTATCATTGCATATTGTCCAATTTCATTGCCGCATACAATTGTTGCGTTTGCACCTATGCTTGCACCTTTTCTTACAACGGTTTCTTTGTATTCATGTTTTCTTACAATTGCACTACGAGGGTTTATTACATTGGTAAATACCATTGATGGTCCTAGAAAAACATCATCTTCACACACTACACCCGTATATAAAGAAACGTTATTTTGTATTTTTACATTTCTACCTAATACAACTTTTGGCGATACAACCACATTTTGGCCAATATTACAATCCTCTCCTATTACACATCCTTTCATTATGTGCGAATAGTGCCAAATTTTTGTTCCTTTTCCTATTTCACATCCATCATCTATATAGGATGATTCGTGTACAAAATATTCAATTTTATTTTTCATTTTAATCAAAAAAATTAAATTGTTTTTTCTAGCCAAAATACACTTCGGGCTAATATAGAAGGCTTTCAACTTCTACACTGTATCCATAAAACTACGCTCTACTTTATTAAAAATAACTGCACCAAAAAATAATGTAGTCAATATAAAGATAGCACTGTATAATAAATGTAATGGCTCAAAACTCCCTTTGCCCAACAAGGCATACCTAAATGCTTCTACAATTGGAGTAAGCGGATTGTATTGTAATAACCAAGCATAACTTTTACCTTTAAGAATAGAAAGTGGATAAGCAATTGGTGTTAAATACATTAATAATTGTACAGCAAATCCTATAAGTACTGTAAAGTCTCGGTATTTGGTGGTGAGTGATGAAATAATAATTCCAAGGCCTAAACCCATGCCAGCCATCATTACAACTAATAATGGAATAAGCAACCATGTGGCTCCAAAATAAAAATACTGCTCTTTAAAACCTATCCAAACCATTACCAAAAAAAGTACAAAAAATTGTATGACAAACTTAATAATATTGCTAAGTACTGTGCTTAATGGTATTACTAATCTTGGAAAATAAACTTTACCAAAAATGCCCGCATTGGCTACAAATGTATTTGAAGTACCTGTAAGGCATGCCGAAAAATAATTCCAAATAGTAATGCCACTCATAAAAAAAAGTGTTGCATTTATACCATCGGTTTGTATGCCTGCAATACTTTTAAATACAAATAAAAAAACTATAGTAGTAAATACTGGTTGTATTAAATGCCATAATGGGCCAAGTATTGTTTGTTTATATTGTGCTGCAAAATCTCTTTTTACAAATAGTATAAGCAAATCTCTATATCTCCACACTTCTTTTAGTCGTAGGTCAAATAATTTTGATCTAGGTTCAATTATTTCATCCCAATGTTCGTCTGTAATTATTTTTTCCATTTTATTTTCCACTAAGTTCACGAAGTGAATTTATGAATTATTCGATACTATAAAAACCATATTAATTTAAGGCCAAATAACTAATTTAAGAATGTATCCAAGTTTTGTTTGTAATTTTCGTACCCAAAATGTTTCATCAATAATGCTTGATTGGGTTTGTAATCGTTGTAGCTTTCAATCATTTTTTGCAAAGCTGTTGTTATACCATTTGTATCTTCAGGATTTATAATAATACCAAGTTTTCCTTGCAACAATGCATCTACTGAGCCATCTACATTACCTGCTATTACTGGCACTCCGTAATACATTGCTTCTACAAATACTATTCCAAATCCTTCTTTGGAACTTGGCATAATGTAAATATCTGCAAGCGAAAAATGCCATGCCAATTCTTCTTCTTTTATAAAGCCAGTTATTATTACATTGCTTTGCAAATTATATTTTGCAATTAATGATTCTACATATTTTTTTTCTTGTACTTCATAACTACCGGCAAGTATGTATTTAATATTTTTATTTTTGTTTACAATTAACACTAATGATTTTAATACTTGTGTATAGCCTTTGTATCTATCTTTTTCGGAAAGTCGTGTAATTGTCAATAAAATTATATCATTGCTTTTAAGGTTATACCTTTTTATTAATTCAATATTTCTAATTTTTTTATCTGGTTTTTCTAAAAATGGATCTATACAATTGTTAAAAACAAAACATTTTTCTTTTGGTATATTATGAACTGCTTGTATTCTTTCATTTGTAAAACTACTTACCGATAATATTTTGTTGCAAGCAGTCAACATCATCATTTTTTGTTTGCTTAATGTGCTCCAAATTTCGATACCATGTGCTAACAATATTACCGTTGTATTTGGGGCTATTTTTTTTATGAGCCAACCAACAAGTAATAGATTTATATGGCTTAATATTACAATATTACTACGAGCCCCAGCTTTTAGTGCATCTTTTACAAAAATTGTTTTGTTTGCATTATAGCCACAAAAAATTTCGGTCGGAAAATATTTATTATCTACTGCACAAACTTTGGGGTCGTGCATGCTCATAATTTTTATTGTTTTATTATTTTGTAGCCCATATTCAAACAAGGCTTTACCAGCAACTTTACATACTTTTTCGATACCGCCGGTAGCAGAAAATACTTTGAGTGTTAAAAATAAAATTTGGTTTGAAATAAAGCGAAATTTTATAAAATATTAAATCAAGTTTTTATTTTTTAATACTATTAGCGACATAATTCTGCTCCAGTGCAAAGTACCCGAAAGAAAATCTTGACAAGCTTTTTTTGTATAATCATTATTATTATTATGCGATAATTCATTAACAAATTCACTATTTTTCATCCACTCTGCAAAAGGAAAACTAAAGCCCATTTTGGGTCTGTTCCAAACTTCTTTTGGCAAAATATTTTCAAAAGATTTTATTAATAATTGTTTGGGCATTTTACCAGCATACTTAATATTTTCGTTGATGGAAAAAACAGATTCTATTACTTCATTATCCAAAAAAGGCACTCTTATTTCTAACCCATGAGCCATACTCATTATATCTGCATCTTTTAATAATTGATCTTGCATATACAAATTATATTCTAGCCAGCTTGCAGTATTTTTTGCTTCACAATTTTCTAAAATTGGAGATGTTGGCATGTTTTGTATAATATTCCAAACATCTTTTTCATACGCCCCTAATTGTTGAGCAATTTGTTTAGTATTAAAATGCCCTCTCAAAAACAAATACAAGCCTCGTATGCCTCCAAGTTTTAAATATGATAATCTAGCTAATTTTTTATTGTTGATATTGCCTAGTCCAAGTAAAACTGCTTTTGGTAGTTTTGCTAAAATTTTTGCTTTTTTTATTCTATCAAAAGATGGGTAACCTCCAAACAATTCATCGGCTCCAACTCCCGACAATACAGCTTTTAAACCTTCGTTGGCAGCAAACTTGCTAATAAACCAAGTGTTTATTCCATCGCAAGTGGGCATATCCATTGCAACCATAAAATCGGCAAAGTTGGCATGAAATTCATTTTCAGTTAATAGTATTGAATGATGATTACTTCCAATTTTTTGAGCAACAATATCTTGATATTTTTTTTCGGAATAATTTTCTTCATTAAAATAAATGGATAAGGTATGTACATTTTTTTTTGAATTGCTGCTTGCCAAATTAGCAATTATTGCAGAATCAATACCGCCACTTAAAAAAACACCCACAGGTGCATCGGCAATCATTTGCCTTTGTACAGCATTATTTAAAGACTTATGTATTATTTGTTTTGCATCAATTTCAGAATTTATTTTATTACCGAAACTAAAATAATTAAATGAGAATAAATTACCCTTATTGGTATTGGCGTTGTATTTATAATAGCAGCCTTTGGGTAAACACTGTACATTTTTTAAAGTTGTAACTGGCTCTGGTATATAACCGTAAGCCAATTGAAAAACACTTGCATTTTCATTTTTAGTACTCAAATACTCTAAGGGAGCAAAAGCCCTTATTTCTGAAGCAAAAGCAAGCGCTGTAGTGTGTGTAGAATAATATAGTGGTTTTATACCTGCCGCATCTCTTACCAAATAAATTATTTTTTCTTCATTATCCCAAAGTGCAAATGCAAACATACCATTGAATTTTGCAAAACTTTTTGTATTCCATTTTGCAAAAGCTGCAAGTACAACTTCGGTATCGGTGTTGGTTTTAAATTGCAAACCTTCCGCTATTAATTCGGCTTTTAGGTCTAAGTAATTATACAATTCTCCATTGAAAGTAATGGTATATCGATCGGTAAATTGCATTGGCTGATGCCCAGCAGTTGTTAAATCTAACAAAGAAAGCCTTCTATTACCAAGTACTAAGTTATCGTTTTTAAATGTAGCAATTCCACCATCGTCTGGTCCGCCATGTTGAAGCAGTTGGCACATTTTTCCTACAATTGTTTCTAATTGTAATGTATCCAATTTTTTATTAAGTACTCCAGCTATTCTACACATTTATTTATACTAAGATCTAGTTTTTTTTTGCAATATACTTTGTGTAATTTTTACTGAAATCTTCATAAGTATATTTTAAGCCAGTAGTTAAATCTATAGAGTATTTCCAACCCAGATTTTCTAATTTATGTACGTCTAATAATTTTTGCATTGTACCATCGGGTTTTGTATCATCAAAAATTAAATCTCCTAAATAGCCTACAATTTCTTTTATTTTTAACGCCATTTCTTTTATAGAAAAATCGATACCACAGCCTATATTTACAATAGAAGAATCATTATAATTTTGCATTAAATAAATACATGCAGCAGCAGCATCATCTACATGCAAAAATTCTCTTTTAGGCTTGCCTGTACCCCAAATGGTTACTGTTGGTTCATTATTTATTTTAGCCTCATGAAATTTTCTTATAAGTGCTGGTAACACATGTGCATTGTCTAAATCATAATTATCGTTTGGTCCATATAAGTTTGTAGGCATAACACTTATAAAGTTGCAGCCATATTGTGTATTGTATGCTTTGCACATTTCTATTCCTGCAATTTTAGCCATTGCGTAGGGTGAGTTTGTAGGTTCTAATGGTCCAGTCATTAAATACTCTTCTTTTATTGGCTGTGCTGCAAGCTTAGGATAAATGCAACTACTGCCTAAAAACAATAATTTTTCTACACCGTTTTTATAGGCTTCGTTTATTACATTATTTTGTACTGCAAGGTTATCGTAAATAAACTCTGCTCCATAAGTTTTGTTTGCCATAATGCCACCAACCTTTGCAGCTGCTAAAAACACAAATTGTGGTTTTTCTTGCTGAAAAAATTTCTTTACGGCAAACTGATCTCTTAAATCTAAATCGGAAGAATTAGCTGTAATGATATACCTGTAACCAAGTTTTGTAAGCAACCTTACAATAGCACTACCTACTAAACCCTTATGACCAGCCACATATATTTTATCGTTGAAATTCATTTATTATTAATTAGTATTTAGATGTTATTATTGAGTATTGAGATTAGTACTGCAAATATTTGAATTTTTTGAAAATAAAACGGATTAGGTAAAAAATATTATTCATTATTCATTATTCATTATTCATTATTCATTTAATATTTACTCATTTATAAATTATTAAATAATGCATTTCTCCAAATTTGATCTTTCTATAATGGCTGTAATGGCTATACCCATTGATTCTAATTTTACTTTTGCTTTATTGCCAAATATTTCTACAATTATTCCTTTATAGTTCATCAAAACGCCTTTCTTTACCTCTACATTTTCATTAATACCTGCATCTAAATTATTTACTTCTACTTCGTCAAATTCATTTAAAAATTTTCTGATATTATCTATTTCCGAATTTTTTACTACTGCAGGTTTACCTAACCAATACACATAGTTTAAAATACCATCTACCATTTTTAAATCCCATTTATTTTTTGTTTCGGGGCATACAAAAACGTAGCCTTTAAATAATGGCACTTCTATTATCTTTTTTCTATCGCTCCATTGTTTTTCTATTTTATTTAATGGACAATAATGTTCTATTTCTTTTTTCTCAAGGGCAGCTGCAATTTTTTTTTCCCATCTTGGTTTTGTATAAACTACATACCATTTTTTTTCCAACATGTATTTTTTTTATATTTTACAATTGTTACCAACTGGGCAAAGCTTCGCTATTCCTCAGTCACATGGATTTTAATCCATTTTACTTTAGGAGATTTACAATTAATATTTTTTTGCAAAAAATTGCAACTTCAAATTATTTAAAACTTTGTTTTCGTTTAAATAATTTTTTCAAAAAACCTACAAACCCAAAAATATTTTTGTACCCAGGCATGCCACCATCGGCAGTATAATAACTTCCTGCTTCGCTACCATAACCATAGCCGTATCCATAACCATAACCGTAGCCATAGCCATAGCCATTTCCATAACCGCCAAATCCAAAATTAAAGAACGATGCTCCTCTTGGTTTTACACCATTAAACACTACACACATACCGTTAAACTTTTTTTCTTTTTTCAAGCTATCGGCAAGTTTTAAAAATACCGATGGTGTTACATCATGCCTAACTACATAAATAGTAATACCTGCATAAATATTTAATAATTGAGAATCGGTAACTGGCCCAATAGGTGCAGAATCTATAATAATATAATCGAATCTGTTTTTTAATTCTGTTATCATTTCTCCAAACTCGGTTTTGCCTATAAGTTCTGTAGGGTTTGGTGGTATTGGACCTGCGGTTACCAAAAATAAATTATTGTAAGCAGTAGGTTTTATAATTTCATCTAAAGATGATTTTCCAATTAAATAAGAAGATATACCTGGATCTCTTTTTATACCAAGCTCTTTACTAAGTTTTGGTTTACGAAGATCCATTTCTAATAATGCAACTTTTTTTCCCGTAAGGGTTATGCTTAATGCAAGGTTTGTAGCTACAAAACTTTTTCCTTCGCCAGATATACTTGAGGTAACTAAAATAGTTTTATTTTTTTCGTTAAGCCCCATAAAACCTAAGTTGGTTCTTAAAGAACGGAATTGCTCTGCAATTACTGTTCTTTTCCCTTCGGTAATTGCAATATTATTTTTATCTGGTGTTTGTATTATTTCTCCTATAACTGGTATTTTGGTTTTATTTTCTATTTCATTTCTAAATAAAACTTTGCTGCTCAAAGGCTCGTTTAATTGTACAAATAAAAGAAAACCTAATAAGCCTAAAAGCAAACCCATTAAATAATAGTTTTTAGCAATTGGGCGTATTGGCCCATACGAATATCCATTTTCTAAAACTCTTAAATCGGCCGAAGTAGATGCAGATGATATGGCTGTTTCTTCTCTTTTATTTAAGAGAAAAGTATATATATTTGTTTTAATGGCTCTTTGTCTGCTAACTTCTAAAATTGCTCTTTCTTTGCCAGGTAATTGTGAAAGTAAGCTGCTGTTTTTTGCAATATTAGCTGTTATACTATTTTTTTCTAACTGATAATTATTTCTTACATTATTTATGTTTTCTTTAATATCATTTTTTATACGAACAACTTTTTCGTTAGCAAGTAGTACTGTTTCGCTTTTATCTCCATTTGTAGCTTTAACCTTATCTAAATCAAATTCGGCAGTGTATAATTGATTTAAAAGATTACCCAACAATGGGTCGCTCACCATTTGTGTAGCAGGCACTGTACCTGGGTGCCTGCCCTTACTATTTACATAACTTTGCACACCCGATAGTACATCTAATTGCAATTCTATCTCTGTTTTTTTCTGATCTAAATCTTTTACTACACTAGCATATTGTTCTCCTTGTACCGACACATCAGTTATCCCTTCTCTTGCCCTAATGGCTGCTTCACTTCTTTCTACACTATCTAAATCTGCTGTTACTTTTGCTAGCCTATCATCTACAAATTTTAGTGTTCGTAATGCTATTTGATTTTTATCTTCTATACCAACAATGTTATATATCTCAAATAATTTATTCAAAATTTTAATGCCTTTTTCGGGCACTGGTGTTTCTATACTTACATTAATAACTGTAGATGAAAACGATAAAGGTGAAGCATTTATAGAGCCTGCAATAGCTCCAGATACGGATCCTAAATCATTAAAAATTACAAAATAATTTTTACCAATTACATTTTTACTGTAGGATTCGTTTATTACTATCTTATAATTAGTTCCATTAATATTTACAATATCTAAAAAGTTATATACTGTTTTATTTAATTTAATGGTATTGTTTTTCCAATTAATATCAAGTGTAAATTTCCCTCCGCCATTTATAGCACTATCCTTATTTACTGCTACAAAATATAAAGGAGCATTGTTACCATACAATTCTTCGGTTTGTACTTTTCCTTCATTATACAAAGTTGTATAAAGGTCTAATTGTTTTACTACATCTTGCATTAAAGAGGTAGATTTTAAAACCAATATTTCGTTTTCTACAATTTTTTTTTCGCCAAAAATATTTAATGCCTCTAGAACTTTACTATCACTTCCTCCTTTTTGGGGATCTTTTAATAATACTTTTGCCGCAGCTACGTATATTTTTGTTTGCGATCGTAAATAAATAAAAGCAACAGATAATGATATGGCTAATAGAATGGCAAGCAATGGCCAAAAAGGCAAATATCGATGTACAATTTGTACCAAAATATTTGCTTGGGGTTTATCTTCAAAAAATTGATCTTCGCTCATTCTTAACTTAATTTTACTTTATTATTCTGCTCAAAATTATTATAACAAGCGATACAACCGATGCTACTAAAGATAAGTTGGTTTGCAATTTTTTCTTATTTTCTTCTTTTACATATTTTACATTATCTGCAGCTACAATAATAATATCGTTTGGTTTTGCATAATACCAGCTCGATGTAAAAATGGAATGATCTTCTAAATTGATATGTTTTACTTTTTTCTGATTTCCTTCTTCTCTAATTACTGTAATGTTATTTCTTATTGCATTTGGTGTTACATCTCCACTCAAAACCAAAGCATCTATTATAGAAATTTGTTCTTCGGGCATATTTAATACCTGAGGTTTGCTTACCTCTCCTAGTATTGTAATTTTATGATTTAGGTAATTTACAGTAACTATAGGCTCTTTGGTATATGGCAACAACCCATTCTCAATTTTTTTTGATAACTCCTTTCTTGTAAGTCCTTCGGCTACGATGGCTCCGAGCCTATGCAATAATATTGTACCATCTTGTTGTACTAAATAGCCTGCTGTAGTTGCTAATGATGAAGTGCTAGCTGGGTTATTAAAAAATGCATCTTCAGATGGGCTCAAACTGCTTACAGATATTGAAATTTTATCGCCTTTTATTATTTTAGATTCGTAATCGTTAGATACAAAATTTTGTAAAGTTGTATCTTTTTGCAGAGTTTTGAAATAAGATCCTTGGCTTGTAACCTTGCATGAGGATAAAGATAAAATTGCAATATAAATCAGTAATACATTTATATACAAAATACACTTACCACTCACAGAATGTGGGTATTTATTTTTCATTTAGATTAATATTCAATTAGAAAAGCCTTTCTATTTTATAATGTAACAAAAATCGTTAAAAAAACTGATTAAAAGATTAAGTAAAATAAATATTTTTATTGTATATGTTAAATAAAATATATTGCTCATCTATAATTCAATTTAAGCATAAAGCCGTTTATTTCTAAACGGCTTTATGCTTAAATTATTGTACTTAATTTAGTATTTTACTAATCTGGTTGTTTTTCTTTCTCCATCATCATTACTTGCAGTTATGGTATATGTACCAGCATTTATATTTTGAAAAAGTAGGTCTATAGAGTTATAACCTGCAATAACATTTATGGTTTGTGTAGCTACAATTTTACCCACTATATCTGCCACTGTAATAATATATTTTCCTGCTTTTGCACTAGTTAAGGCTAATACAGCATTTCCTTTTGAAGGATTAGGGGTAACATTTATAAGTTCAAAACCTTTTTCGTTATTTAAAAGTACTACAATTGTACTGTATCTTAATGAGCCGTTAGTTTCAATTACTTTTAAACGGTAATAATTTTTGCCTGCAAACGGATTAGCATCAGTGTAGCTAAAATCTTGCAAACAACGAGTTGAAGTTGCTGTTTCATCGTATACAGTTTTAAAATTAATTCCGTCAGTACTACGTTCCAATACCAATAATAATATTGAAGAACTTATAGCATTTACTTTCCAATTCAAATAATTTCCAAAACTACTTTTACTTCCTCTAAAAAATTCGATACCTACTGGCAGAACGGTGGTTGGCCCCACTCCGCTTGCATAAGTACCTCCACTAAAACTTGTAAGGCCATTAAACTGTGCATAAAGTACTCCATTTATTGTAGCAGCCCCAGTATTTGCATCTGTAAGTGGTATTGCATTTAAAACTAAATCGGAATTTACATGAGCAGCATCACCAACAAAAGAACCAGATGTAGTTTTAAACCAACTTGATGGTTCTAAGATACTACCAGTATTAGTAGCTTGAAAGGCAATAGCTGCGGCATCTGTAGCTGTTTTTTCGGCGGCATTGTAAAAGAAACGAACATTTACTGGAGTTGTAGGTTGTACGCCAGCCACATCTATATTCCAATATCTTTTCATAGTAAATGTACCTTTTGCTGTAGCACCACTACCAGTTGTAGTTGCGTAATCTGTGGCATCGTATGTAAGTGTAGCTGTAGCTGCTGCTTTAGATGCAGTGTTTGAACCCCACTCTACAGCTAATACATTTTTATTAGATGCATCGTTGTAATAAGTCCAACCTAGGTCTTCACAATTATTTGTAAGGGTATATGTATTTACAACAGTTTCTAATGCTACATTATTTGTTGGTAATCCTTCTTCTATGGTTATATCATCTAAGCCAAATGCATTACCATATTTACTTACACCTTCAAAACCAATTTGTATAGTTTGCCCTGCATAAGCACTTAAATCTACTATATTTTTACTCCAAATTGGTGCCGCATTTGCGGTTAATGTGGCATCATGCCTTTGTAAACCAGCACCTATATTTAAAATATTTTTCCTTACCCATGTAATGCCTTTATCTACAGATACAGATACGTACATACTATCCAATTCTGGGAGTGTTGTTGTATTATCATGGCTCATCCAAAAACTTACTTGGTAAGGGCAACCAGTAGCTGGTATGGCAAAACAATCGCTAAAATACTTACTACTAAAACCACTAGAGCTTGCGCCAGAGTAGGAATCGAACAGCATAAATTTGGTGCCACTATGTGCATTTAAAGCAGCTGTTTGATCTGTGTTTGTATATGCAGTACTTCTTATACCCCATAACTGCCGAGTACCTGAAATTGTACTTACCCATTTAAAACTATTTAAACCTGTGGTTTCTACATCTTCTAAACTTGGAAAAGTAGAAATGGTAGGTGTAGTAATTACTGAAGTTGTACCATTATTATCAGATGTATTTGTATCACCTGCTAAACTAATAGATACTGAGAAATTACTTGTACCTGCATTATTTAAATTGATACCTGTAAAAGTTACAGTACCTGTAGCCCCAGGCGCTATAGCTGTAGTGTTGCTAGCTGTATAAGTACCAGTATTTGCTGTAGTTACAGTAAGGGTTAAAGTAGCATCGCCAATATTTATGGTAGATGTACCCCTATTGGTAATAGTAGTAGTAATACTTTGGGTAGTGGCATGGCAAGAAAATGTAGGAAAATTGCTAAACCCTACATACGCAGCATCGTTTGGTATTTGATGTGCAAAATAAACCATTGGCCTAAAGCCACTTCCAACTAAATTTGTAGTGCCTGAAACTGGCGCACTAGTACCACTAAATCTTCTGGATGTAAGATGAGTAGTTGTTGCCAATGCATCGTTAGCGTTTCCTATAGATGCATTCCATAAAATACCAGTGCCAGACGCTGCAGTAGTTCTTTCTAATAATATCTGCACATTATCTGAGCCTACTGTACGTACAAATGGAGTAGTTAAGTTTACATAATTCCAACCAACTGCATTGGCAACTAGTGTACCACTATATACCAATGTATAACCTGTAGTAGAATATATTCCTGAAGCCATATCAGTAGTTGATGCTGGTACTTCTTTTAAATAAATATTGTACCCAGCAAAAGAAGTAACAGCGGCTACGGTTGCCAAATTAAATCCTATTCTGTTTATTGCAGTCCCAGCAGTCAAAAAATTTGTTGACCCTACCTCCGATGATAAATATATAGCTTCGTTGGCATTAAAACTAGAAAGACCAGTAACAATATTGCCACTAGTACCTGGCCATACTGTAATGGAAGATGATTGTGCAATTGCAAAAGAATTTAGTATAAATACTAATGCAATAAAAAGTAGATTTTTTTTCATAATTTATATATAAAGGATTATTAATAACCAAATATAATTAAAATTTTATAAATAACATTGATTAGCTTTTTTCAAAGTATGGTTTTACTTTAGAAGTATTTTAAAACTTTACAAGGAAAGTTATCACAGAAAAGCCTTTAAATTAAAATAATATCAAAACTTTAACCACATAGATTCACATATATTTTCTATTGTTTTTCTATGTAACTATCTGTTATATATCATACAACTTTTAAAATTTATTCTACTAAATTATGGACACTGAATAGTTTCTATGATGTAAGCTTTTACTAATTGTGTAAGAAAGAAAGAAATATTTATTGCAATTTTAAAATTGTATTTTTACTAGTATTAAAATCATAAGCTTTTTTTGCGGCTATAACTACAGATGCTGCTATAAGTAAAACTACACCATTGTCTATGGGGCAAGGATCTGCTGGGTCGGTACAAGGATCATCTGGGTCTTGCGCATGCAAATTTAAAGGAAAACAAATTGCAATTAAAAATAAAAAAGCCAATAATTGTTTCATATTTTTTTGTTAATCTAATTTGTACAAAAATAAGTTTTGTTTGGGATATAACAATCATGTATTTGTACTAATGTTGGTATTTTTTTTAATACAATCGCTATTTTCTCAATACTTTATTCTTTTAACGAATAATTTTCATTTTTATTGTAATAAAGTAAAGTTGATTAGATTTAACAGAAGGGAACCGTGATTGTAAATAAGGTTGTGGTTTAGTGTTTTATTTGGCAAAGCTTGTGGCATTCACTTTTATTTTTGATACACAAATAATTGTTGATTTTTTTCTTGATGATGCCACTAGCCCTGATAGTAATGGAAATAAGTGAGGAACGAACTTATTGAAATGAATAGCAGGTTACAAATGCTGGGCAATGTTATGCTGCTCATGCTCCTTAAAAAAAATGTAAAAAATAGCCATTGAAAATTTCAATGGCTATTTTTAATTTTTATAATCTCAAATTAAGCTTTGCTTGCTTCAAATTCTTTTCTTATAATATTTAATGCTGCACCTGCTTTAAACCATTCTATTTGCTGTGTATTGTAGGTATGGTTTACTGTTATTGTATTGCTTGTGCCATCTTTATGGTTCAATACTAACGTTAATGGTTGATTTGGAGCAAATGTTGTAAGGCCAACAATATCTATTGTATCGTCTTCTTGAAACTTATCGTAATCAGCTTTGTCGGCAAATGTTAGCCCTAACATTCCTTGTTTTTTTAGGTTTGTTTCGTGTATGCGTGCAAACGATTTTACTAATACAGCTCTTACTCCTAAGTGGCGTGGCTCCATGGCTGCATGTTCTCTTGATGAGCCTTCGCCATAGTTTTCGTCGCCTACTACTATACTGCCTACACCTTCTGCTTTGTATGCACGCTGCACATCGGGCACTGGTGCGTACTCATTTGTTAATTGGTTTTTTACACTGTTGGTTTTATCGTTTGCAAAGTTTACTGCACCTATTAGCATGTTGTTGCTAATATTATCTAAATGCCCACGGAATTTTAACCAAGGACCTGCCATTGATATATGATCGGTTGTACATTTTCCTTTGGCTTTTATGAGTAGCTTTAAACCCTTTAAATCTGTACCTTCCCAAGCCGCAAATGGCTCAAGTATTTGTAAACGTTTGCTATCTGGCGATACTTTTACAACTACTGCACTACCATCTTCGGCAGGTGCTTGAAAGCCTGCATCTTCTACTGCAAAGCCTTTTATAGGAAGCTCCCAACCTGTTGGAGGATCTAGTTTTACTTGCTCACCTTTATCGTTTGTAAGGGTATCGGTAAGCGGATTAAAATCCAACGTACCAGCAATAGCCATGGCTGTAACTATTTCAGGACTACCTACAAATGCATAAGTATTTGGATTACCATCTGCTCGTTTTGCAAAGTTTCTATTAAAGCTATGTACTATTGTATTTTTTTCTGCTTTTTCGGCTCCTACCCTAGCCCACATACCTATACATGGACCACAAGCATTTGCAAATACAGTAGCGCCAATTTTTTCAAATGTATCTAAAAAGCCATCTCTTTCAATAGTATAACGTACTTGCTCACTACCTGGTGTAATGGTAAATTCGGCATTTAATTTTAATCCTTTTGCTGCTACTTGTTTTGCTAAACTTTCGGAACGGCTTATATCTTCGTAGCTTGAGTTGGTGCAGCTTCCAATTAAACCCACTTCAATTTTTGTAGGCCATCCGTTAGCTGCTGCTGCTGCTTTCATTTGCGAAATAGGCGTAGCCAAATCGGGCGTAAATGGACCATTTAAATGCGGCTCTAAAGTATTTAAGTCAATTTCTATTACTTCATCGAAATAAGCTGATGGGTTTGCATAAACTTCGGTATCGCCTGTTAAATGCTCTTTAATACCGTCGGCCATGGTTGCAATTTCTGCACGCCCTGTTGCGCCTAAGTAACGGCTCATACTTTCGTCGTACCCAAAGGTAGATGTAGTAGCACCTATTTCCGCCCCCATGTTACAAATAGTACCTTTACCTGTACAACTCATGCTAGTAGCACCTTCGCCAAAATATTCTACCACAGCACCTGTACCACCTTTTACGGTAAGTATACCTGCCACTTTTAAAATTACATCTTTAGCAGATGTCCATCCATTTAATTTTCCTATAAGTTTTACACCTATTAATTTGGGCATTTTAAGTTCCCATGCAAGCCCAGCCATTACATCGCAAGCATCGGCACCACCTACACCAATAGCTATCATACCTAAACCACCAGCATTTACAGTATGGCTATCGGTACCTATCATCATACCACCCGGAAAGGCATAGTTTTCTAACACCACTTGGTGTATGATACCTGCACCTGGTTTCCAAAATCCAATACCATATTTATCTGAAACTGATGCTAAAAAATCGTATACTTCGCTACTTTCGGTAACGGCTCTTTTTAAATCTACAGAGCTATTTTCTTTGGCTTCAATTAAATGATCGCAATGTACAGTACTAGGCACAGCCACTTTGGTACGGCCGCTTTGCATAAATTGCAACAATGCCATTTGTGCTGTAGCATCTTGCATGGCTACTCTATCGGGTGCAAAATCTACATACGATCCACCTCTTTCAAAAGGTGCTGTGTGGTTGTTTTCCCAAAGATGTGCATACAAAATCTTTTCGGTAAGGGTAAGTGGTTTGTTAATAAGTTTACGTGCTGCTGCTACTCTTTCTGGGAAAGATGCGTAGAGCTTTTTAATCATTTCGATGTCGAATGCCATAGTGTTGTTTTTATTTTATTGTGAATCAACTTCTTGTTTTTTGATATACTTGGTGATGAAACTACGTTGAAAAGTAAATCTTTACATTACAATAATTATGAATTAGAAAAAAAATATTTCTAAATCTTACCTCATTTTATGCAAATTTACAAAATATGTTTGAGTATAAAAAGAAGTTGTTGATTGTTTGATTATTGTTTAATTTAGCTGTATGAATAGGTTTAAACATTTTGTAGAGTGGCATGTATTTGGTGTATGCTCCGCCATTGGCGAACGTTTAGGCATTGCTACTACTACTATACGCAAGTATTTTATTTACCTTTCTTTTGCTACCATTGGCTCATCGGTATTGGTGTATTTTTTTGTAGCTTTTTGGATGAATGTAAAACGCTATGTTGTAAATGCTAGAAGAAACCCATTGAGGCATTTGTAGTAATTTAGTACTTTTCAATTCCTTGCTTTCGCATTATTTTTGTTGTATCATTTGTAAGTTTAAACCCAAATTTTTGGTACAAGCCATGAGCATCTTTGGTGGCAAGCATCCAACTTCTAAACCCTTGCAATTCGTCGTTATCCAAAATAGTTTGCAATAGCCATTTGCTTAGTCCTTTACCTCTATGAGCTTCTATTATAAACACATCGGCCAAATACCCAAAAGTAGCTTTGTCGGTAATTGCTCTTGCAAAACCAATTTGCTCATCTTTAAAAAAAACACTAAAGCAAACCGAATTTTCTATAGATTTTTTTACTGTTTCGGCAGGTATATTTTTACTCCAATAACTTTCGTTACTTAAATAATTATAAACAAAATTGAAATCAATTTTTTGTTTGTTAGTAGTAATGGTATAATGTAACATTTATAAAAATTATCTAAAACTAATTGCTTTTACTGGTTGTACTTTTTTTACTAAATATGTAGGTATTATTAGTGTTGTAAAACAAATTACTAAAGTAATAAAATCTATTGCTACCACTTGCAACCAGTTAATATCGGCTTGCGCTACACTCATGTAATACGACTCTTCGTTTAATTTTATAAAGCCAGTTTTTTGTTGTATAAAACAAATACAAATGGCTAAAATTGTACCTGCAATAATACCAATAATGGCTACTGCCGATGTATTAAACAAAAATATTTTTTGAATATCCCAATCTTTTGTTCCTAGTGCTTTTAAAATTCCTGTCATATTAGTACGTTCTAAAGCAAGTATAATGAGGCATGTAATTAAATTTACTACTGCTATTATTATCATTATTGCTATCAAAATATTTTTTAATTGACCTTGTAAATTGAGCCAGTCAAAAATTTGTGGCTGCAAATCTTTTACACTTTTACTGTACCAACTATCTGGCAGTTCTTCGTACATCTTTTTTGTAATGGTGTCTATTTTTTTGTAATCTTTTAAAAGTATTTCGTAACCGCCAATTTGGTTTTGCTCCCAATTATTTAGCCTTCTAATTAGGTTAATATCACAAATAGCAAAATTTTTATCATATTCTTCAATACCTATTTTGTAAATACCAGCAATGTTGAGCTTACGTGCACTTTTCGACCCATCTTGTTTAAAAAAATACACAATTAAACTATCGGCCACTTTTAAATTTAATTGTGTAGCTGTATAGTTACTAATATTTATTTGTTTGCTGTAGCCACTATCTTCAAAATTTATCCATTTACCTTTTAGTAAAAAAGGTTGCAACCTTGCAAAATTATATTTGCTATCTATACCTTTTAAAAATACACTTTCTATATCTGTACCAAACTTTAATATTGCCGATTTTGTTGCGTATTTTTCTACTGAAATTACTTCAGGTTCAGCTTTTAAATATTTTTCGATAGTATCATTTGCGTTTATGTGATAATCTTCGGTGTTGCCACCTCTATCATCAAAAGATTGCAAAACCCTTACATGCCCCCAAAAATTAAATACTTTAGTACTTATTACTCTCTGAAAACCATTTACAAAACTTAATGCCACAATCATAACTGCTACGCTAAGTGTAGTAGCAGCTACAGCTAAGCCAATTATGAACCTACTAAAGTTTTTTTGTTTAATAGATGCTAATCTTTTTGCAATAAAGTACGAGGCATTCAAATTGGTGTTATTTTTGTTGTATATTCAAAAATAATTAATAATAAGCGTAAATGAGTTTCAAAAAAATATTTGTATTTTCTTTTGCAGTTATATCTATTTTTTGCATTAGTAAAAGTTATGCTCAAATGTCCGAAAAAATATGTGTGCCATATATAGCAACTGCACAACTTTTTCAATATGGCGACCAAACACAATTACCTGTATATAACCTTGGCGGTGGTAAAGGTGTAGATTTAGAATTTGATGATATGGAAGGTGGTTATAAAAGTTATTATTACACTTACCAACTATGCGATTATAATTGGAAGCCTGTAGATATTTCGCCATTCGATTTTATAAAAGGATTTACACAAAACAGAATTACCACTTACCGTTATTCATCTATTGCACTTACAAAATATACACATTATCAAGCTATATTACCTGAGCAAAATTGTATGCCAATAAAATCGGGTAATTATATTTTAAAAGTTTTTTTGAATGGCGATACTGCAAACCTAATTTTTACCAAACGCTTACTGGTTGTAGATGCAAAGGCTTCTATAAACGCATCGGTAGTACAATTATTAGGAGCTCAAAATTTTACTACACATCAAAAAGTACGTTTTACAATAACTACTGGAGATGTAAATGCATTTAGTGCAGCACAACAAATAAAAACAGTTGTATTACAAAATAACAGATGGGATAATGCTCAAAAAGATATAGTACCAACTTTTGTAAGAGGCAATGTGCTAGATTTTAGCAGCGATAACTTAGCTCAATTTGCCGGAGGCAAAGAATGGCGTTGGCTAGATTTGAGAAGTTTTAGGCTACAAAGTGAAAGAATAGACCATGCTGATTATGGAAAAACTTATACCAATATATATATGCTTCCCGATATGGATAGAAGTGCTCAGAAGTATGTATACTATCCCGATTTTAATGGCACTTATGGCATATTTACTTATGAGAGCATTAATCCTTTTTGGCAAGGAGATTATGCTACAGTAAAGTTTTTGTACGCACCAGCAGAAGGAAAACCATTTGATAAAAAAAATATTTATTTAGCAGCACAATTTACCAACTATGAAATAAACGACAAATACAAAATGAAATATAACGAAACTACAGGCATGTATGAATTATCGTTATATCTAAAACAAGGCTATTATTCTTATACATATTTATTGCAAGATGAAAATGGAATTGATAATTCAAATAAACTAGAAGGCAATTATTGGGAAACAGAAAACAATTATACAATTTTAGTTTACTATAAAGGTTTTAATGATAGAGCCGATCAGCTAATTGGTGTAGGCAGAATAAATTCTCGGAGAGATAGACCTGGATTGAGCTTTTAAATTTATTAATGCATGATTTTTTTACAGAAATTTAAAGAAAATATAATAAGTAATAACCTTTTTACTATAAAAGATAAATTACTTATTGGTGTAAGTGGTGGCGCAGACTCAACCATACTTTGCCAATTGTGTAATGATGTTGGGTATAATTTTGCAATAGCACATTGCAATTTTAATTTGAGAGGAGAAGAAAGTAATAGAGACGAAGAATTTGTAAAGGAATTGGCACAAAAATATAAAGTACAATATTTTGCAACTCATTTTGATACCATAACTATTGCAAAAAAAGAAAAAAAATCGATAGAAGAAACAGCCCGTAGCCTACGATATTATTGGTTTAAACAATTGATGAAAGAAAATAGTTTTGATTATTTACTCACTGCACACCATGCCGATGATAATATAGAAACAGTAATGATGAATTTTTTTAGAGGTACTGGTATAAAAGGATTGAGAGGAATTTTACCTAAGCATCAAAAAATTGTACGCCCATTATTATTTGCACGGCGTGCCGATATTGAAACCTATGCAAATGAAAATAATATTGACTTTGTAACCGATAGTACTAATGCCGAAAATGATTATACTCGTAATTATTTTAGAAATGACATTTTACCTTTTATTGAAAAAATATATCCTGAAACTAAAAAAAATATTTTAAACAATATTAAACGATTTAAAGAAATTGAAGAAATTTATGAAACTACTGTGCAAAAAACAATAGAAAGCCTAGTAGAAAAAAAAGGTAACGAAATTTATATTCCTGTTTTAAAATTGAGCCATAGTAAATCATTACAAACTATAATTTATGAAATTATAAAAGAGTACAATTTTTCGGCAGCACAGGTTGCAGAGGTAGAAAAACTTTTAAAAAGCGAATCGGGAAAATATATTTTATCAAGCACACATCGTATATTAAAGAATAGAAAGTGGCTAATAATTTCGCCAACAAAAAAAGATGAATTTGTAGCACATTATTTAATAGAAGAAGATACAAAAACTATAGAGTTACCAGATCACAAAATTGATATAACACATATTGTAACCAACATTCCTACAGATGCTAACGAGCATGTAGCAATATTAAATAGTGTTAATATTACTTACCCTTTATTGGTTCGTAAATGGAAAGCTGGCGATTATTTTTATCCATTAGGAATGCAAAAAAAGAAAAAACTAAGTAAGTTTTTTATCGATTTAAAACTCTCTATTACACAAAAAGAAAACATTTGGGTAATAGAAAGTAATAAAAAAATTATTTGGATAATTGGGTTGCGTATTGATGATAGATTTAAAATTATTGCCCACCAAACAAATGCAATAAAACTGAACTTGGTTCAGAAGAACCAAAAAGGCTAAAATGTTTGAAATCGTTTATTATATACGGAAAACAATCTGACCGCATTACGGCAATTAATATAACTGTAAATACAAATCCAAAAACTGAGCCCCACAAATGTGCATCATGATTAATATTATCGGTATTTTGCTTACTCATATATACACAATAACCTAGGTATAATACAGCATATACAAGCATAGAAACCTTTATAGCACCATATAAATAAATAGAACTCCAAGGACTAAATATAATAGACGCAAATAGCACTGCCGATACAGCACCCGATGCACCAAGCGACCTGTAATGTTGATTATTATTGTGTTTTAAATAGCTCGGAATATCAGCTGCAACCATTCCAAAAAAATATAATGCTAAGTAAGTAAAGCTGCCACCAAGCCCTTGTGCCGAAAAAAAGAATTCTACATTTCGACCAAAAAAGAATAGCGTAAACATATTAAATATTAAATGTGCCCAATCGGCATGTAAAAAACCAGAAGTAATAAAACGATAATACTGTTTTTCATTTTTTTCGTAATAAGGCCAACCAATAGTTTTAGATAAAAATGCATGATTGGAAAACCCAATTAAAGAAAAGATAACATTTGCAACAATAATTATTAAAGTAATTGGAAATTCTAAAAAGTTCATACGGATGTTTATAATTAAAAAAATATAGTTGTAAATATATGTTATTTATACATGATGGTATTTTTCGTTTCGCATAATACTACAAGCTCTATAAATTTGTTCGGCCAAAATAAGGCGCACAAGTTGATGTGGGAAAACCAATGATGATAAACTCCATGTAAAATTTGCTCTTTTTTTTACAACATCGCTTACTCCAAAAGCTCCACCAATGAGGAACACCACATTTTTGGTACTATCAGCCATACGTTGCTCCAAAAATTGAGAAAATTTTTCACTGCTAAATATTTTTCCAGTTTCATCTAATAAAACTAAGTAATCATCTTTTTGCAAAAGTGTTATAATAGTTTCTCCTTCTTTTATTTTTAAAATATCAGGTTCCATAATACCTGCATTTTTTGGCATTGGAATTATTTTCCATTCTATAGCAAAATAATTTGTAACTCGTTTGGTAAATATTTCAATACCTTGTTTTACAAAATCTTCGTGGGGTTTACCAATACTCCAAAGTTGTATTTTCATGTGTTCATTTTTATTGTTTTTGCCACATGTTTGCAAAAGGGAAATCAACTTTTAAAAAAAAATGATACCAATTTTGCAAATACTCAGAATGTGAATTTCTGTTTCAAAAAAAAATTATTTTTCGCCAAGTTGGGCTTTGTATCTAGCAATTGTATTGTTGGCTTCTATAAGTTTTAGTTTCATGTCATGTAGGGCTGGCTCTCCTTTAGCTAAAAGCATTTCTGTTTCTTCATTGCTTTTTTGCAACAATAAAATATCATTATCTATTAACTTTATATGTGCTATTGCCTTGGCTAATTTATCTTTTGTGGTAAGTAAAGCTGCATCGCCAGATTGTATTAAAAATTGGTTTTCTTTTTGTGCGGTTTCTTTTTTTAGTCGTTCGCTTTCCAAAAGTCCCAAGTTACTTTTGTATTCTTTTTTAATCTTTGCCAATGCCAAAGATTGTATGATAAAAGCCAAAATAAAACCGCCAATAAAGGCAGCAAAAATGTAAAAGTATATTGCCATAATATAAAATTAATACATTTTAGTATGGTGGCAATATTTTTGGATAAATTTAAAATATAATGGTGCAATTTGCTATTCCAATTCTAATACATAAAATTGCCAATATTACGATACAAGTTCTTATTTTAGATATTATCTATTTCACCAATTACAAAAAAACTTCCACAAATCATAATCACATCATTTGTTGCTACATTTACTTTTGCATTGGCAAGAGCATCATTCACATTATCAAAAGCATCTCCATCAAGCCCAGCAAGTAAGGCTATTTGCTTTAAATCGTTTACTGGCATTGCCCTTGCAATATGTGCATTGGTAAAATAATATTTAGCGTTTTTTGGAAAAAGTTTTAAAGTTTCTGCTACATCTTTATCCTTTACAAAACCTAAAATAAAATGTAAATTACTATATGAGTATTCGGTTTCTAACTGGTAAAGTACCTGCCCAATGCCGTCTTTATTGTGTGCTACATCTAATATTATTGTTGGGTTTTGTTGCAATATTTCCCACCGCCCTTGCAAGCCTGTAATTTTTTTTACTTCCTGCAAGCCTTGGCTCAATGCGGTGTTGGTAATATTTATTCCTATGTTTTTCAATTGCTCCACAGATTCTAAAACGGTGCAAATATTTTTTGATTGATACAACCCAATTAAACCTAGTTTATATTTTTCGGTTTTACAAGTCATAACATTGTGTACATCTACAACCAATACATTGCCTTCATAAGCAATACCTGAGGGTGTAAATAATTCATTTGCAAAAAACAAATCGGCATTTTTACTGTTGGCAATATCAATAAATATTTGCTTGGTTTCGGGCAAAGTATCGCCAATAACTACAGGTACATTTTGCTTTATTATGCCAGCTTTTTGCATAGCAATCTCTTGCAAAGTATTACCCAATATATTTTGATGATCGTAGCCAATATTTGTGATAATAGACAGTATTGGTGTTATAATGTTAGTGCTATCTAACAAGCCACCTAGCCCAGTTTCTACAACAACTATATCGCAATTTTGGTTTTCAAAATAGTCAAAAGCCATAGCTACAGTAAGTTCAAAAAAAGATGGAGAAATTTCTGCAGTAATATTTTTTGTTTTTTTTACAAAATCTATAACAGCTTGCTCCAAAATCATTTGGCCATTTACCTTTATACGTTCTCTAAAATCTTTAATATGAGGCGATGTGTAAAGCCCAGTTTTATACCCAGCACATTGTAATATTGCTGCAAGCATGTGCGCTGTACTGCCTTTGCCGTTAGTACCTGCAATATGTATTGTTTTTATTTTTTGTTGTGGATTGCCAATGGCATTACAAAGTGCAATGGTATTATGCAAATCTGCTTTATAAGCTGCAGCACCAATTTTACTAAACATTGGTAACCTATCGTATAAATAATTGAGAGTTTGTTGGTATGTCATTTACCAAAATAATAAAAAATGGTTAATAGAAAATTTAACTTATTTCACATTAAAATTAAACTGAACAGTAACCGTACTTTCTTCATCGGCCACATCAAATTTCATTGTTTGCAAATAGCCTCTTATTGCATTTGCATAAGCAGCACTTGTACTAGTGCTACCTTGGCCAAAACGTACAAAATTACCTACACCTGCAGGAGAAACTTTTACAACTGCATTAATTGTAGCCTTTTCTAATTCGCCAGTAAAGTTGTATGATCGGTACACAACTTTTCTATTTCCGCTAATAACCTTTGGCCCAACAGTACCACCACCAGTACCTGTTTTATTACCATAAGTATCTTTATTTCCATTGGGTGCTCCAGCATCGCCCTTGCCATTTTTATTGTTGCCTTGCATGGTATAACCATTATCTTCGGCTGCATTATTTCCTCCACCATTGCCTGCACCTGGGTATATAATTTTGGGCACTTTTGGTTTTGGTGCTTGTGTAATTATGGGAGCAGTAACTACAGGTTTTGTTGTAGGTTTTATAATAGTTGTTGGCGTTACAGTTTTTATTGGATCTATTTTTTTTATAGGTTTCACTACAGCTGCAGCATCTTCTGCAGCATTATCATCGGGTGTTATTTTATCTTCAGCAGCTGGTTCATTGTCAGCTACTGGTTGTGCAGCAGGTGGTGTAGGTGGGGTTTCTACCTCTGGCGATCGTTCTCCTTTTATAAGCGGTTGCTCTTCTCCAAAACCTTCGTTATCATTACCAAGGTTTATTTCCATTAAATCTTGTACTACAGGTGGCGCTGGTGGCAATACTTTCCAGCTAATAAATATAAAAGCAACTAACAATAAGCTGCATATTGCAGTTGTGTAAATAAATGCTTTTCTATGTCTTTCGTTATCAAATTTTGTAGCCATGGCATAAAGTTAAATTACTCTTTTCATATTGATGAAAAAAAGAATGATTTTATATATTAAAATTTCATATTTTAACATTTTTGTTTTTTTACCAGTAGTCGTTTTTTATGGGATCTGCAATGGCAATAATTATTAGTTGTTTTGCCTTTTTGTGGAAAAGAAAAAAAATCACCTTTCATCATTTGTATATTAAGCCTCATTTAATATTTTTAATAAAAAACACTTATATTTTTAAAATAATCGTATTAACTTTGGTTTCGTAAAACTTATTAAACCTCAAAACAATGCAACAAAAATTACTTTTTACTCTAATTTTTATTTCTTTTTTTGCATGCACAAATGCTCAATACAAAAGTTTGCAAAATGGGTTAGAGTATCGTTACATTAAAAAAGGAAAAACTACGCAAACTGGTAAAGTAGGCGATTTTATAGGTATGATATTAAGAAACACTTGTGGCAACCAAGTACTTTTCGATACAAAAAAATACAATAAAGGCACAGACTCTCCAGTAAATTTTCCTATTGCAAAAAGCAAATCTAATTACGATATAAATGATGTGTTGCAGTTACTACACGAAGGCGATAGTGTAATTGTGCGCATACCGCAAGATTCGTTTTATAGAGGACTACCACAAGCCCAACGCAAAGGCTTAAAGGCTGGCGAGCCAGTAATGTATTACATTGGAGTACACTCTATAAAAACGGCTGCACAATTTAAAAAAATACAAGACGATTATAAAAAATCTTTAGCCGCATTTGCAAAACAACAAGCCGAATTTAAAAAACAACAACAGGCACAATTACTCTTACAAAAACAACAACTTATCATTGATAAAAATCAAGACGAAGAATTAAAAAAATATTTTGCAAAAAATAATATAAACAATGTTACAAAATTACCATCGGGTATTTATACAATTATTGAAAAAGAAGGTAAAGGTGATTTTATAAAACCAGGTGTAGAAGTAACAATGAATTACGAAAAACAATCATTGAGCGGTAAAAAATATGATAGTAATATCGATACGATATTTAAAAACACTACAGCACTTAAAGCAAATATTGGGCAACGCAAATTACTTGCTGGTTGGGAAGAAGGTTTACAAAAATTTAATAAAGGTGCAAAAGGGCAAATATTTATTCCAAGCAAATTAGCTTATGGCAATAATAAGTTTGGTGTAAGACCAAATGATACAATACCTGCCAATACTATTTTAAAAATAGATGTAGAAGTTTTAGATGTTATAGACCTAGCAGTAGTTGCAAAACAATTAGCAGAAAAACAAGACAGCGATATTCAAACTTTTTTAAAGACAAATAATTTAACCGCCACTAAAACCAATTCGGGCATGTATTATATTATTACAAGAGATGGTACTGGCGAAAAACCAGCCGTAGGAACAGAAGTTACTATGAATTATACTGGCATGTTTTTAGATGGCAAAAAATTTGATAGTAATGAAGACAGTACCTTTAATCATGTATCGCCATTTAAGTTTACTTTAGGCAAAGGGCAAGTTATAAAAGGCTGGGACGAAGGTGTAGCTTTACTACAAAAAGGCACTAAAGCAAAATTTATTTTACCAAGTAGTATGGCTTATGGAGCCAATGGCACTGGCGGTATTCCGGCAAATAGTATTTTACAATTTGATGTAGAATTGGTAGATTTTAAAAATGTAGTAGCAGTATCAAAATAGATTTTACAAAAATTAGTTTTACATAATAAGGCTAAAAAAACAAGTTAAATATTATTTGTTTTTTTAGCCTTATTGTATTTTTATATTCTTTATTGCTACAGCTTTTATCGCTTTCCAAATAACAAACTACCTATACGCACCATATTGCTACCACAAGTTATAGCAAGTACATAATCATCGCTCATGCCCATACTTAGTGTGGTAAGTTTACTATTTGTTTGCTTACAAAAGTTTACATATATTTTATGCAAATTTTCAAATTCATTTTTTACTTTTTCTTTATCATTGGTAAAAGTTGCCATTCCCATTAAGCCAATAATTTCAATGCTTTTAAAGTTTAAAAAATCAACATTGCTTAATTCTAACTCATCAAACCCAAACTTAGTTTCTTCTTCGGCTATATGTATTTGCAACAATACTTTTATAATTCTATTGTTTTTTTTTGCCTGCTTATCAATTTCAGTTAATAGTTTTATACTATCTACACTTTGAATAATATGTACAAATGAGGCTATATATTTAACTTTATTGCTTTGTAAGTGCCCAATAAAATGCCAACAAATATCGTTTGGCAATTGTGTTTGCTTATCTACCAACTCTTGCACATAGTTTTCGCCAAAATGCCTTTGCCCAAGCGCATACAATTTTGCTATATCGCTTGCTGGCTTTAGTTTAGATACAGCTACAAGTGTAGCTTTATTTGCATTACAAAAAGTGTTTATATCTTTATACTTTTCTTCGTTAACCATATTTAGTTACTTATTTTTTGCCAACTATAATTTTGTATTGTACGAAATAAAAAATAACAACACATAGCCGATACAGGAATTAGTAAAACAACCAACCACCATATTTTTAATGCCAAATAATGAAGACCTACAAGAGCAGCTATTAAAATCATTTGTACAATTATTTGTACAAATTTACCAGTTTGTTCTTTTACACTTGGTTGCATACTAAAAGGCAAATGCATTTTACCAAATATAGAAAGTAATAAAAAAATTATTACATTATTAAAAAGTCCTAAAATAAAATCATCAATAATTTTGTAACCCCAAACCCAATAAGAAAATAAAAATAAAATAATAATTATTGGTAAAAGAAATTTTAATAATAGTGTTTTTAAAGCACCACTTATTAAACTGCCAGGTTTATATATTGGTTTTGATAAGTAAATCCATGATGCTGCAAAATTTTCGTTAAAAGCAATTAAAGAAATTGCAGCCGATATGGTAAACATGGGTAAATATACAAACCATAAAAAGTTAGAAGACGCTCCTAAATTATTCCAAGTATTGGCAAAATCTTTACCATTTTTAAATACAAAAACAAAAGCAAATACCACTAAGTATGCCAAACTTGGATAAAATTGTATTTTAAAACTTTTATCTCTACTTGTCATTTTCCATGTAAGTTCAAAACCTGCTTGTTCGGCTTTGTTTGTACAAAGTATTGGCGATAATTTTTCTTCTAATACTATACTATTTTTTGTTTTTATTATTTTATCATCAGCAATATTATTACCCAAGGCGGCTATTTTTTTTGAAAACGATGGAGCCAAAAATTTTATCATTATCCAAAAAGTAAAAATAGGCAATACCAAAGCACATACTATCATTATAATATGAGGTATATCTGCTTTGAGCTCTTGTATGGCTTGTAAGGTATGCGCCATCCAAAAGGGCGGAAGCAAGTATGTGTACCAATGAATAGGCATGGTGGCATTTAGGTATTTGTCAACATTTATAAGCCTTGGTACAATTTGAAACCCAGCAGCAAAAATAATTGTCATAGCTATTTGAAACCAACTAATAATATTTTTTACTTTTTCTTCGCTGCTTACTTTTAGTATTAATATGTATAAAAGATATGTAATAAATACAGCAAACATTACAGTAAGCAAAACGGTTGCAATACTTGCTATACCAACTAAAAAACCAAATATTGCAAAAGTAAAAATTATTGGAAACAACGAAAGTGCAATAGTAAATTGTAAAAGATAAACCAAAATATGTACTAATCTTGCTACAAAAAAAGTTTTACTATTTACAGGTCTTGGTAATATAATTTGGTTATCGGTAGTATCTAAAAGCACACTACTAAAATCTGTAATAAGCGTCATTGCCATCATAAATAATATGTAGGTATGAAATAAAGTCATGCTTATTATAATGCTCTTAAAAAACAAAATTGCAAACCCAATCATTAACCCCATAATAGCATATACTACTAGGGTAACCAATATTTGATTTTTTGGTTCTTTCTCTGTTTTTTGTTTCATTGCTACACGTACACGCCGCCTATCCAATAGCAATTTTGTTTGAGTAATTATTTTCAACTTTTCAAAATCTACATCTTTTTTAAGAAAAAATTTTACAATAAATAATACAAATTTTAAAATAAATTTATCCATTTTTAGTTGTTTAAAACATGAATAAATTCGTTAGCAGTATTTTGTGTTTGTGCACTATCACCTGTAAGGCTTGTAAATATATTTTCAAGCGATCCTTCATGGGCACTGGCTTTCAGCTCATCAAAAGTACCATCGGCTTTTACTTCACCTTTGTCAATTATTATTATTCTATCGCTTATTTTTTCTACCACATCCATTATATGTGAGCTGTAAAATATTGTTTTGCCAGCAGTTTTTAATTGTGCTAATATTTCTTTTACCAAAATAACGGCGTTGGCATCTAAACCGCTCAATGGTTCATCTAAAAAAATAATTTCGGGGTTATGCATTAATCCGCTAATGAGCAACACTTTTTGTTTCATACCTTTACTGTAACTACTCATACGAGTATTTGCCTTGTCTTGTAAGTCGAAAAGGCGAAGCAATTCCATCGTTTTTTTAGCAATAATAGCATCGTCAAGGTTATACAATTTTCCAGTAAAACGAAGGTATTCAATCGGTGTAAGTGCTTCGTACAAAGCAGCAAGTTCAGGTATATAACCAATTTTTTGTTTTACATCTATTGCATTTTTTCGTACATCCATTCCCATCACTTCTACACTACCTTCAAACTCACTGGTAATACCACACAATATTTTTATGGTAGTGCTTTTACCTGCACCATTTGGCCCAATATAGCCAACAATTTGCCCAGCTATAATTTCTATATTTATGTTTTTTAAAACTACGTTTGTATTATAAGCCTTTGTAAGGTTTTTTATTTTTACTATACTCATTATGTGTTCTGATTTTTTAAATTCAAAGTTTAAGCCATGCAATGTAAAGCAAGGTATCGAATTTTTAAAATCAGTTAATTTATTTGTATTGTAATATAAAAGCTACTAATTACTAAAAGAAAATATATAGTTGGTACTTTAATTAAATAATTTAACTATAATTATAAATGCCAGTTCTTTTTCAAAACTGTATTTTCAATTCCTCTTCGTTGCTCAATTTATCTATAAAATAAATTTTGTACATACAAATTTTACTTTCATCAATAATATTTACCAAATTTTTAAAGCTAGATAATTTACTTGGTTTTATTATAAGTACAACATCTTTACCACTTGCTTCTACCTTTTTCTTTTTTGCTACAAGTAATTTTCGCAAATGCATATAATCTGTTATTCCTAAATTTTCTTTAGCCTTGCCTTGGTAGTAAAACAATTTATTGTTTGCAGCAGGTATTAAAGTAATTACAGTACTTTCGGGTATATGAGTTTCTACTATAGTATTATCTTTTGGTGTTACCATTCCCATTGAGGTTGTAAAACTCATGGTTGTAGTAAATACAAAAAATGTAATAAGTAAAAAGCCCAAATCTACCATTGGAGTTAAATCTACCTTAGTACTTTTATTAAAGTTGCGCTTGTTGCCTTTGTTGTTTTCTGTAGTTATTTCGGCCATAATATTAGTTTTATAGTATGATGATAATAAATAGAAGAATCCATATTAAAATACATTTATATTTTCGACTACAAAATAACTTTACATATATATATAAGCAATAATTTAAGAGATTATAAAATTCTAAAGTGATTAAAAGATGCTTCAAAACTCTTATTACTCAATGATTAATATTCATAAAAAAAAATAAATAAGTTAACTTAAAAAAACTTCTTAAAACTAATTTAAAAAATTGATTGTTTTTTTAACAAAAAGTATATTTTTGCATCGTATTAACTAAATATTACAAACATGTCAGACATTACAACAAGGGTTAAAAAAATTATCGTTGATAAATTAGGTGTAGATGAAGCAGAAGTTACTACTGAAGCTTCTTTCACTAACGATCTAGGTGCAGATAGCTTAGATACCGTAGAACTTATCATGGAATTTGAAAAAGAATTCAATATCTCTATTCCAGATGAACAAGCTGAAACCATCACTACTGTTGGTCAAGCGGTTTCATACTTGGAAGAAAACGCTAAGTAATTTTATTAAAAATACCGATACATACACTTTTGTTTTATTTTAATTATAATTAATTAGGATAGTTGAAGGTTATTGTGTCGGTATTTGCTTTTATACAAAATAGTATTTGAGTTTCATATTCATAAAGTAATTTTATGTCTTTAAAAAGAGTAGTTGTTACAGGGTTAGGTGCTATTACACCACTCGGAAAAACAGTAGAAGCGTATTGGCAAGGGCTTACCAATGGCGTAAGCGGTTGCGATACAATTAAGCAGTTTGATGCTACAAAATTTAAAACAAAATTTGCTTGTGAGGTAAAAGATTTTGACCCTACTGCTTACTTAGACAGAAAAGAAGCTAGAAAGATGGATCGTTTTACCCAATTTGCCATGATAGCTTCTAACGAAGCTGTCTTAGATGCTGGCATTACTCCTCAAAATGCAAACCCCGATAGAGTTGGCGTAATTTTTGCCAGCGGTATTGGCGGTCTTATTTCTTTTCAAGATGAAGTAATTGAATTTGCTAATGGTGATGGTACTCCAAGGTTTAATCCTTTTTTTATTCCAAAAATGATTTTAGATATTGCCGCAGGCCAAATATCTATGCGGCATGGATTTAGAGGACCAAACTATGCAGTAGTAAGCGCTTGCGCATCCTCTACAAACGCAATTATAGATGCATTTGATACCATACGTTTAAATAAAGCCGATATAATAGTTACTGGTGGTAGCGAAGCTGTAATAAGCGCTGCTGGTGTAGGTGGTTTTAACGCCATGAAAGCCTTGAGCGAAAGAAACGATGATCCAGCAACTGCTAGCCGACCATTTGATAAAGATAGAGATGGTTTTGTGATGGGCGAAGGTGCTGGTGTACTCATTTTAGAAAGCTTAGAGCATGCTCTTGCTCGTGGGGCAAAAATATATTGCGAAATTGCTGGCGGTGGTGCTACTGCCGATGCATACCATATTACTGCACCTCACCCCGAAGGATTAGGGGCAAAAAATGTAATGACAGTAGCTCTTGCAGATGCTGGCTTACAACCTACCGATATTGATTATATTAATGTTCACGGCACATCTACATCGCTTGGAGATATAGCCGAAACCAAAGCAATACTCAGCGTTTTTGGTGAGCATGCATACAACTTAAATATTAGCTCTACAAAAAGCATGACTGGACATTGCTTAGGTGCTGCTGGTGCTTTGGAAGCTTTGGCTTGCATACTTGCTGTTACTAAAGATATTGTTCCTCCTACAATAAATCATTTTACCGATGACCCAGAGCTAGACCCTAAATTAAACTTTACATTTAATAAAGCACAACACAAAACTATAAATGCAGCATTATGCAATACATTTGGTTTTGGTGGGCATAATGCAAGTGCTATCATTAAAAAATATATTGCTTAATAAAAGCTTTGTATCAAAAAATAAAACTCAGAAAAAAAGAATAATAATTTCAGCTCCTTGTGTAAAAATCTGTATGTCTAATACGGTAAAAAAAATCTGGAATTAGTAAAGCAAAGTAGAGTACAATTGAAATTGTTTTTTGTTTAATTGAAGTTTAGTTATATTTATTAAACTACAAATTTTATGAGGTAAAAATTATTTGAATTTTAATAGTTGAAAAGTGTGTATTAGGATAAATATTTTTCTCATAAGTAAAATTAGAACTTTCTAAATAAATTTTAGCCATAACTCAATACTGTATTTATTTTTTGCGGATATAAAATTTTCAATATGGTATTCCCTAATTTTGGTTAAATAGATTACAACTTTTTTAAAATAACAGCTATCCTTTGCACTAATTTGGGCTGCATCAACATTTCAATGAAGTGTTTTTTTATAATCTTTTTTTATAATTGGCAACTTGCATTTTTAAAAATATGTTTTTTTAAACAAGGATTGGTGTCACAGTGAATATTTTTTATAACCCTAATTAGTTTTTAGGAAGCACACATTGTATATTGAGCAATTAGTTAAGTAAATTATATTGTACCTTTCCTTTTTATTTACGCCTTTATGATAATTAAAATAATTACTGTTACTGCCATGGCTGCCTTTGAAATATATGCTGCATTAGGTGCTGCACATGCTTTTGGGTTTGATACTTGGCTTATACTCACTTGCACATTGGTAGGTGGTATTGCAGGTGTTTTTATAGCTGCATTTTTAGGCGATAAAATAGAAAAGTTTATTACAAAAAATTTTAGAAAAAATGTATCACCAAAACCTAAAACTGGGTTTATTTATACAATTTGGCAAAAATATGGGCTTTATGGTATTGGTACTATTGGCACGTTTTTATTAGGAGCACCAGCTGCAATAGCTGTGGGTGTTGGCTTTAATGCCAACATGAAAAAGCTTATACCAATATGCATTGTAACAGTAATTGTGCGATGTGTAGCATTTACTTTTTTTAGCGATTATATAAAAGGGCTTTTTTAAATATTTTTTTGAGTAAAGATATACCGATGCCAATAGCCCAGATTGTAGTGAAAAGCCCACATCCTGAGGAACGAAGGCGAGGACTTGTAACGAAAAGCTGGAAACAAATGTATATTGAAAATTGATGTAGATGCTTTTGAAAATACACAATTGCTAAAATAATTAATGCAAAAGTTTGCATTATCTTTATACAAATAAGCAAAAAAATGATAAAAACAGGAGATTACAATACGCTAAAAGTGTTGCGAAAAGTAGATTTTGGTGTGTATTTAGACGATGGTGATGCAGGTATTTTATTGCCAAAAAGGTATGTGCCACAAGGCTTAAACGAAGGCGATGAAATAAATGTATTTGTATATCATGATGGCGAAGATAGGCTAATATCCACTACCGATAAGCCTTTTGGTGTAGTAGGCGATATTTTAAAAATGAAAGCAGTATCAGTAACTGAGCAAGGTGCATTTTTAGAATGGGGAATTATGAAAGACTTATTTGTACCAAAAAGTAAGCAAATACAAGGCATGCTACCAAAGGGCGAATACCTAGTAAAAATATATAGAGATGTACAAACTGGCAGGGCTGCAGCAACCGAAAGAGTAGAAGAATTTTTGAGCAACGAAAATATCACTGTTGCCGAAAAAGATGAAGTAGATTTGATAGTAATGCGAAGAACAGATATTGGCTATTTGATGATAATAAATAACCTTCATACAGGTGTATTGCATTTAAACGAAGTATATAGATCGATAGGAGTTGGCGATAAATTTAAAGGCTTTATAAAAAAAATAACTGCCGATAATAAAATAGATGTAGTAGCTGGAAAGATGGGCTACAGTAGAGTTGAAGGCGAAGCTGAAAAAGTTTTGCGATTGTTAAAGGAAAATAATGGCTACCTGCCATACCATGATAAAAGCGACCCAGAAGAAATTTATTTATTTTTTGGCATGAGTAAAAAAACTTTTAAAATGACAACTGGCAATTTGTTTAGAGAGCGTAAAATAAGTTTTGAAAAAGATGGAATAAGGCTCAATTAAATTAATTGTAAATGATAGAGTTTTGGTTATTTTTCTTTTTAATTATTGGTGCATTTTGTGCTGGGTTTATAGATGCTGTGGTTGGTGGTGGTGGCTTAATACAAGTGCCGTTGCTTTTTGTACTTTTTCCTAATATGCCACATACTAATGTAATTGCATCTAATAGGTTTGCAAGTATTGGCGGTACTGTTGTTGCTGCAAGGCATTATTTAAAAACTGTTAAGGTAAATTATAAATATATTTTTATTGCTGGATTACTTACTGCTATTGCATCTTACGCTGGTACGTATTTAATGAAATCAATTCCTTTATATATTTTTAAACCTATATTATTTGTTTTAATTGTTTTACTTACTCTTTATACTTTTTTAAAAAAAGAAATAGGCCAATTGGAAAAGCCACTAAAAAGCACTAAAAAATTATATTTTTTATTTGCAGCTATTGGTTTTATACTTGGCTTGTATAATGGTACAATTGGCCCTGGTACTGGCACACTATTGGTATTTGCACTAGTACAATTTGTGGGGTTTAATTTTTTAAAGGCATCGGCTTATGCAAAAGTTATAAATGCTATTGCCGATGCTGCTTCTTTATTTGCTTTTTTTTTACAGAAAGTAGTCATATTTAAAATTGCATTACCCATGATGGGTGCAAATATTATTGGCTCTTATATTGGAACAAAAATGGCAATAAAAAATGGCAATAAATTTATTCGGCTTTTTTTTATTGTAGTTATGTTGTTTTTATTAGCAAAATTGGGTTGGGATATTTGTAAAACATTTTAGTTTGCCTCTTACATAAAAGTATAATCTACTCCTGTAACCTGCGATAGCAAAGTACTTGGCGCATCTAATATTTTTGCGTTTTGTGATGGCGTTGGTGTAACTGGTGAATTATTTTGTAAATATGCTATCATTACTTTATGCAAAGTAGTATCTGTATTTTTTGCATCTGCCACACCTTTTAATCGGCAAAGCATATCTGCTGGGTCGCCATCTCTTTCGCAGGCTAAAATAGAATATTGTTTTTCCATATTTATTGTTGCTCCTTTACTGGTAATACTTTGTACTCGTTTTCCCATTTCGGCAAAGGCATTAAAACTAATTTCCATTCCTTTAAATTTTACAACCCAACCACCTAAACGTTTCGATGCGTCTTTTGCAAATACATTATTTAATTCTTTTTCTAACCATTCTTGTAATTGCTTGCCTGTAACTCTTGCAATACGCACTGTGCTATCTACTGGTAGCATATCAAAAATAAAACCGTTAGTAATAGGTATATTGCCTGTATGATCTGGCGTAGTACGTGGTGGACAAAAACGAAAGCCATTGCTCAATACAATATCAATATCTGGGAACTGCCAATGCAGCGCATTTAGCACAAAAGTATCTATTGGATTTTCTACCACAAAGTAACGATACAATGGAATGGTGCTATAGCCAATTACTGTATTGATGTGTTCTTTAAATGCAGCTTCGTTATCTGCTAATAGTTTTACAATATTTTTATTTGGTTTTATTTTATTAGATGCTACTTCCAAAAGTTCATATTTATCTGCTATTACTTTTCCATTTTGTATAGTTAAATCTAACTTACCAATAAAGCTACCAAATGCACCAGGTTCTACTACTTTTGCATATTTGCATTGTATGGGTTTTCTCACTCTTTCGTGTGTGTCGCCACCCAAAATATAATCTATGCCTTTGCATTCTGGCATATTTGCCAGTGCTAATTGTTGTGATAAACCTAAGTGCGACAATAGAATTATAAAACTACATTGCTCTTGATTTTTTAATACATCAATATAATGTGCCAAATTTTCTTCGGGCTTTGTGTAAATAATTCCTTTGCTGTAATTTGGGCTTTGGCGTATCGGAACTAATGGATCGGTGTAGCCTATAAATCCAATTTTTGTACCTGCTACATTCCAAATGTGGTATGGTTGAAAAATTAATTCGCCTCGTTCTCCATCGCCTATATCATGATACATATTGGCACATATTTTTGGTGCGTTCAATGAACCCATTAAAGTTTGCATATTTTTTTTACCAAAAATAACTTCCCAGTTGCCTGGTATATATAAATCGTAATTAATCGCATTTAATATAGGTACAAATGCTTTACCAGTAGTTTTTACACTTAGTTCGCTACCCTGAAACATATCGCCAGTATCGATTGTAAAGGTATTTGCATTTTTCTTTTTTATATTGGCAATCATTGTGGCTATGTAGGCATAACCGCCAGTTTTTCTAAAAACTGGTTTTTCATTTTCCCAAAATAATTCGTCGTGTGGGTGTATTTGGCAATGCACATCGGTAGTTTGCAAAATGCTTATTGTTGTAGCTTTTGTGCCGTGCTTATCTTTGGTTTCTATAATATTATTTTCTGCATTTTTTTGCGACGGTAATGTTAATGCAGATAGTGCTGGCGCTGCTGTAGTAAAACCTAATGTACCAATAGTTTTTAAGAAATTTCTTCTGTTATTTTTTATCATATATTTTTTTTGAAAAAAATAAAACTTTTAATGTGTTTTTTAAAACCCGCCTTTAATATAACTCCAACCTTGTTCTTGCTTTTCTACAATTTCGGCAATGCCTGCTGGTATATATGCTACTAATTCTTTTACAAATATATCTTTGCTTAGCTTTCTATTTTTTAATGTGTTCTCACAAATCAAAAATTGTACTCCTTTGTTTTTTAACGCTGTTAATCTTTCTAAATAAAAAGTATTGGTTATCATTAATAATTCTATACCTTGATTATAAAGTACTACTTCGTATTTTGCTTTTGGCCAATACTCTGTTAAGTTTTCTAATTGTTTTACAAATGCTTTTTGTTGCATTGTGTCATTTGCATTGGTAAATTGAAAAACTATTTTATGTTGCTTTTTTTGTGCAAATAAATTGGTTGATGTTGCTAACAATACAAATAGTAATAATAATTTTATATTCTTCATTATAATTTTGTTTTAGATTTTTCTTTTAATTCTATTTGTTTTTTCTGTTCGTATTTTATGGGCTGATATGGGCCGTATTTATGTTGTTGCTCTGTAAATATATCGGCATAAGGTCCAAATGGATGATCCACAGGTTTTTCGTTAATCTTTGGCCAATCTTTACTAAGGTCTTTGCTTGGCCTTGGTTGAGAGTTTACAAATGCTGCAATATCCCAAGCTTCTTCATCTGTAAGTTGTGGCTTTGTAAATGTAGCACCTTGCGGCATATTATATTTTATATAACCAGCAAAACGGCTCATACGGTACAAACCTGCACCTTGGTTGTAAGAATTTTTGCCCCACAATGGTGGGTAGGTATATTCTATTTTATCTGATGCTAACAACCCTTCGCCATTGGCTTGGTGACAGCTTTGACATTTTGTGGCAAACAATGCTTTGCCGTTAGTAACATCAATTGCTCTGCTTAAATAAGGTAAATCATAAATACCCGAACCTTTTGGTTTTTCGCCTTTTTTTACATCTTTACCTAGAAATTCTATGTATGATTTTATGGCTTGCATTTCATTACTTTGTTCTGCCAAAGCTTTGCCATTTAAACTTCTTTCAAAGCAATCATTAATACGTTTGTAAATATCTTCTTCTTTTCCGCTTCTTGCCCTATACTTAGGGTAAGTGCTAAATACTGCACCATAATTATTGCCCCAAGCTTTTGTACCTGCTTCTAGATGGCAGTTTTGGCAATTCATACCATTTGTAATTTTCAACACTGTTCCTTTTGGGCCTAAATATTTTGCTGTGTGTTCAATTAATTTTTTGCCATATAATAGCTGTTCTTTTATGTTGCTATCGGAGGCTACAGTTGTAATATCTTTTGGTATCCAAAATGTATTAGATTCGTTTTTGGCTATTTGCTCGGCTTTAATCAGTGTTATAGCGGAATCATTTGATTTTTCTTTTGCAATATCTTCGGCGCTTTTTACAAACCATTTGCTAGGCTGAGGGTTAAATAAAACTATTATTAAAATTAATACTAGTGTAAAAACTAATAAAGCAATTACGCCTAGTAATTGCTTTATTAGTTTAATAATAGAATCGTTATTGTTATTATTAATACTTAACATACATTTTTAAATTTATTACATCATTTTTTTTCTGCAATATTTTGTATTTGGTTACTTTTTTAATGAGGCAATTTATCTTTAAAATATCCATAAACCCATGTGCCAAATACTGCACTTAATAATGTAACAACAATAACTGTAGCACCGCTGCCAATTTGTGCAAAAAGCGGACCTGGACATGCGCCAGTAATAGCCCAACCAAGGCCAAATATTATGGCGCCATAAACATTGCCTTTGTTAAAAACCTTATCATGAAAAACTACCGTTTCGCCAGCAATAGTTTTAATATTAAATTTTTTGATTAGCCACACAGAAATAATGCCTGTGATAACGGCACTGCCTATTACACCATACATGTGAAAAGATTGGAAACGAAACATTTCTTGAATACGAAACCAACTTATTATTTCGGCTTTTACAAATACTATTCCAAATAAAATACCTACAATTAAATATTTAATATTTTGATACCATTTGCTTTGCAGTTCGCTTTGGTTTACACACATTGCTTGCTCTGAATGTATTTGTTTATCTATATTTTTTGACATTGATTTTTTTTATAATTATTATTAAAGTGCTAAAATAAAAGGCAAAATAAAATTCGCCATAAAATAACCGCCTAACATAAAGCAGCAAGTTGCTACAAGCGATGGCCATTGCAAAGTAGATAATCCCATTATTGCATGACCACTTGTACAACCTCCACCATACCTAGTACCGAAGCCTACTAAAAAACCTCCTACTATCATCATTAAAAATCCTTTTAATGATAGTAAATTTTGCCAATTAAATATTTGATTGGGTACAAGTCCACTATAATCTGTAATGCCGAAATTTGATAAGTATGTTGCTAGTTTTTCGTTAACTACTAACGCATTTGGATTTTCTAAAAATTGCATAGCCAAAAAACCACCTATAAAAATACCAAGTACAAAAACCAAATTCCATATTTCTTTTTTCCATTCGTATTTAAAAAATGGAATATTTGCAGGGAAACAAGCAGCGCAAGCGTGCCTAAGCGATGAGCTTATGCCAAATGATTTGTTGCCAATTAATAATAATGTAGGCACTGTTAAACCAATTAATGGCCCAGCTACATACCAAGGCCAAGGTTGTTTTACGAAATCTATAATACTCATTATGGTGATTTTTTTTACAAAAGTACTGTTTGTAAAATTTATTATTTGTAACAAATGTTACATAATTTTTATTAGAAAAATTTCTTTGTAGTGTAATCTATTTAACACTTTATTTCATCAATTGTTTTAATTCTTCTAAAGTTACAAGTCCTTGTTTTCGGTTGGTTTCTTGGCCATTTTTGTAAACAATAAATAGTGGGAAAGCGTCGGCGTTTAATTCTTTACAAAGTGTAGTTTGTGTGCCACCATCAATTTTTATTACAGTATAGTTTTGATTTTCTAAACTGTCGGTTATTGGTTTCATTTTTTTGCATGGTGGGCACCACTCTGCACCAATATCTACCAAAACCGTTTTGTCTTTTGGTAATGAGGATATATACTCTTGCAATGTAATTTGTTTTGCAGCTACAGCGCCTTGTACTGGCTTGTTGGCTTGTTTCCAAGCATTAATGCCGCCTTTCATATTATATACGGCTACAAATCCATTTTTGCTAAGCCATTCCATAGCAGCACTGCTTCTACCACCGCTAAGGCAATATACATAAATTGGTTTTGTTTTGTCTAACGCTTTTGTTCTTTCTGCAAATTGTTTATCATTATTCCAATCTGCTTGTAAGGCATTGGTTAAATGTCCACTTTGATATTCACCTGCTGTGCGTACGTCTAGTAATTGAATGTTTTTTTTAAGAACCCCCTTTTCAAATTCATTAACTGTAATTGTATTTGATTGTGCATTGGTTTTGCAAGAAGTAATAAAAACAAGGCTGATGTATGTTGTAATTATAAATAGTGCTTTTTTGCTCATAATATTTTATTTTAAAGTTTTTGTTATTTTATATTTAGCATCATAAGCTATGGCTTCTTGCAAAATTTGTATTGGTATTTCTTTTTCACTTACTATTAATATTTCATTAAAAGCTGTATTAATACTTACATTTTTTATATGAGGAAAGCTTAAATACATTTTTGTAAAATCTGCTACACAACCACTGCAAGTAATGCCCTCAAAATTGTAGAGGTTAATAAAGACTGTACTGTTTTTTTTAAACATAATAAATAATTCTGTATTGGCTCTTGCATCTATGGAATTGTTTGTATTGTCTATTTCTATAAATTGAAAAGCATCTTTAAATAATAGTTCATATTCTGCTTTGCTTCCACCAAATGGAGGGTTTACTTCAAAAGCTCTATTAAACAATAACCCAACTAACAAACCGTTTTCGTTTAATAATTGGTGCATTTTAAAAACATATTGCTGCCTTAAAGTTGGTGGTAATGCACAAAAAAATGTTTGTTCAATAATAATATCGTATCTGCCTTTGTGTTCAAAAAAATCGCCTTGTATTATTTTTACATTTTTATTGGTAGCATGTTTTTGTTTTAATATACTTGTAAGCGTGGGTGCTATATCTATTACGGTAACATTAGTAAAACCTTGTTGTAGCAAGTATTCCATTTCGTAAGCATTACCACAACCTGGTATTAATATTGCTGTATTTTTATTTAGCAAGCTATCTATATATGTTTTTATAGGTGGTGATACTTTCCCCAAATCCCATCCTGTAGTATTGGTTTTATACTGATTGTCCCAATAGGTTTTATCTAATGGTCTTTCGCAGTCGGTTACGCAACATTGTGTATTATTCATAATATTGTGTTTGATGGTTTCCTATATGTTTATTATCGGTTGTTATTGATATTTTATGTTTAAAATAGTTTAATACTACAAATAAAAAAATGGCTATTGACATGGTAAATAATAGAATTTCTTTGCCTATACTTTGCTGAATTTTTAATACATTTTTATAGTTAAGCTTGCTATAAAAAAATACATAGCTGTTCTTAAAAAACTAAAAAAGTAGTTTGATTTGCTAAAGTTGTTCTCTTAATATAAGATCTTGATTAATGACTTTGCTATTCATGATAATTTTTGAATTCAATAATAAAAAAGCAATTGAAATTATGTTAATTTCAATTGCTTTTTTATTAGAGAGGGTTTTAACAATAATTATTTTTTTACTTCGCAGGTTGATTTGCCAAGCACTGACCATATTGGGCAAAAATTGAGAAAACTAGTAACCAACATGATAATAGCTACTGCTCCTAAAATAACAGCGGTAGTGCCCGAAATTTTATCCATAAAATACAAGACAGCTATAACTGCAGCAATAACTAACCGAATAATTTTGTCTGTAGAACCGATATTTTTTTTCATAATAAATGTTTTAGTAAATATACAAATAAATGCGAAAATTCGTTTTAATATTTGTAGAGGTTTTAGTATTTTTTTTAAAATGAGCTTGTACAAATTACTTGCACAAGCTCTATGTTCTAGGGTGTATTTTAAAATGTTTGTAAACTAAAAAAATATTTTTTAGTTTACAAAATTGTTGAGTTTTTCTACTAAAGCTTTTGCTTGCACAACGCCACTTTGTCGCCACATTGGTTTTCCATTTTTAAATATTATTAAAGTTGGCACACCCTGTACTTGAAAATCTTGTGCAGCTTGTTGGTTTTTATCTACATCTATTTTTATAATACTAGCAGTATCACCAACAGCATCTTTTACTTGTTTTAATATTGGTGCCATCATTTTGCATGGCCCACACCACTCTGCAAAAAAATCTACCAGTACAGGTTTATCGGAGTTTATTATTTCTTCAAAAGTCATATTTGTTTCACTTTATTTGTTTAATTTTTTAGGACCACAATCTAATTCGCAAAAAAATCTACCAGCACAGGTTTATCGGAGTTTATTATTTCTTCAAAAGTCATATTTGTTTCACTTTATTTGTTTAATATTTTAGGACCACAATCTAATTCGCAAAAAAATCTACCAGCACAGGTTTATCGGAGTTTATTATTTCTTCAAAAGTCATATTTGTTTTGCTTTATTTGTTTCTCTTTTTAACATGCCAAATAGAAGTGCACCCATAAGTGCACCATACAAAGTGCTGTTTATTGGTTTTGATGTAATTATACAAGTGCCAGATGCACATCCTACTTGCTGCCAATAAAAATAGCCTGCTATTGCACCTATTACTGTACCTATTATATACATTTTATTTTGTGCTAGAGATTTCTTCATAGCTAATATCTTTTGTGCTTTGATTGTTTGTTTTGGTAGTTGTTGCACAGCCTGCACTACCACAGCAACCTATGTTAAATACTGCCATGCCCGAAAATAATAAACCTAGTATGCCAAACATTATATTGTGCTGTTGAAATGCCTGTATTAAAATGATTATGCCAAAGCCAAGTCGTAAGGCTCTCATAAAATTCCAACCGGTAAGTATGCTATTTTGTATCATTATTTTTTTTATTTGGCTAATTTATTTTTTACATCTAACCATGTGCCGCCATTTATTACATTGGCAATATTGTTTTTATCTAAAATAGTTTTGGCCATACTGCTTCTACTTCCACTTCTACAAAACACTACAATTTGGCTTTTGTTTTTAAACTCTTCAAGGCTTGTTTCAATATCGGCTAAAGGTATATTTACTGCACCTGTAACTGAGCCTTCGGCAAATTCTTCGGGTGTACGTACATCTACCAAAAAAGAATTTTTATAGGATATTTCTTTTACCTGGTCTTTGTTTTCTACAGCAGTTTTATTAGCGTTTGATGATTCATTGCATGAAGCAAATAAAAATACTATTGCAACAAAAATTATATTTTTTAAAACTACTTTCATTTCTTTTTAATTTTGTAAACTTGCTACATTGTGCCAAGTGCCACCATTGGTAACGTTTGTAATGCCATTTTGTGCTAATATTATTTTTGCTTGCGCACTACGGTTGCCGCTTCTGCAAAAAACAACAATGCTTTTTTTATTTTTAAATTTTGCTATTTGGCTTGGTATTTTATCTAAAGGTATATTTACTGCACCTTTAGCGCTGCCTGCTTCAAATTCAAATTGCCCACGTACATCTACCAAAAATGCTCCATTATCCATTGCTAGTTTTACAGCTTCGTTATTGTTACTACCTCCAAAAAGGTTACTAAAAAATCCCATACTATTTTTTTTAATTTGTTAATTATAATTCTCTTTTTGCTAAATATTGTTTAGTTTTTCTATTTTACTTTCTGTAATTTTATTAGTGTTTTGATTGTTTTTACTTCTCTTTTTTTATGTTGATTAATAATTAAAAGTATGTACTAGCCCAGATTGTAGCTACTATACTTTTTGTGCTGTGCTTGCACCACAAAAAGATAGTAGCGTAAAGCTGGATACTAATGCTGGTTATTGTTCTAATGCTTATGCTTCAAATTATTTATGCTTTTACTAGTTTACTTTGGCAAACAAAATCTGTTTTTGGTACATTGGTTTTTGCAATTGCATTAAAGCCTCCTTCTATTTCGGTAAAATTTCTATAACCACGGCTTTGCAAAATACTTGCTGCCATCATGCTTCGATAGCCACCTGCGCAATGCATATAAAAATGTTCTTCGGGGTTTATATCTTTTACCCAATCGTTTATTTCGGCAAGAGGGCGGCTGAAGGCTTCTTCTACATGCTCGGCACTGTATTCGCTTTGTTTGCGTACATCTAATATTTTACTTTCGCCTATTTTTACTTCGCTACTAAATTGCTCGGCTGTAATTCTGGTTACCACATCTATTTCTTTTTTAGCATTTGCCCATGCCGCAAAACTGCCTTGTAGGTGTCCTACAATGTTATCGAAGCCAACTCTTGTTAAACGGGTAACTGTTTCTTCTTCTTGCCCTAATTCTGTTACCAATAATATGGCTTGTTTTACATCGCCAACCAATGCGCCAACCCAAGGTGCAAAGTCGCCATTGATACCAATGTTTATAGATTGTGGTACAAAACCTTTACAAAAATCTTGGTTGTTTCTTGTATCTAAAATTAATGCGCCTGTGCTTTCGGCGGCTACTTCAAATTCGGCTACGTTTAATGCTCTCATGCCATTGTTGAATACGGTATCAAAACTTTCGTATCCTGTTTTATTCATGGCTACGTTCATACCAAAATATGCAGGTGGTGGTAGTAAGCCATCGGTTACTTCTTGCACAAATTCTGCCTCTGTCATGTTTGCTCTTAGGGCATAATTTAATTCTTTTTGTATGCCTATAGTAGAGGTTGTTTCTTTACTCATATTTTTACCACATGCACTACCAGCACCATGTGCAGGATAAACAATTACATCATTGGGCAAGGTCATTACTTTGTTTCTTAAAGAGTGAAATAAAGTAGCTGCTAATTGCTCTTGCGTCATTGATGCTGCTTTTTGTGCAAGGTCTGGTCTGCCTACATCGCCTATAAATAAGGTATCGCCGCTAAATAATGAATGCTCTACTCCGTTTTCGTCTATTAATAAATAGCAAGTGCTTTCCATGGTGTGCCCTGGTGTGTGCAATACTTTTATTTTTATATTTCCTACATCAAAAATTTGATTATCGGTAGCAATAATTGCATTAAAAGTAGGGTTTGCATTTGGTCCGTAAACTATGGGTGCATTTGTGGCTTTGCTAAGATCTAAATGCCCACTTACAAAATCAGCATGAAAATGAGTTTCTAAAATAAATTTTAGTGTTGCACCATCTCTTTGCAATCTTTCTGTGTAGGGTTGCGTTTCTCTAAGTGGGTCAATAATAACGGCTTCGCCATTGCTTGTAATATAATATGCTCCTTGAGCAAGGCAGCCTGTATAAATTTGTTCTACTTGCATTTTTATTTTTTTTGAATAAGCAAAATTAAAAGATTTTATTAGGTTTATAAGTGACTATTGTTACATTAATTTTTTTTCATTTTTTTGGGCGTTCGGGCGGGCTATCCATTGCAATCTTTTTTACCTTTCAGGATAAAAAAGGATTTTCATTACTATCCCTAACGCAATTTTACATACAATTTTTAAAAGTGAAAGTTTATTATTAAATTCACATTACTCATATTTACTTTATTAAAAATATTTTTTGGGTCTATATTTTCTTTGCTTGCATTCCATTTATAAACATATAATAATTGAGTTTCAAAACCTTCTAAAATACCTTTAAATTCGTATCGTATATCGGCATTTAATTGTGCGTATGATGGCATGCTGTATTTATTGAACTTGTAGTTTGTAACGCTTGGTAATTTGAAATAACCAATACCAATATTTGTTTTTAAATTGTATTTAGGCAATGTATAAATCATTTTTAGTGTAAATGCATTTACATCACCCAAACCTTCGTTTCTTTCTCTTGGCAAAAAAGTAAAAAATGCTTCTCTGCCCCATTCTCTGGGCATTAAATACCTGCCAGCTTTGGTTATTCTGTTGTAATTTATACTTGCACCCAAATTGTTTTTTGCAATACCAATTTTTGCACCAATGGTAAAAGATTTTGCATTTTTATTAATGTATGTTTTTGATGCATCTTCATTGCCACCGTTGTTTATTGCAGTTTGAAAAATTGATTGTAACCCTGCATTTATAGTTGTTTTATTTGGAAATGTTTTTTTATAGTCAGCTTGTAACATTGATGTGTTAAATATGTTTTCTACATATTGGTTCCATAGCTGTAGCGAAAGATTTTTTATGCTTTTATTTGATACCCCAAATGATACAATGCCTTTGCTTTCTAAATTATTAGCGTAATTAGATTTTGCACCATCTACATTTACTCCCGATGAGTAGATGCCAATAGATTCTCCAATATTGTAAAACTCTAATGTGCTACGTGGAGATACTTTGTATAAAAAACCACCCTCAATTTTAGTGTTTTTAATTTCATTTATTTCTGCCCATACGCCTTCTACTTCGGTAGGGCGCATTCTGCCATCTTGCAGGTTTATAAATGGTGTGTTTATTAACTGCTTACCCAATGTAATGTGCGATTTTTTGAAATTATATTTTAAGTACAATTCTTCTAACCTATCTATATTTTTTTTATTGTTAGGGTTTTCAATATCAAAAAGAGCTATTTCGTACCTGTTTTTTTGATTGGTAATGGCATCTAAATTTGCTAAATTACTACTACCAATGTTAAAAATATAAAACCCACTTACACCAAATTGGAAATGATGAAATTTTGCTGTTTCAAACTTTATACCGCCTCCTATTGCATTGGCATAATAATCCGTTAGATTTTTTTTGTTTTCGGTAGCCATAAAAAAATAACGGAAATGTCCACTAAGATGTCCTTTCTTAAATGCTTGAAGTAACGAAGTTGTGTCGTTGTTTACCACTTGGTTTTTCCCTTTCCAGGTATCGGGCTTGTCAGATATTTCTTGATGTTGGGCAAAGGAGTTTAAACCACACACTATAAATAAAATTATAAAAAGCTGCTTTAAATAGTTCATTTTTTATTTTTTGCAAAGTGAAACTATTTTTAATTGGCAGTTTGTAACTATTGGCACATAGAATAAAAGTAGGGTTTTACCATTTGTTGGTACATACAATTTCCCAAGGTACTAGCTTGCCAGCAGTACGCTTTTGGTTTTCGAAACCTGCATATATAAGGCTTTTGCTTTTTACAAGGTTTGGTTTTAGGGTTTCAAAATATTGTAAACCTTTAAACATATCGGTCATTATGGTTTGTGTAGCTTTTATTTCTACCAGTGCCATTTTTTCATCTGTTTGTATCAATAAATCTACTTCATGCCCTACAGCATCTCTAAAAAAATAAAGCTCTTGCAATAGGTTTTTGTGTGCATTATTTTTTACAATTTCGGCTATCATCATGTTTTCAAATAAAGCTCCTTTTTGTGGGTGAGTAGCTATATTTTGAGGCTCTTTTATTTTTAATAAATGGCACAGTAAACCAGTGTCATAAAAATAAAGTTTAGGTGTTTTTGTAACTCGTTTGCTAAAGTTGGTAAAATAAGGTTGAAGCTGGAAAACAATATAGCTGGTTTCTAGTACCGAAATCCATGCTTTGGCAGTTGGTTGTGTAATGCCACATTCCATAGCAAGGCTGTTTAAGTTTAATAATTGACCTGCTCTTGATGCACATAAGTATAAAAAATTTCTAAAGTTTTTCAAATCTCTTATGTTTATTAAATTGGTTACATCTCTTTCAATATATGTTTGTATGTAGTTAGAGTAAAATATTTTTGATGGTATTTTTCTGTCGTACAAAGCTGGGTAAAACCCTCTCTGCATATTGTAAGTAAAATCTTTTGGGTTGTGCCAATTGGCTGTTTTCATTTCTTCTAAATCAAATGGAAATAGTTTTAAAATGGCCACTCTACCAGCAAGGCTTTGCGTAATATTATTCATTAAATGAAAATTTTGAGAGCCAGAAAATATATACTGCCCCATTATTTTATTTTCATCTACCAGGTGCTGTATGTACGAAAATAAATGTGGCACTCTTTGTACCTCATCAAAAATAACATATTTGCCATGTTCGTTTAAAAAATTGTTTGGGTCTTTTAGAGCATAATTTCTATTGTCTGGGTTTTCTAAATTTACATATTTGTACTTTGGAAATTCTGTTTTTAAAAATGTAGTTTTACCCGATTGCCTTGGCCCTGTAAGTGCCACAATTGGGTATAATTTTAACATGTAATCTAATTCTTTTTTTATACGCCTATTTGGTGTCATTTTATAATTTTGTAATATTGCTCAAAAGTACCATAAATATTACATTTTCCAAATTTTATTTTGAAATTACATGAGTATATATTTTGAAATTACACAGGTATCTATTTTGAAATTACACAGGTATTTATTTTGAAATTGCATGGGTAATTATACATAAAAGAATAGCCCTTACCAATGTATGGGTAAGGGCTATTCTTTTAATTAAAAATTTTGTACTAAGAAGTTATGTAAGAGTGCAAATGCTCTATAGTTTCTTTTTGCGAATTAATGATTGCGGTTACAATATCGCTTATAGAAATTATGCCTACAACTTTATTGCTATCGCAAACTGGTAGGTGTCTTATATGTTTTGTACTCATAAGTTCCATACAGTTTTCTATAGTTTGGTTTGGTGTTATCGTTATTACATTTTCGGTCATAATATCCTTTACCAATGTTCCTCTCGAAGTTTTATCTTTTAACACTACTTTACGAGCATAATCTCTTTCTGATAATATTCCTTTTAAAACATCATTTTCAATCACAAGTAAGGCGCCAATATTTTTTTCGCCCATTATTTTTATTGCTTCATATACTGTAATAGAAGCTGTTATTGAAAAAACCAAAGACCCTTTACTAGATAATAATTGTGAAACTGTCATGGTATTAAATTTAAGCTTTACCCGATAATATTTTATTCCAATAAAGCCAAGGTAACACTTTTGTTTTTAATAACCACATTGCCCAGTTAGGTTTTGCCTGATTAATTGGGAAAGTCATTTTTGGAGTATTGGTATAATCAAACTCTGCTAACATTAATTTACCATAAGCTGTAGGAATAGGGCAAGCGCTATAGCCATCGTATTGGGCTGTTGCTGTTTGGCTTACCATTACTGCTAATAAATTTGCAACTACCACTGGCACTTGCTTACGTATGGCTGCGCCAGTTTTGCTACAAGGTGCATTGGTACTATCGCCAAGCGAAAATACATTTGCAAAACGAGTATGTTGTAAAGTATTTTTATTAACTTCTACATAGCCAAAAGGGCTTGCTGCATCGGCTAAAGGGCTTGCTTTTATAAAATCTGGTGCCGATTGTGGTGGTACTGCATGGCAAATATCAAACTTCATTTCTTTACGTTCTTCTACACCTTCTGCATTCTTTTCTAAATAATAAACCGTTTTATTTGCACCATCTATTTCATTTACATTTACGCCAAAGTGTACTTTTATGTTGCCTTTTTTTACCACTTCGGTAAGTGTAGCAGCATACTCTTTTACACCAAAAATTACACTTGCTCCACTCAGGTAATGAACGTTGCATTTGTCCAAAATGCCTTGTTTACGCCAATAATCTACGGCTAGGTACATAATTTTATGAGGTGCTCCACCACATTTAATAGGTGTAGTAGGGTTAGTAAAAACGGCAGTACCTCCTTTAAAATTTTTAATCATTTCCCAAGTGTATGGTGCTGATTTAAAATCGTAATTGCAACTTACATTGTTTGTGCCAAGGTTTTCTTTTAACCCTTTTACTTTTGCCCAATCTAATTGAATACCTGGGCACACAATTAAATAATCGTAACTGTACTGTTTACCTGCATTGGTAATTAAAGCATTTTCGTTTGGTTTAAATTCGGTAACGGCTTCTTTTATCCAAGTGGTGTTTTTTGGTATAAAATCGGCTTGGTTTCGTTCTGTTTTTGCAATGTCGAAAATGCCTGCACCTACTAATGTCCAAGCAGGTTGGTAGTAATGTTTACTGGCTGGGTCTATTATGCCAATTTTGAGGTTGCTATTTTTTCTTAATAATTGAGCAGCGGTAGCAAGGCCTGCATTGCCGCCGCCTACTATAAGAATTTGATAATGATTTGTCATAAATGCAAACGTTTTTTTATTAAAAAATGAAGTTGCATTTTATTTTTTATTTAAAATGTGACAATTGTTACATTAAAAAAAATAAATTTCAGCCAAAAGTGTTGATAAATACTTATTGACTGAAATTATACACTTTTGGCTTAGGGATTGTAATGGAAATCCTTTTTATGAGGAACGAATAAAAAGATTGTAATGAAAAGCCCGACCCTTGGGTAAGTCCCAATAAATTATTTAAAAAACAATTCCTTAGCAATAATATAAATACCCATTATTAGTACAAACCAACCAAAAGCAGGTTTTAATTTTGCTCCATCTACTTTTTTAGATAATGCTGTACCTATAAAAATGCCAAGTATGGCAAAGCTTGTAACGGTTAAAATTAATTTCCAATTGGGAGGTAATGCATCGCCACCTTCGCCCAAAAAACCGATGAGAGATTTTGCTGCAATAATAACCAATGATGTGCCAACAGCTTCTTTCATTGGCAATTTTGAAAGTATTACCAATGCAGGTATTATTAAAAAACCACCACCTGCACCTACAAGCCCGGTTAACGTACCTACTACTATGCCTTCAATTAAAATTAAGGGGTAATTAAATTTTTGTTCGCCATCTTGTTGTGTAGCTTCTTTGTTTTTTTTTATCATACTATACGATGCGGCAATCATGAGTATTGCAAATAACAACATCATTAATATACTTTTGGTTACAACAAAAGTGCCAATTGTAAAAACTTCATTAGGTATGGCAGGTACTATATATGCTCTTGTAAGAAATACTGCAATAATAGACGGAATACCAAAAACAATGGCAGTTTTAATATTTACTAAATTTTTTTTGAAGTATTGCACTGAGCCTATAGCGCTTGTAGTACCTACAATAAATAAACTATAGCTTGTAGCAGCCACAGCATCTACACCCAATAAATATACCAAAACTGGTACTGTAAGTATGCTACCACCACCGCCAATTAAGCCTAGTGCTACACCAATCAATATCGAAGCAAAGTATCCAAAGTATTCCATTATTATAAATTTTAGAGTGCAAAAGTGAGCATCCTAAAATGGTTTTATAGTAACATTTATCACACTTTATTATTTAAGTAAAGTTATGTTGCTTCTATTTAGTTTTATTAAACCAAGTTGCTCCATTTTTTTAAGTAATCTAGATATTACTTCACGGCTGGTATTTAAGTCGCTTGCTATTTCTTGATGTGAAATTTTAAGATCATTACTTTTATAAGAAATTTGTTGTTTTTTTAAATAAAATTGTAACCTTTCGTCCATAGCTCTAAATGCTATGTTATCTATTACAATCAGTACTTCTTCAAATCTATTTCTATAAGTGTTTAGTACAAATTCGTACCAGTTTTTATGCACCATCATCCATTTATCCATTAATGAAAGAGGCACCATAATTACCTCAGCTTCTTCTACTACTTTAGCCATAATTTGACTTTTTTCTTGCTTGGTAGCACATATCATACTTATGGCACAAGCTTGCCCTGGTTGTAAGTAATACATAAAAAATTCTCCTCCATCTTCTCCTTCTCTATAAATTTTTATTTTGCCTTTTGTAACCAGTACAGTATTTTTTATGTACTGTCCAGTTCGCATTAATATTTCTCCTTCATTAAAAGTTTGAAAAGTTGCATTTTTTTCTATATCGCTTAGCAATGTAGTATCAAAATCCGGAAAAAGTGTTTTAATGCTTGTCATATTTTTTTATTTATACCAATGCAATTTCTAAAACTTGTACCATTGTTTTTACATAATGAAATTTCATACCTTTTATGTAATGAGGGTTTATTTCTAGTACATCTTTTTCATTTACATAGCACATTATAATTTCTTTTATTCCACTACGTTTTGCAGCCAATACTTTTTCTTTTATGCCGCCTACAGGTAGTACTTGCCCACGCAAGGTTATTTCGCCAGTCATAGCTAGGTATGGTTTTATTTTTCGGCCACTATATGCACTTGCAAGAGCACACATCATGGTTATACCTGCACTTGGGCCATCTTTTGGTGTAGCACCTTCGGGTACGTGTATATGCGCATTTTTTTTTGTAAATAATTCAGCATCTATCCCAGTTTTTTTTGCGCTTCCTTTAAGCCAAGTAAAAGCAGTTGTGGCACTTTCTTTCATCACATTACCGAGGTTGCCAGTTAGCTGTAGCTCTCCTTTACCTTCGCTAAGCAATGTTTCTATAAATAAAATATCGCCACCTACGTACGTCCAAGCCAACCCTACAGCCACGCCAGGTATATTAGCTGTTTTATACAATTCATTGCTGTACCTAGGTTTACCAAGTATTTTTTCTACATCATTGTTGGTTATTGTTGCTTTTAATTTATCTCTTAGTACCAACTCTTTTGCCTGATAACGCATAATACTTGCAAGTTGTCTATCCAATTCTCTTACACCACTTTCTCTAGTATAATCCTCTATTACTTTTTGCAAAACAGTGTCGCTCATCTTAAAACTTTCTGGTTTTAAGCCATGCATTTCTTTCTCTTTGGGTACAAGGTGTCTTTTAGCAATTTCTATTTTCTCTTCTACAGCATATCCACTAAGGTCAATAACTTCTAAGCGGTCTCTTAATGCAGGTTGTATGTTGCTAATGTTATTTGCAGTTGCTATAAAAAGTACTTTACTTAAATCATATTCTAACTCCAAATAATTATCATAAAAAGTACTGTTTTGTTCAGGGTCTAGCACTTCCAATAAAGCCGATGAAGGATCGCCTCTGTGGTCGGTACCTACTTTATCTATTTCATCTAAAATCATTACTGGGTTACCACTTTTTGCCTTGCGTATAGATTGTACAATACGCCCAGGCATAGCCCCAATATAGGTTTTACGATGTCCTCGAATTTCGCTTTCGTCGTGTACACCACCAAGGCTTACACGTACATATTTTCTATTAATAGCAGCTGCAATACTTTTGCCCAAACTTGTTTTTCCAATACCCGGCGGGCCTATAAAACAAAGTATCGGGCTTTTCATATCACCTTTTAATTTAAGTACAGCAAGGTACTCCAGTATCCTTTCCTTTATTTTGTGCATACCATAGTGGTCATGGTCTAAAACTTTTTTTGCTTTTTTTAGGTCATAAGAGTCGTTAGTTAAATCGTCCCAAGGCAAATCCAACATTAAATCTAAATGATTATACACAACCGAATAATCGGGTGTAGATGGGTGCATACGTTCCAATTTTTCAGCCCCTTTTTTAAACATTTCGGCCGCTGCCGCAGACCATTTTTTTCCTTCTGCTCTTTTTTGCATTTCTTTTACCTCTGCCACATTATCGCCACCAAGTTCATCTTTTATGGCTTTCATTTGCTGTTGCAAAAAATATTCTCTTTGCTGTTTATCAAGTTCCGCCCGAGTTTTGTTGGTTACTTTATTTTTAAGCTCCGCATACTGTAGTTCGGTATGCATTAAGTTCATGAGCAATTCGGCTCTTTCCTTAAGGTCGCTTATTACCAATAACCTTTGCTTATCCTTAAGCTCGCAATTAAGATTACTACTTACAAAATGTATTAAAAATGAAGGGTTTTCAATATTTTTTAAAATAATACCAGCTTCGCTAGGTAAGTTTGGCGATAGACCAATAATTTGTGCTGCCAAATCTTTTATGCTACCTACAATTGCATCAAAATCTTTATCGCCTTTACGTTTTTCTTCTTCTAAAATTTTTATTTTGGCTTTAAAATAAGGATCTTCTGTAGTTATTTCTTCCACTACAAAACGTTTGCGCCCTTGCAAAATAACGGTAGTGCCACCATCGGGCATTTTTATTAACTTTATTATTTTAGCCACAGTACCAATGTTTTCTAAATCGGTTACCAAAGGCTCTTCTACTGTGCTGTCTTTTTGCGCTACTACGCCTACCAATTTGTCAGTCTTATTGGCATCTGTTATTGCTTTTATACTCTTATCTCTACCTACAGTAATAGGTATAACCACACCAGGAAAAAGTACTGTATTTCTTAAAGGAAGTATAGGTAATTCGGCTGCAACAACTAGCTCTTCGGCATTTGAGTCATCATCATCATTCAAAGGTATGATAGGCATAAAATCCATTTCATCATCTTGTCCCTGCATAAAAAAATTATTATTCATCTAAATCGTTTAGTTAGTCAATATGGCAAAAATACTTGGTAAACTTCGTATTTTTTGTGAAAGTTATATTAGGCAATATTAATGCCACAAAGTAATTATATAGATAAAATAAAATTTGGGCAGTCAGCATTTTCTTTTTGTACAACATTTGTTCGGTCTCCTTCGTTGTTCCGTACCTAAAATGTGTGTATATCCTCCTTCGTCGCATACTCACATTTTAGGTACATCACTCAGTCCACCGCTGCTTTTCAGCATAATAACTTTCATCAGCATTTACTAAGCATTTTTATTATACCTACAACAATATCCATTTTTTTACTTATTTCTTTACAATTTTAAACCCTTCTGCATTGTATCTTTACAAATATGATAAATAAATTATCAGGTTGGGACGATACAATTGTAGCACTTTCTACCGCATCTGGAGCTGGCGCCATAGCTGTTGTGCGCATTACGGGTAGTAATACTTTTCAAATTATTGAATCGTTATTTCCTTCAAAAAAACTTAGTACACAAGCTACACATACAGTACATGTAGGTATGTTGGCCGAAAATGGTATTAATATCGACGAAGTAGTACTTGCAATTTTCAAAGGTAAAAAAAGTTACACTGGAGAAGATACAATCGAAATTAGTTGTCATGGAAGCATGTACATACAACAACAAATAATAGCAGCATGTGTACGCAAAGGTGCTCGTGTAGCAAAAGCAGGAGAGTTTACACAAAGAGCATTTTTAAATGGCAAATTAGATCTTACACAAGCCGAAGCAGTTGCAGATATAATAGCGGCTAATTCTCAAAAAGCACAACAAATAGCACTTAATCAATTACGAGGAGGTTTTGCAAATCAATTAAAGACTTTAAGAGAAGAACTTGTAACTTTTGCAGCATTGATAGAATTAGAATTAGATTTTTCTGAAGAAGATGTAGAGTTTGTAGATAGAAAAAAATTAATTGAAAATATAGTTGATATTGAAAATGAAGTTAGGCCATTAATAGAATCATTTAAAATTGGTAATGCAATAAAAAATGGAATTCCGGTGGCTATTGTAGGCAAACCAAATGCTGGCAAATCTACCTTACTAAATACAATACTAAACGAAGACCGAGCAATAGTAAGCAATATAGCAGGTACTACCAGAGATACAATTGAAGATACCATACAAATAGATGGAGTACAATATTGCTTTATAGACACCGCAGGATTACGTACCACTACCAACGAAATAGAATTAGTAGGAGTAGCCAAAGCAAAACAAAAAATAACTGAAGCTCAAATTGTATTGTTGGTATGCGATGTAGCAGAACCAATAGATGATGTTATTTTGCAATACAAAAATTTAGCATTAACAACGGAGCAAAAATGTATAATTGTTTTAAATAAGTTAGACGCAATATCAAAATGCGATGCGTACGATATAGAAGAAGCTATAGCCACATTATCCAAGCAAAAATGTATTGCCATATCTGCAAAAAGCAAAACACATATCGATAAACTAATGGCATTAATAGTTAGTCAAGCAGAGTTAAGTTTATCTACCGAAAATACCATTATAACAAATGCTCGGCATTACAATGAGTTACAACAAACACTAATATCGCTTACCGAAATACGAACCGCTTTAAGCAACAACCTCAGCGGCGATTTAATATCAGTAGATATAAAAAAAGCATTAATGCATATATCTGCACTCACAGGTAATATAGAACATGATAAAGATATTTTAGGTACAATTTTCGGAAAATTTTGTATCGGAAAATAATTGTCTTTTACAATTAGTAGCCCATCCAATAAATTAAAGTATAAGTAATAAATTATTATATAAAGTAGCTACTTGAACTTAAGGGTGATAATACAAAATTAAAATTTATCACAATTAGCTTGCTTTTCCTTACTTTTGCGCCAATTTTATGCAAGCAATAAGTAATATATTTTCAGAATTCAATACACCCAAAAAGGTAATAATAACAATGCATCAAAAGCCCGATGGCGATGCAATGGGCTCTACCTTAGGGTTATATCATTTTTTATTGCAATTTGGCCATACGGTTACTGTAATATCGCCTACCAATTGGGCGGCATTTATTCAATGGATGCCTGGTGTAAAAACTGTAATTGATTACGATCAAAAACCTGATATTGCCAACGAATTAATAAATAATGCCGATTGGCTTTTTTGTTTAGATTTTAACACACTTAGCCGTACAAAAAATATGGAAGTAGCATTAAGTGCTGCCACAGGACAACGAATATTAATAGATCACCATAGAGAACCTCAAGAAGAAAAATTTGCCTACGGAATAAGCGATACCAGTAAAAGTAGTACTTGCGAAATGGTGTATGATTTAATTACACAATCGGGCAATGCCGATAAAATAAATGATAATATAGCACAATGTTTATACGCTGGTGTAATGACCGATACTGGCTCATTTAGGTTTCCGAGCACTACAGCAAGTGTGCATAAAATGGTAGCACATTTAAAAGATTTAGGGCTTGCACATGCCCCAATACATGAGGCATTATTTGATAACAATTCGGAAAACAGATTACGATTTTTGGGCAATGTTTTACTTAATAATATGGAAGTGTTTTACGAATACAACACCGCAATAATTACAGTAACCCAAGCCGATTTAATAAAATTTGATATAAAAACTGGCGATACCGAAGGGCTAGTAAATTTTCCATTAGGTATAGAAGGTATTAAATTTGCATCGATAATAATAGATAGGGGCGAAGAGCGTAAATGCTCATTTAGGAGTAAAGGCGATTTTGATGTAAACACATTTGCTCGTACATACTTTAATGGTGGAGGGCATTTTAATGCAGCAGGTGGCGCTACTACCAATAGTTTAGAGATTGCAAAACAAGATTTTAAAAATGCCATGCTGGCAAATAAAGATAAATTAAGTACATATACATTTTAATTAAAAACAAAAAAACATGAGAAAAATTTCTTTTTTATTATTAGCTACTGCAATAGCTTTTTCATCTTGCCAAGAAAAATACAAAAAAGGCGAAGAAGGAATGGAATACAAAATAATATCTAGTGGAAAAGGTGATTTATTAAAAACAGGTGAATTTATGGAATTACATTTTACTACTATACTTAGTGGAAATGGGAAAAAAGATTCTGTTTTAAACAACACAAGAGAGCAAGGAGCTCCACAAATTATGCCTTTCGATTCGGCTAGTTTGCCACCAGCATATTTTAAGTTATTTAAACAAATGAAAAAAGGCGATAGCCTAACTACCAGAACATCGGTAGATAGTTTATTTAAAAAACAACCAGAAGGGCAAATGCCTCCATTTATGGCGTTAAAGAAAAAACAATTTGTATATACCAATATAAAAATTGTAAATGTTTACAAAACACAAGCCGAAGCTGATTCTGCACGTAAACTTAGCATGGCTGCAGCGGAAGTTATTGCTAAAGCAAAGGCCGAAGCATTGGTAAAAGCAGATGATAAAACTTTATCAGATTTTATAGCAAAAAATAAAATAATTGCAACTAAATCTCCAAAAGGTGTATATGTAGAAATTACACAAGCTGGCACTGGTGCTTTGTTAGACTCTAACGTATTTGCAAAAATTAATTACGTTGGCAAAACATTAGATGGTAAAATATTTGATACTAATACCGATACATCTAAAGGGCACATGGAGCCATTATCTGTAAACCTTACAAACGATATGAGCCTTGGTGGTGGAGTAATACCTGGAATGACAGATGCTTTAAAAATGATGCAAAAAGGCACAAAAGGTAAAATGTATATACCTTCTGGTTTGGCTTATGGTGCAAGAGGTGCTGGAGCCGACATACCAGCAAATGCAAATTTAATATTTGAAGTTGAAATACTAGATGTATTAAGTAAAGCACAAGTAGCTGCAGATAATGCTGCACAACAAGCAAAAATGAAAGCTATGCAAAAAAAATACATGGATAGTGTGGCAAAAGCCGATCCCAAAGCTGCTGAGCAAATGAAACAACAAATGCAACAGCAACAATCTCCTGCACAACATTAATATTTAGAAATTTAAAGAACATAAAAGATATTGCGTTAAACACTCAATTCTTATTAAAACAATTACAAAATACAAAGGTTGCCAAAATTGGCAACCTTTTTTTGGGCAATAAGTTTAATAAACTTTACAAATTCCAATAATTCATTCATTAAATAAATTACAAATCAATTTTAAAAACTATATTTCAAAACAGTAAAATAATTAATTATATTTGCATCAAGCATTTATGAAGAAAATAGAACTTGAAATAGTAGCACTTTCGCATAGCATTACCCAAACACAATCTTATGCAGTTGTGCTTGGCGAAATAAATGGGCTTAGGCGCTTACCAATTGTAATTGGTGGCTTTGAAGCACAAGCAATAGCCGTAGCTTTAGAAAACATGAAACCCAGTCGACCATTAACACACGACCTAATGAAAAACTTTATGATGGCATTTAATGTTAGCCTTCACGAAGTAATAATAAACGATTTGCAAGAAGGAGTTTTTTATTCAAAACTTATTTGTAGTTCCGATAACGATACTGTAGAAATTGATTCAAGAACCTCAGATGCTATTGCAATGGCTGTACGTTTTGGCTGTCCCATTTATACATTCGATTCTATTTTAGCTAAAGCTGGAGTAATGCTTGATGCAGAATTTAACCCATTGCAAGAAGAAGTTTCCAATGAGCAACAAGATAAAAATACTGATAAAAATAACGACCTTGTTTCTATGTCATTAGATGAGTTGAATTTATTATTAGAAGATGTGTTGGAGCATGAAGATTATATTAGGGCTATTTCTATTAGAGATGAAATAAAAAGCAGAGGTAGGAATTAGTTTTTGGAAATTGTATTTTTGATTATAGATAAAATAAAATGGTAGTTTTTCCAAATTGCAAAATAAACCTTGGCTTACAAGTAGTTGCTAAAAGAGCTGATGGTTTTCATAATATTGAAACCATTTTTTACCCTATAAATATTAAAGATGCAATAGAAATTATTGAAAACAAAGAAGAAAGAAATGAAGAAATAATTTTTACCCAATCTGGAAACAGCATTAATGTTGACGATAACAATAATCTTTGTGTAAAGGCTTATAAACTACTAAAAAAAGATTTCCCTCAAATACCCAACATAAAATTACACCTGCTCAAAAACATACCAATGGGCGCAGGTTTGGGAGGAGGTTCTGCAAACGCATCTTCAGTTTTAATACTACTAAATAATTTATTCAAATTAAATATAACACAACAAAAATTGATAGATTATGCCTTAACATTAGGCAGCGATTGCCCTTTTTTTATTATAAACAAACCATGCTATGCTACTGGCAGGGGCGAAATTTTAAATGAAATAGAAATAGATTTAACTAAATATAAAATTGTAATACTAAACCCTCGTATTCATATAAATACTGGTATTGCTTTTTCAAATTTTAATTCTACAAATTATTCCCAAAGTGGAAGTTTAGCAAACATAATTAATACAAATATTTATGACTGGAAAAATAATTTGAAAAACGACTTTGAACAAACAGTTTTTCAAACAAATCCAATTTTAAAAGAAATAAAAGAAAGCATGTACGCACAAGGTGCAATTTACAGCGCTATGAGTGGTACAGGAAGCACCATATTTGCAATTTTTGAAAAAACAACTTTACTGCAATTAAAATATCCTGCACATTATTTTTATCAAATAGTATAAATTTATATCTTTACAATATCATTTTTTATTATACCATACCACATTTTCTTTGTAGCAATTTAGATTTGCTCAATCATCGAAGATAATTTCCTTCGAGCCCAACCATAGTATGGCTGGGCTTATATTTCTATTTACATTTTTCACTCTCTTTAAATAATTACCATGATTGAAAGTTTTCATGCTTCATCTGCAAGTCAATATTTTATAAATTTAGAAGATAAATATGGTGCACATAATTATCATCCATTACCAGTAGTATTAAAAAAAGGAAACGGCGTTTTCGTTTGGGATGTAGACGATAAAAAGTATTTCGATTTTTTGAGTGGCTATTCGGCAGTAAACCAAGGACATTGCCACCCAAAAATTATTGATGCACTTGTAACACAAGCGCAAAATCTTACACTTACATCAAGAGCATTTTACAACGACCAATTGGGCGAATACGAAAAATATATTACATCTTATTTTGGGTACGATAAAGTATTGCCTATGAATACTGGTGTAGAAGCAGTTGAAACCGCTATGAAACTTAGCCGCAAGTGGGGTTATGAAGTAAAAGGAGTAGAAAAAAATTGTGCTAAAATAGTGGTATGCAATGAAAACTTTCATGGCCGTACTTTGGGGGTAATTTCTTATAGCACCGATGTATCAGCAACCAATAATTTTGGTCCTTTTTTGCAAGGGTTTTGCAATATTCCTTTTAACGATATAAGTGCTTTAGAAAAAGCCTTAGAAGATAAAAATGTAGTAGCATTTATTTTTGAGCCAATACAAGGCGAGGCAGGAGTAGTAGTGCCCACAGAAGGATATTATAAATCGGTAAGAGAACTTTGCACAAAGTATAATGTATTAATGGTAGCCGATGAAATACAAACAGGATTAGGAAGAACTGGAAACCTTTTGGCAGTAGATGTAGAAAATGTAAAACCAGATATTGTTATACTTGGTAAAGCATTAAGCGGTGGTACATTACCAATTAGTGCAGTACTTTGTAATAATCAAATAATGATGACAATAAAGCCTGGCCAACATGGCAGCACCTATGGCGGAAACCCTTTAGCATGCAAGGTTGCAATAACTTCACTGCAAGTTTTAAAAGAAGAAAACATGGCTGCAAATGCATTATCAATGGGCGAAATTTTTAGAACCGAATTGCAAAAAATACAATCGCCATTTATAAAAAACATTAGAGGTATGGGTTTACTAAATGCCATTATAATAAACCATAGCAACAAAGATGCCGCTTGGAATTTATGTATAGAAATGATGCAAAATGGATTGCTAGCTAAGCCAACACATGGCGATAAAATACGATTTGCACCACCACTTACAATTAATAAAGAGCAAATTGAAAATGCAATTTCTATAATAAAAAAAAGTCTGGGTATTTTTGAATAAAATAATTACATGGATACCAATTTGCATCATACATACCACTAAACACACAACAAAGAACACCTTACAAGTTCAGCTTTTTTGAGAGACGTTGTAATAGGAATGAGCTATGGACTAACAGTATCTTTTGCATTAGCAACAGGGTTAAGTGGCGCTGTAGATTGCAGCAGCATTATTTTTATAGCAGGCATAGCCGAAATAGCAGCAAGTAGTATTGTAATGGGATTAGGCGGATACTTGAGTGGTAAAACCGAACAAGATCATTACTACAACGAAGAACGAAGAGAGTACGACGAAATAGAAAATCTAAGGCATAGAGAAATAATAGAAACAAAAGAATTTTTTGCCAACATTGGGCTTAGCAAAGAAATACAAGATAAAGCAACCGAAGAAATATCGCAAGATAAAGACCGCTGGGTAGAGTTTATGATGAAATACGAACTTGGGCTAGACTAGCCAGATCCAAAACGTGCAACCAAAAGTGCATTGAATATTGGCGTATCTTATGTACTTGGAGGCATAATTCCACTTAGCCCATATTTTTCTACCTATGTTGGTTATTGTATCTTCTCTCTTATCTGCTTATACCTTTTTAAAAATCCGATAGTACCTAGGTAAATCCAGCACCTTCTGCTACAAAAGAAAAATTGTTTCTAATGATAATTTTTTGGACTAATTTATGGCGTCAACGTCTTCTTTTATTCGTAAATAGGTAAAATTATCTCTGAGCAGAAAATCCACTAATCTAACTTCGGCAAAACATTTAAATTCGTATTGAGTATTATCAATATCGACTATTATGTTGTTGTGTTCTTCTAAACATATCTCAAAAATTCTTTCTTACTTTTTATATCATATAAGAGCAATATGTTGGTTATGCTAAAATGACAAAATAACCCTCGGGTAAAAAATGACTAATAAATGTTGTTTCCAATTAATTCATTAAATAATTTTACACATCAGTAGCTTCGCCATAAGCCACAGCCACAGCTTCTTTTAGCCCTTCACTCATAGTAGGGTGCGGGTGTACAGCATTCAATAATTCGTGGGCTGTAGTTTCTAATTTACGAGCCACTACAGCTTCGGCAATCATCTCAGTAACATTACTTCCTATCATGTGACAACCCAAAAACTCTCCATATTTTGCATCAAAAATTACTTTTACAAAACCTTCGGTAGCACCACCAGCAGTAGCTTTACCACTTGCCACAAACGGAAATTTACCAACCTTAACCTCATACCCAGCCTCTAAAGCAGCTTTTTCGGTATAACCCACCGATGCTATTTCCGGACTACAATACGTACACCCTGGTATATTATTATAATCCAAAGGAGTTATTTTATGCCCTGCAATATGCTCCGCAGCGTTTATACCTTCTTTACCTGCCACATGTGCTAGTGCTTGCCCTGGAGTACAATCACCTATAGCATACAAGCCAGTAATATTTGTTTGGCCATTAGCATCTGTAATAATTTTTCCTTTTTCGGTTTTTACACCAAGTTCTTCCAAACCTATGTTTTCAATATTAGCTACAACACCTACAGCACTTAGTAAAATATCTGCTTCCAATACCATTTCGCCAGTTGGCGTTTTTACAGTAGCTTTTACACCAACTCCACTTGTATCTACTTTTAGTACTTCGCTATTAGTAAGCACTTCTATACCTTGCTTTTTAAAATTCTTTTCCAATTCTTTGCTAATATCCTCATCTTCAACTGGCACAATTCTTGGCATAAATTCTACAATAGTTACCTTAGTACCCATACTATTATAAAAGTATGCAAACTCACTACCAATAGCACCACTACCACATACAAGCATACTTTTTGGTTGCGTAGGCAATACCATAGCCTTGCGGTAATCTACAATTTTAGTACCATCGATAGGCAAAGTTGGCAATTGCCTTGCTCTTCCGCCCGTAGCAATTATAATATTAGTAGCATCAAGCACTTGTACAGCACCATCAGCAGCAGTAACTTGTAACTTATTGGCAGCAACCAATTTGCCAGTACCCATTATTACATCTATCTTATTTTTTTTCATAAGGTAAGCAATTCCCTTACTCATTTTTTCGGCCACACCACGGCTACGTTTTATAACTGCATCAAATTCTGCCATTGGGTTTTCTACCTTTATGCCATAATCGGCAGCATGTTTTGCATACTCATACACTTGGGCACTTTTAAGTAATGCCTTTGTAGGTATGCAACCCCAGTTTAGGCAAATGCCACCAAGGCTTTCTCTTTCTACAATAGCCACTTTTTTGCCAAGTTGGCTTGCACGAATAGCTGCAGGGTAACCACCTGGTCCACTACCCAAAACAATTACATCATATCCCATAAAAATAAAATTAAAGCTGTTTTTAATAATTAATTGCAAAGGTAAAAGTTAAAACGCATAATTACACAATGCATCTTACTTAATATTTTTTTGGGCAGTCATCATATTTGCTACTATCAGCATTGGTTCGGTCTCCTTCGCTGTACCGTACGTAAATGTGGGTATATGCTCATTCTTCGCATACCCACATTTACGTACATCGCTCAGTCCACCGCTGCTTTTCAGAATTATTACAGCAATTGGCAACATCAAATTTATTACACATTTTTTTGAAATACCTTACTTAAACAATAAAACTTATCGTTCAAAAGAATATTTTCAATTGCTTTAACCAATAAAAAATTCACAAATCATTTTTATACCCCATATTAACATTTCCAAAATAATAACTCACAATAAATTTCGCTATATTTGCCACAATTTATATGAAAAAAATACACATTTTTATAATTGTAGCATTAGTGCTAATTGCAGATCAGGTATTAAAAATTTACGTAAAAACTACTTTTCCTTTAAATACATCGCATGAAGTATTAGGTAAAAATTTTCAATTGTATTTTGTAGAAAACCCTGGCATGGCTTATGGATGGAAATTTGGCGGTAACTGGGGCAAACTTGCATTGACCATTTTTAGACTTGGCGCTGTTATATTTGGCACATGGTACTTAGGTAGCATTATAAAAAAAGGATACACCAAAGGTTTTATAATATGTGCATCGCTCATATATGCTGGTGCATTAGGCAATTTAATAGATAGCTGTTTTTATGGAATGATATTTGATAAAGGAATGTTGTACAATGCTGGATTAAACGATTATGTAAATTATGATGGCTTTGCAAAAATTGCAAAGCCTGGTTATGCATCTTTTTTACATGGCAATGTGGTCGATATGTTGTATTTTCCTATTTTACATGGTACATTTCCAAAATGGGTGCCAGGTTGGGGTGGTCAATCGTTTGAGTTTTTTAGACCCATTTTTAATATTGCCGATGCAGCAATAAGTACTGGAGTTATTACGTTATTAGTTTTTCAAAAAAGGTTTTTTAAGCAACGTAATATCGAACAACAGGGTCATACAATAGAAACTACATCGTTAATAGACGATGCTTCGCAAATGAGTTAATAATAAATGATTTTTTTACAAAAAAGAACCATAAATATTAAATTAAAAAAATATTGCTTGTGGTTTAAAATTAAATAACAATAACAAAAAAATAATCTTATGAAATTTGTACGTATTTTATTTGCCATTTTATCTATTGGCTTTGTATTAAGCGCTTGCCAAAAAGATTTTAGTTACGAATCGGGTGCTGGGCATGGTACACTTGCTAAAGATGCATTTGGCGATTGTGCATCAATACTTGTAAATGGTAGCTACCAAAAAGATACTTTGCTAAGAGGATCTAATTTTATAGAAGTACAAGCAAATTTTACCCAATTGGGCAATTATAGCATAAAAACCGATACGGTAAATGGCTATTCTTTCAGCGCTGTAGGTTATACTGGTGTAGTGGGTTTAAACACTATTCGCTTAGTAGGTGTTGGAAAACCATTAGTTGCTGGTGTAGATGTATTTACTGTAAAATTTGACACAAGCTCTTGTAAGGTAAATGTAAATGTAACAATAGGTGCAGGTGGTGTTTTGCCAGCAGTTTTTACACTAAATGGCAACCCTACAGCTTGTGCCGCTGCAACCCTAGCAGGTAACTACAATATGAGCTTGCCTACTACTAGTACTGGCAATACGGTTACTATTACCGCTAATGTAACTACCGCAGGTTCATACACAATTACTACACCTTTAGTAAATGGAGTATCTTTTACAGGTACAGGTACTCTTACAATTGGTGCTAGCCAACCAATAATACTAAGAGCCAATGGCGGCACACCAGCTGCTGCTGGTACGTTTAATTATTTAATAACTGGCTCGGCTGGTAATTGTAATTTTGATGTAGTGTACGGTGCTGCACTAGCTCCTGCGGTGTATACGTTTACTTGTGCTGGGGCAACCGTTTTGGGTACTTACGAAGTGGGCACTGCAATGACAGCATCAAATACTATTACCCTTCCAATTACAGTTGCAACAGGTGGCACTTATATTATTACAACTACTGTAAATGGTATTACTTTTAGTGGGTCGGGAGTTTTGCCTGCAACACCAGCTGCTCAATCAATTATTCTAACAGCTTCTGGCTCCCCACTTGCTGTAGCAGCCCCATCTACTTTTGTAATTAGTGGTGGAGGTGGTGCAAATTGTAGTGTAAATATTACTGTTACTGCAGCAGTTGTGCCTGGTACTATTACTGCTTTTGTAAACGGTGGTGGTACGGTTACAACCTTTAATATTGGAGCTACTGGTTTGCTAACAAGTTTTGGAGGTATATCAACTATCGATATCAGTGGTGATAATAGTAATGCCACAAATACTGCAAGTATTTTATTAGGTGTTACTAAAACTGGTTCAATTACCACAGGTACATATACACAATCTAATTTAGTTAACACTGCCGATGGTCAATACGATAATACTACAGGTACTTCTTTTTATGCCAATTTAGTTGGTGGAACTTTAACATTAAATGTTACTTCCATTACTACAGTTGCACCATTGAGAATACAAGGTACTTTTTCGGGTACCTTTAAAGATGCGTTTGGAACAGGAACCAATACTACAACATTTGCTACTGGTACTTTTGATGTTCCTTACAATTAATAACATTTATTAAATCTTAATACAAAAGCCGACTTAAAATTCGGCTTTTTTTTATATTTTATTTTTAGTTCTCCAAACAATACATGTAAAATAATAATGCCCACAATACACCCAGGCCAAATATTACTAAGTACCCCACTTTTAAACAATACAGTTTTTGAGCAAACAACAATTTTTATTTGCGAAGCAAATAGTAATGGTGCTATGGGTTTTATTATAAATAAACCAAGCTACAAATCGTTAAACGAATTGGTAGAGTTTCGCAATTTGCCATATTTTGCTTTGCATAACGGCGGACCAATGCAAACTGACAAACTATATTTTATTCATAAGCAACCAAGTATAATACATGGCGGCATACCTATTATAAACCAAATTTACTTAGGTGGTAATTTTGATTTAGCAATAAAAAATATAAACAATAAAACAATACTAAAGTCTGATATAAAAATTTGTATAGGATACTGTGGTTGGGATACTGGAGAGTTAGAAGCAGAAATAGAAGAAGGTTGTTGGAGCATTTTGGAAAACGATAACAGTGTAAATGTTTTCATGTAAAAAATACAAGTTTCCATATTTAACAGCAATGAAAATATTACCCTTTGTATATCAATCAAAATCCCTCATCAATTCTCTTTCTATTTCTTCCATTTGTACAATATCCCAGGCTTCACTTTCGGTAGGTGTTATGTTCATTGTATCCAGTAAATCTTGTTTTTCAAAAACGGCAATCACATTTGGTTGCAATTGGCAAACTACAAACGAAAAATTGCTGGCATAAAAATCTTGTTGAATTTTGTACATTACTTGTGCAGCTGCTGTATCAATATCTAACACTTGTTGCATTTGCACAATTAAATGAGGTACATTTTTAGTTTTATAAATGGCAAGGTTTTCTATTTGGGCTGTCATATTAGCAGTTAAAATAGTTTCTTGTATGTTTATTACTGTAAATTTTTCTTTGGTATCTATTTTGATGTTCATAGTAGTAGCAGTTAAAGTAACTAAGGTATAAAAAAAAGATTGTTCTTAAAAAGTAGAAAAAAATAATTTTCATATTCTTTTGCACATATCAACATTTTTACGTTTTTAGAAACTAAAAGCACTGTTTTTTTCGTTAACATTGTACAAGTAAAACTAATAGAATGGATAATAATTTTTCGATACAAGTAAAAGAAATAATATCTTATAGCAGAGAAGAAGCATTGCGACTTGGTAATGACTTTATAGGAACCGAGCATTTGGTACTTGGGCTTATAAGAGATGGAGAAAATACAGCCATAAAAATTTTGAAAACGCTTAATGTGGATTTATACGATTTACGCAAAGAAATAGAGCTTGCAGTAAAAGATAAAACAGGTAAAGTATTAGCAAATATAAATTCGCTACCACTTACAAAGCAGGCCGAAAAAGTAATAAGAATAACTGTTTTAGAAGCTAAATCGGTAAAAAGTGTAAATGTAGAAACCGAACACTTAATGCTTTCAATATTAAAAAATAAAGAAAATATAGCAACACAAATTTTAAATAATTTTGATGTAGATTACGATTTGTTTAAAATAGAACTTAGTTTTGTATCAACTGATTTGCCCCGATTTGAATTTAACGATGAAGATGATTTTGATGACGACAGTAAAAAATTTGGAGCACAAAAAGCATCTAAACCTACTGCTACAAATTTGCCAAAATCTAAAACACCAGTATTAGATAATTTTGGTAGAGATATTACCCGAATGGCCGAAAGTGGCTCATTAGATCCAATTGTAGGTAGAGAAACAGAAATAGAAAGAGTATCGCAAATACTTTCTCGTAGAAAAAAGAACAACCCAATACTTATAGGCGAACCAGGTGTGGGCAAAACAGCCATTGTAGAAGGTTTAGCCTTGCGTATAGTACAACGTAAAGTAAGCCGTGTGCTTTTCGATAAAAGAGTAGTAAGTTTAGATTTGGCAGCACTTGTAGCTGGCACAAAATACCGAGGTCAGTTTGAAGAACGTATGAAAGCCATTATGAATGAGCTTGAAAAAAACAGAGATGTAATTTTATTTATAGACGAAATACATACTATTGTAGGAGCAGGTGGCGCAAGCGGATCCCTTGATGCGTCTAACATTGTAAAACCAGCATTAGCAAGAGGTGAGCTGCAATGTATTGGTGCTTCTACCCTTGATGAGTACCGCCAACATATAGAAAAAGATGGTGCTTTGGATCGTAGATTTCAAAAAGTATTGGTAGAGCAACCAAGTGTGGACGAAGCAATAGAAATACTTACAAATATAAAAAGCAAGTACGAAGATTATCATAATGTAACTTATAGCCAAGAAGCAATAGAAGCTTGCGTAAAATTAAGCGACAGGTATATGACAGACCGCTTATTGCCCGATAAAGCCATAGATGTATTAGACGAAGTAGGCGCCAGAAAACACATAAAAAATATAAATGTACCCGAAGAAATTATTGAATTAGAAAAAAAGATAGAAGAAATAAAAATAGAAAAAAATAAGGTTGTAAAAAGCCAAAAATTTGAAGAAGCAGCATCTTTAAGAGATACCGAAAAACGCTTGCAAGATGCTTTAGAAAAAGCTAAAACCGACTGGGAAGAAGAAAGCAAAAACAAACGTTTTCCTATAGAGGAAGAAGATATTGCAGAAGTAATACACATGATGACTGGCATACCTGTAAAACGTATGGTACAAGCCGAAACTGTAAAGTTGCGACACATGGGCGAAGACCTAAAAGGTGCAGTTGTAGGGCAGCAAGATGCTATTGGCAAAGTAGTAAAAGCAATACAAAGAAATAGAGTTGGCTTAAAAGATCCGAAAAAGCCAATAGGTACTTTTATATTTTTAGGACCTACAGGCGTGGGCAAAACTGAGCTTGCACGTACACTTGCCAAGCAAATGTTTGATAGCGAAGATGCACTTATACGCATAGATATGAGTGAGTACATGGAAAAATTTACAGTAAGTAGATTAGTTGGTGCGCCTCCCGGCTATGTAGGCTACGAAGAAGGTGGGCAACTTACCGAACGTGTACGCCGTAAGCCATACAGCGTTATTTTATTAGATGAAATAGAAAAAGCCCACCCCGATATTTTTAATATTTTACTACAAGTATTAGATGATGGAATACTTACCGATGGGCTTGGGCGAAAAGTAGATTTTAAAAATACGATGATAATTATGACATCGAACATTGGAGCAAGGCAGCTAAAAGATTTTGGCGAAGGTGTAGGTTTTGCTACTGCAAATAGAATAGAAAACTCCGAAGAAAACAACAAAGCTGTAATAGAAAAAGCTCTAAAACGTACATTTAGCCCCGAGTTTTTAAATAGAATAGATGATGTAGTTATTTTTAATAGCCTTACAAAAGAAGATATTTTTGAAATTATAGATATTTTGCTAAAAGGTGTAATGAAACGCTTAAACAACTTGGGCTTTTCTATGGAGTTATCGGCAGAGGCTAAAGCTTTTGTGGCCGATAAAGGTTATGATAGCCAATTTGGTGCAAGACCATTGCATAGAGCAATACAAAAGTATTTAGAAGATCCACTTGCCGAAGAAATACTAAATATGAATGTACAAGCAGGCAATATTTTAATAGCCAATTTAGATGTAGAAAATCAAAAAATTATTTTCACAAAAAAAGATACAGAAGAGCTAACAAAAAAAGAAAAAAAATCGGAAGTGTAAAAATTTAAAATTACAAAAAGCCAGCAGAAATGTTGGCTTTTTTTGTTTGTGTATTTTATAATTGTGTGGTGTTTATAATTTCAATATCTTACGGATTGTAAACTAATTTTTATAATTAAACTATTTGTTATGAATATTAAATTGAGACTAACTATTCTTAATTTTTTAGAATTTTTTGTTTGGGGTGCTTGGTTAATTTCTTTGGGAGGATATATGTTTCAAACATTTGGCTCCGAGGGTAGTTCTATTGGTTTATCTATTGGACGTACTTATGGTAGTATGGGTTGGGCAAGTTTGCTTATGCCAGCATTAATGGGCATAGTAGCCGATAAATATTTGTCGGCACAAAAAGTATTGGGTATTTGTCATATACTTGCTGGTGCTATAATTTTTTATGCTACAAAGGCTACCAATAGTACCGAAATGTATTGGACAATTTTTGTAACCTGCTGTTTTTACATGCCTACAATTGCATTAAACAACAGTGTGAGCTATGCTATTTTAACCAAAAATAATTTTGATGTACAAAAAACTTTTACTCCAATAAGAGTGTGGGGTACAGTTGGTTTTATTGCAGCTATGTGGGCTACCGATTTATTCAATTGGAAATCCAACAGTAACCAATTTGTATTTGCATCTATAGCAATGATTATAACTGGTATTTACAGTTTTACGCTACCCAATGTAGCACCCGAAAATAAGCAACAAAATAACACATTAGCAAGCAAACTTGGATTAGATGCTTTGGTGCTTTTTAAACAAAATAAAATGGCTATATTTTTTGTATTTGCGATGTTACTTGGTGCAGCATTGCAAATAACTAATATGTTTGGCGATAGTTTTATAAGAGATTTTGGTAAAATAGAAGAGTATAAAAATACATTTGGTGTAAAACATTCTGTACTTATTATTTCGCTTTCGCAAATTTCCGAAACACTTTTTATTCTTACTATTCCTTTCTTTTTAAAACGCTTTGGTATAAAACAAGTAATGCTTTTTAGCATGATAGCGTGGGTACTTCGATTTGCATTATTTGGCATTGGCAACCCAGGTACTGGGGTAATATTTTTAATACTTTCTATGATTGTTTACGGTATGGCTTTCGATTTTTTCAATATATCTGGCTCTTTATTTGTAGAAAAAGAAACCGATTCTAAAATACGTAGTAGTGCACAAGGGTTGTTTATGCTAATGAGCAATGGCCTTGGCTCTATAATTGGTGGCGAACTTGCTGGCAGAGTTGTAAGCCATTATTCTAATAATGGTGTTACCGATTGGAGTAGTGCATGGTTTGTATTTGCAGGCTATGCTTTGGTTGTAGCCATATTATTTGCTATAGTATTTAAATATAAGCACAACCAAAAAGAATTTGAAAATGTAATGCACTAGATAAAAATTTAGGTAATGTACTGAAAAATAGTTGGTGATTTTTTACTCAAAAACCCTTTTATTTGTTTTGTCAATTTGAAGAGGACGCAAGCTCTGCTGGAGAGCAACTTGCAAGCAATAAAATTGATGCTATTAC
>JABFQZ010000039.1 GCA_013141435.1 Ferruginibacter sp.
TATTAAAGTCAAAGCTACTTAAACTACTAAACATATCTAATTAATTTAGCACAAAAATACTAATTATTTTAGTTGTAACCAACTATTTTATTCAGTAATGCGGCGTATCTTTGTTATCCTAAAAAATAATAATAATTAAAAACAAATTTTATATTTGTACTCGTAAAACCTAAATCCCAAAAAAAATGAAACCCATTTTACTCCTAAAAACTTTAATTACAACTTTGTTAGTATTTGTTGTAAACATTGTTCTTTTTGCCCAAAGCACTCCTTCGGGCCAAGCTACATTTGTTGCACCAAACAAACTATCTGGTTGCCAGAACGACACTATTAAAGTGTTGTTAACCAACAAAAATGGTCCTTCTTGTACCGCAGGCTCGCCTGGTGGTAACCTCGAAACCATTACTATAACCATACCTGGTGGCACACTTATTAATTACGTAGCAGGCTCCTTAAGCGCCAATGCTACTCTTGTAAGTTACACAGCAGGTACTAAGCAATTAGTATTTACTACCGATGCGCCTTCTTTTGGTGTTACCAAAGAGGTTTCATTTGTAGTGTTTTCCGATTGTAAAGTAGGCACATTAGATCCCTTACCTACTTTCGATGGCTCTATTGCTTACCCTGTATCGTTTACACCAAACGCTACCGAAACATTTAACTCTGGTAAAATTAATACCGGTGTAGGTAACTTAAATGTACGCCCATACTTAAATGGACATTTTGGCAATAGTGTAGGCACTAATATCAATCGCCAATGGGGTGCTACTGGCTACTCTGTATTGTTTATTGGCAATACAGGCTATGGCGATATTAAAAAAGTAAAAGTTACCGTAACTACTCCTAATTTATTAGCTGGTACTCAAAATGTAGTTACCAATTCTAACCCAGGATGGGATGTACCTACAGGCTTCGGTAATGTAATATCTTCTACCAACGATGGTACAAATACTACCTTGGTAGTAGAGTTAGATGGTATAAACCTTGGCCCCGATCATAAATTGGCCGCTGGCCAGTTAAACGATCGTTTAATGTACAAAAACTTTACAGTACCTACACAATGTGGCGCATGGCAAATAAATTGGAAGGTAGAATTTATGTGTGCCGATGGCTCTCCTTCTTGCCAAGGACCACAATACTTTACCGATGATGTAGTTGTAAGTGCTGGTACTCCAAAATTAGAAGCTACCTTACAACAAGCCGACCAACCCGATGGCTGCCCAAATAAGCACATTAAATATACCATTAAAAACAATGGTGTAGGAAATGGCGCACCTGTTGGCAATGCTTATGATGTGGACTTAAATATAAATCTTGGTACAGGTAAAATCACAATAGCTAACCTTACCTTAAATGGTACAGCAGTACCTGCCGCAAATGTAAACCCTGCTATTACAGTAGCAGCTGGCAATTTTAAAATAAGCCTCAAAAACTTTATGACTACCGACCCCGATGGTGCTGGTGGTATTAGCGATATAGATGGAGATGGCTTTTTCGACGATATGTTAGTAGGTGCAAGTACAATAGTAGAGTTCGACTATACAATGCCTTGCGACGATGCTTGTGGTGCAGCTTTATTTAACACACTTACATCTACCAATACCTTTACCGATTTTTGTAGAACCTTAAGAGGTAGCACAAGTACCGAACTAATAAAATTTGGTTTTGAGCAGGCTCAACCTCTTACACAAGCTCCTACGCCCGATTATGGTGCTTGGGCTTTACCTGCCGATACTAAAACTAAAACGGCTCGTTTTGGTTTTCAGTACAAGGCACATAATATGAACTTAGCAGCAGCTACTGCTACCTTGCGTATAAATTATAGCAAGCGTATGGAAGTAAACCCTGCTACCATAAAAATAAACGGTGTAGCACCTACCAATACACCAGTATTACAAGGTACACAAGGCTACACCCCAGTTTATAGCTCGGCCGATCCTTTCAATGCTACATCTCCTTACGATAACCCTACTTTTGCTACCGACAACGATTCGGCATATACAGTATTACTTACTACTGCAGAGTTAACAGCCCTTATGGATGCCTCACCCGATAGCCTTACTTATGAGCAAACATATTATGGCTGTGGCTTACGCCAAACACAAGGCAATGGCGATAACTGGCAGTTATTGGTAAAATTAACCAACACTTGTACACCAAGTGGTACGCCTTGCACTTTCGATTTGGCTTGCAAAAAACCATATAGCTACTCCAAAACTACAGCTTGCGAAGGCAAACCTTGTTTTATAAGCGATATGCAAATTTATCGCAACAGCCCAGTTGGTGCTACCGATATTAGCCTAACTACTCCTATAAACCCTTTAGATAGCACTCGTAGCTATGCCGATGATATAGTAACCTTACGTTTAGGTAACTTTATTAGTAGCAAAAGTTTGGCTCCTTTAAAAGTTGGTAACTACTCTGGCGCTGCTCGTTGGAAAGATGGGCGTTTTTATTTTGCTGTTGGTTACTCTAAACCCAAAGTGTGGAACGAAGGGTTTAATATTTTTAGCCAATATGCTGTAGCTGGCTCCGAGGTTATAATACATTCTTATACACCAAATGCAAACCCATTATTATTAGGCACTATTGGTCCTGCTATTTTTACCGCTCCTATTCAACTTAGCGATTACCATAATGATCAATATTATGCAGCTACTGCACCAGCAACTACTAATTTGCCACTTAAAAGCTATACTTACCCTACCGGTACTTATGCCGATCCTCAATGGTATTGTGCAAATCAGCCTAGTGTTTGGTATTTTAATGGTTTTTGCCCAATGCAAAATAAATATTGGTATCCTGATGGGTTACCATACTCTGGCTGGGCCGAAAGATATATAAATGTAGCCGACGATAAAATTAGCGAAACACATTATTTAGTGTATGGCGAAGCTTTAGAAAGAGCTGGATTTACAGGTGATTTGGGAGATCCTAATATTTATATAGAAATTAAACAAAATTTCCGTATGAATAAGGCTTTTCCTTGGGATAATAGCAACGACTGGAAAGTTACTGGTGGTTTTGAGCACTACGGAAATGGATCAGAAGTAGATTATTATAACCCAGCTTCTACTTATTATGGTAGTTGTACTCAATCATCAAAAACTCACCTAACTGTTACTAAAGAAGAAACCGTAAAAGACCCCAAAGCTGTATATAGCGCAAGTTGTGGGCTTACTGTACACAATAAAATAGCTTTTAAATCATTTAACGGCAATTATTTTGGGGCAGGTGAGGTACGTGTACCTTACAAAGTAGATAGCGTAGTTATAGATTTACCTACAGAGTATGGCATAACAGCTGGTACAAATAGTCTAACTACGGCTGGTGGCTATGCTGTAACAGGTTACACTGCTATTGCTAATAGTGCTGCTACTGGGCATGTAAAGTTTACCAACACAGGCTCTGCACCACATACCTATAGCGATTTTCCTCGTTTCGACGATGCATCTGGCACAGGCAATATACCTGCTACAGTGTTCGATTTAAGCTATGCTATTGTAAAAACAGGTAGTGCAGCTCCTACACAATACAAAGTACCAGTTAAGTTTTATACTAGAGATGAGCAAGGCAATAATATTGTACTTGTAGATACAATAACAATAGCAGAGGCAACACCTAATTTGGTACTTACCCCAATGACACCTATATTAAAAAATAGCGATGGTGGTACTTGTACCCCAGCGTTCTTCGATTTTAAAATACAAAATAACACTTTATACGATGCACCAAATAGCTATTTTGCTATAGATGGTGCTGGCGTTACACAAATTGTTGATATTACCGATGGTGGTAATATGTACACCGACCCAATTATACAAGGTGATACAAGCCGTTATGCAGGCGGAGGTATGTTTGTAAAATTAGGTTCTATTGGCGCAGGCGATATTCGTATAGTACGTGTATATGCTACCACTGCTGTATGTACTGGTACACTTACTGCACATGCCGATTTTGGTTGTACTTACCCTGCAGGTTTAGCACCTAATTTGGCTTCGGCTACAATTAGTAACACATCTGCTGCTTACGATGCAGAGTTACCTAATTTATTATCAAGGCCTATTGCCGAAAATTTAAATATTGCTAATTTGTGCGATATTAAAACCATAGAAATAGAATTTAGAAATACCAATTTGAGTAATTTATATAAGGTGCTTGCTGCTATTAAATTGCCTACAAATGCCGATTATGTGGCAGGTACAGCAATGTTACAAGCACCTTATGCCGACTCGGCTTACAAAGTAGTGCCAGGAGCAGATGTAAACTGGATGCCAGCTTCTGATTCGTTGCGTTTAGATTTTCAAAATATGACACCTCTTAGCACTTCATGTGGTATGGAAGGTGCCGATAAAACAACCAATATATACCGTTTCAAATTTAATATTGATTTTACAGCTTGCCCAGTAGGTACTAAAGAACCAATATTATATACCTTAAATGGTGAAAATTATTGTGGCTCTCCGGTTTCAAATAGTGGTGTAGTAAACTTAACCTATATAGGTACTTCTGGCGGAGCAAATACGTATGCTTGCGAACAGCTAGTACCAGCAGCTATAGTAATATGTGGCGATGTAGGTCAAACAGTTAGGGTTTCAGATACATTAAAAATACTTAATCTTACTGGTCCAACAACTGTTTTAGGCGATTCATTAGCTATAACATTATCATTTAAAACAACAAGCTTTACACTTTCTAACTTTGCAGTATCAGCACCATGGGCTGCACCATCTGTAACTACCGATGTACAAGGAAGAAGCGTATTAAAATTTGCAATACCAGCAGGTATTGTAGCAAGCGGAAGTACTAATCTTGTACTTTCATACGATATGCTTTTAATAAACAAAGATTTTTGTGGTGTCCCAGGAGCTTTAGATTGCCCAGATATTTCACATAGTGTAGTTTTTTATTCTACAATCAATTTAGGTTGTGCAGCAAAAGGTCTTACTTGTACAAGTTTGGGTACTATTAATAAAGGAATAGGCTTAGTAGCTACCGATTTAAAGTGTTGTGCATCTCTTGGCAACAAAGTATGGTTAGATATGGGTGCTGGCGGCGGAACAGCTAACAATGGTGTACAAGATGGTACAGAACCAGGTGTAGCAGGTGTAGCGGTAAATTTATACCAAAATGGACCCGATGGTTTACCAGGCACTGCCGATGATGTATTGGTAGGTTCTACCCTTACCGATGCGTATGGTATATATAACTTTACCAATTTGCAACCAAGTACAGGGGCTACTACTCAATATAATGTGAGAGTTACCCCACCATCAAATTATGTATTTACAACCCAAACCAATACTACCGACGATAATAATACAACAGGTGCAAGCACCACAGGAAGTGATGTAAATGTATTAGGTACAAGTTATAGTATAGATTTGAGCAGTGGCGAAAACAATCCAAATATAGATGCAGGTTTAGTATTCCCTACTCCACCAGCTACCAATAGTATTGGCGATAAGGTTTGGTTTGATACCAATGGCGATGGCATACAAGATGCAGGCGAGCCAGGCGTAGCAGGTGTTACAGTAACTCTATATGCTGCCGATGGTGTAACTATTGTAGCCACTACAACTACCGATGCTAATGGTAATTATAGCTTTAATAACTTACCTCCAAATACCGATTATAAAATACGCTTTAGTGCACCAGGTGGTACTAAGCTTACAAGCAGCACTGGTACAACACCAGGCGATGCAACAACAAATAGCGATGCAGATCCTTTAACAGGTTTTACAGCAACTGTAAATACAGGCGCACCGGGTACAGTACAAAATGGTGTAGATGCTGGCTTAGTTAACGATCCAAAAGGAGCTTTAGGAGATTTTGTGTGGAACGATTTAAACCATGATGGAATACAAGATGCTGGTGAGCCAGGTATTGCTGGAGTAACTATGAAGTTATACGATCCAGGTCCTGATGGTGTTATTGGTGGTGGCGACGATGTATTATTAGCTACCACTACTACCGATGCTACAGGTTATTATGTTTTCCCTAACCTTGATCCGGCTAAATATTTTGTAGTAGCTACACCACCAGCAGGTTATACAGTATCTCCAAAAGATGCTACCAACCCAGCTGGCGATTCAAAAGATAATGATTTTGGAGCAGGCACAGCACCTTATGCAGGTAGCTTTGTATCTGGAGTACAAACGTTATTACCAACCGCAGGTGGTGTTACAAGAGATATGACAGTTGATTTAGGTATATATAACAGTACACCTAATTTGAACAGTATTGGCGATAAAGTGTGGAACGATGTAAACAAAGATGGTATTCAAGATGCTGGCGAAGCAGGTGTAGCTAACGTAACTGTTCGTTTATTAAACAGTGCAGGTGTACCTGTAAATAACCCAGCTACAGGCTTACCTTATGTAACTGTAACTGATGCTAATGGAAACTACAAATTTGTAGATTTACCAGATGGTAACTATATAGTAGAATTTGCAAACCTACCAACTGGTTTTGTATTTACAGGTCAAAATACAGACGGCACAGGTATTACAGGAGCAAATAATAGTGATGCAAATACTGTTACAGGAAGAACAAACGTAATAGCTTTAGACCCTACTAGCACAAACCCAGCAAGTGTAAATGTAGTAACTGTAGATGCAGGTATTACACAAGGCACACCAGCAGGTACAGCAAGTTTAGGAAATAGAGTATGGTACGACCTAAATAACAATGGCTTACAAGATGCAGGTGAGCTTGGTGTAGCAGGTGTGGCTTGTACTTTAAAAGATGCTAACGGTATTACTGTAAATGTACCAGGCACTAGTACTCCATACATTGTTTATACAAATGCTTTAGGCGAATATTTATTTACTGGCTTACCAGCTGGTACATATAAAGTAGAATTTAGCCACTTCCCAGCAGGTTATACAAGTAGCCCTGCAAATGCTGGAGCTAATGATGGTATTGATGCAGATGCAAGTTTTGCAGGAGCATCTACTGTATCTACTACAGCTACCTCGGGTTTATATACCCTACAAACAGGCGAAGATAATTTAACTGTTGATATGGGTATAGTACCTCCTACAGGTACAAATAGCTTAGGTAACTTTGTGTGGAGCGATACCAATGGAGATGGTATACAAACTCCAGGCGAACCAGGCGTGCAAGGTGTAACAGTTACACTTTACAATAATGGTGCAGATGGATTGCCAGGTACTGCCGATGATGTAGTAGTTGGTGTAACTACAACAGATAATAATGGAGCATACAATTTTGTAGGCTTACCAGATGGCAATTACAATGTAGGTTTTGGTAATTTACCATCAGGAATGACTTTTACCGATAAGGATAAAGCAGGTTCTACCTCTGCAAACGGAAGTGATGCAAATACAATAACAGGTCGTACAGGTACTATAGCATTAGACCCTGCAGGTGCAAACCCAATAGGAGTTTATGATCCAAATGTAGATGCAGGATTAGTAAGTACCAGAGCAGCATTAGGTAATTATGTATGGTTAGATACCAATGGAGATGGTATACAAGATGCTACAGAAAAGGGCATAAGCGGTGTAACGGTAATATTATACGCAGCAGATGGTGTAACTGTAGTAGCAAGCACCATAACCGATGCAGATGGTAAATACTACTTTGGTAATTTGACACCAGGTGGTTATGTAGTTGGATTTGGAACACTGCCAAGTGGTTTAACCTTTACCCAACAAAACATACCAGGCGATAATGGAGATAATACCAATAGTGATGCAGACCCAGTGACAGGTAAAACAGATGTAATAACTTTAGTAGCAGGCGAAACAGACCTTACGGTAGATGCAGGTTTAAAACCTAACAATCCAGCAAGTGTAGGAGATTTAGTGTGGAACGATGAAAATGGCGATGGAATACAACAAGTAGGCGAAGCTGGCATACCAGGTATATTAGTAACATTGAAAGATGACTTGGGCAATGTAGTAGGAACAGCAATAACAGACGGTAATGGAGCTTACTTAATAAGCAACATTACACCAGGTACGGACTTTACCATTACATTTAGCAACTTACCAGCAGGTGCTACATTTACCACACTAACAAGTAATGTAACTACTACCGATGGTACATATGGTAGTGATGCAAATACCACAACAGGAGTTACTGCATTTTTTAACCTATCGGCAGGGCAGTACTTACCACATGTAGATGCAGGTATTATAAATGTACAGTTATTACCATTAAAAGTAGAAAGCTTTACGGCATTGCCAAAAGGCAGTAAATCTAGCTTAGTATGGAAAATAACCGAGCAAGATAATGTAGCATACTACGAGGTAGAGTTTAGTAGTAATGGTAGAAATTTTGATAAAATTGCAACAGTAAATAACAGTGGATTAGCTGTAGGCAATTATGAAATTACCCACAACAACCCAATTGTTGGTATTAATTTCTATAGAATTAGAATTGTGTATAAATCTGGTTCATATTCTAATACAGATATTCGTACAGTTATTTTTGGTAAAGATGGTACAATTACTATTTATCCTAACCCTGCAGTAGATGTTGTAAATATTGCACTTACAGGAAAAATGGTAAACAAATCGGCTACAATTACTGTATTGTCTATAGAAGGTAAAATAGTTTCTCAAACAAGAGTTGCTAATACCACAGCATTAGAAAACATTAATGTAAACAATTTAGCAAATGGCAGTTACATAATACGAGTAGCTACCGATGCCGAAGTAGTAAACAAAACAATTATTGTAAATAGATAATAATCTGTTAAAAAAAACAAAGAGGCTGTCTCAAAACTACGAGGCAGCCTCTTTTTATTTGGTAAGGTGATGGAGAAAGTTTTCGTTTTACCCAAATTAAGCGATAGGAATAAATTCTATTGTAATAGACTGAAATTCAATCTAAAAGATGTAAAACTTTCTAATGCGTAGCATTAGAGTTTTTATAAGCCCATTTTCGCTATAAGTAATCACCGTATTGCGTTTCAGGCGATTCTAAAATTAAATAAATGTGCTAATGCGTAATCTGGTTAAATCTCTTTTTGATACAGCATTACCCTTTTCTTTTTTAAGTTCAATTTACATAAGCAACCTTTTTGTTTTTGTAGTGCTACAGTTTTTTCTTAACTGAACTAACTACTTTTTAGTCTCTTTAAAGATTAATAGTTTGGCTTTTGACATTATATTTATAAGTTAGTCCAAAAGTAATAAAAAATCAAATTTAACAAATTTGGTTTAAATTAAATTATAATTGGAATTAGTTGTCGGTTATTTCTTCTTTTTTAGCCTCTCCAATACCCATCATTCGCTTAAAGCTGTAAGAAGCATTTAAAATATACTGATTAAAATCAATTAAACTACTAGTACTTGCAAAATTGTACGATGGCTTATACCAAACCATAAAAGTATCTAAATTTTTGCCCGAAAGTTGAGTTATACGATGTACAAATTTTTTATTGAAGCGATAATCAATATATTTTTCTTGCTCTTGAGTTTCTAATCTTTTTTGAAAGGTTTCGAGTCTTTTATTACGTTTAAAACGAAACATATTTATAAGTTCATTGGCATCCATACCTACACCGCCACCGGGCACAATAGATGTTTCTACCCTTGGTTTATGGTAGTAAAAAGCCTCGGCATACGTTAGCCTATTTTCTATCGAATCTTGCTTATGATTTTTTGCAAACACAATAACTTCTTGCAATAAGGCATTATTGCTTTTTGCAACATTGTGCAACGAAATATCAAACTGGCTATAATTAGGTATGGTATTTACAGTAAATTTTTGAGTAGGTTTATTGTTATATACAAAATATATGGAATCGTTATAATTTGCTTTTATTTTGTAATGCCCCAGCGAATCAGAAAAAGCAATTTTACCACTTGTACTCATTACACGTACACCCTCTATATAGTTTTTTTTACTTTTATCCAATACACTTCCGCTAATTTGTATTTGAGCAAACAGTGTGTTTACAAAAAAGGATAAAAAGAAAAGTGTAAAATGTATTCTCAAGCAAAATGGTTTAGGAAGTAATATTACACCACAAAACGATAAAGAAAAAATGCTAGACTTTATTTAACATGATTTTTAGGAATAGTGCTTTAAAAAACAGCATTGGCATTATTACCAATGCTGTTTTGTTTATTTTACTCTAAAGCAATAGCTACCACTTCCCTCTGCATTTGTTCTTTCATCATGCAAAATTGTACCTGGGTTGTAAGTTTCTACTAAGTGTAAATGTCTATTTGTTACATTTAAATTTACCTTACTGCCATAACTATCATTTCCATTTACAGCTAATCGGGATGCTTGTATTTCTGTATAAAAATAATATATTCCTTTATGTTTTGGTACAATATTGAGTGTAGCTTTATATGTACTTCTATTTAAAAACACAGCATGTGTATGTGGGTCGGATACTCCTGTAACCTGTGTACTGCCACCATCAGTTAAAAAATGCTCATTATCATCAAACGATGGGTTTAATGCATGTGTTACTGTATCTACCCAATATCCTATATATCTATATGAGCACTCTTGCAAACTATTTACAGTAACCAATTTACCCGATTTTGTTGTAAAAGGGTTTGGCAGAGAAAGAGCAAATTTTAATGTATCGCCAATATGTATTGTTTCTGAACTGTCGTTTAATATTGCGGTTAGTTGCACAGCATCTAACCAATCTATATGTTTGTTTTTACCACATTGAAAAGATTGTAAAAATGGTAATGTTATAAATAGTAATATTGCTATCTTTTTCATGTTCTCGTTTTTTAAACTTTATAAATAATTATCTACAACCTAAAAAATTGTGAATATCCCATTTTCGATAACTATCGGTAAAATTTAAATAAGAGAGTGCTGTTGGGAAAATAGCAGGGTAATTACTCTGCATACTATTCATGTAAATACACAAATCGTTGGTACCGCTATTAAAATTTATGTACATATCGTGTATATTAGAGCCACCTACATTATCCCAACCATTTTCGCCAATACTTAAATTAAAAACATCTACATAATCATTATAAATCCCACTTGGTATCCATGTATTGGCAAAGTGCATTTCATCTTCTACATGCTCTGGTGTAAAATTAACTAACCCACCAAAAAAGTCGCTATTTTTAAAACCATTTGCCCCATACAGCCGCATGGCATGCTCTGTACCTATATACTCTGCCCAGCTTTCGGATACTTGTACTTTGCCCCAGTCGGGGTAATCGGCATTTCCATAATCATCAAACCCAGCTGCGTATGTAGCTTCGGCAGAAGCAAGCGTGGCATAATAACTATTACCTACACGATAATAAAAAGAGGCATGCCCAAGCTCATGAAAAATAGTTTGTGCTAAGCGGCTTTCGTAATGTATGGGTGCAGCATTAGCTCCAATTGAATATAAATTATCTGGTAATAAATGAGAAGTAAGCAGCACCAAATAATTAGTAAGGGTTGCTGATGCAAACCCAGGGAAATTTACATAGTACGAAATAATAGAATTAGTTAGAATTGGATTAGCACCAATTTTATTTAACAAAGGCATACCTGCATTACCAAAGTCTTGCCCATCGGTCCACATAGCATAGCATATCATACGAGGTGGTGCATGATCTATATTATCGTTGGCTGTATATTGATAATGGTAGCTGTAGCCATTTAAAATTTGACTCCAATATTTGCCTTGAGTATGGTTTACAAAATTAATATCTACACCATCTCTAAGTTGGCAAGTTCTATAAATACCTTCTATATGCCTGCTGCCTACAATAAATTGTGCTACAAAGCTAGCCCCAAAGTTGGTAGTGTTTGCAGGCATTACGGCTACTTTTCTATTTATTGCCATAGTGCCTATCATGGTAGGTGCAAAATACCTGGCTGGTATGCTATAATATCCATCATTGTTGGTTTGTGTGGTTAAAAAAGGTACACCTAAACCTAAAGCCCATACTTGTATATCTCTTACGGGCTGCATACTACCAAGGTCGTTATCGGCGTATCGTACAAAACCTGTTGGTCTTTCTAGCCTACATATTCTTATTTTATTTATTTGCTCTTGCGTATAACCAGCTTGTATAAAAGAGGCATATTGTAGTGCGGTATCTTGTTCTGGCAATTGTACTAGCGTATCTAAAAATATGGTTTGTGGCATAGTACTTAATGTATTCAATACAATCAAATTCTCTATGGTTGTTACACCATAAACACTACCGTCTTTTAATTGCTCTTTTGTAGTAGCGTTTAAGTTAAAATCTTCGGCATAAAGTGCAGCATTGCCAAATGGTATTTCCAACATAAATAAAGTACTATCGGCTTTTATAGCATCGTATTGGCTTGCAGTAAGCCCATTTGGGTTAAATTTAAAATACACAAACAACGGGTACAACGAAGTAGAAGTAGAAGTAGAATAGGAAGCGTTACTATATTTTGCATTAGTATTTAAACTTGCCATAGCTTTTTCTACATTGCGTAAAGAGAAAGGATTGGTTTGTTTTGGTAATACTATTCGTTGTAAAATGTGGCTGTTATTGGTTTCAGTAACTTCTGCTGTATGTATTTTTGTACAACTACTCATAAAATGCACATTAGTAATTATCAAAAAAATTACAAAATAAAATGAAAATTTTAATTTGTGTTTTGTGTTTTGTGTTTTCATAAAATTAAATTTTAAAGTTACGCAATACAATATAATAAAAAACTAAGGTAGGTAAATAAGCAAACAAATAAAAATAATTGTAATATGGTTAACAATTTCCAATAGTAAAATATAAAAACACTAAAGATTGTGTTATAAAAAGTTCGATATGATATAACTAATAACATTACTATAATTCTCATGCTCCAAAGCCAACACCTTTTTTGCCAAACTAGTGCCAGTTTCCCCCTCCTCCAATAAGCAAGTAGCTTGAAATATTATTTTACCATGGTCGTACACTTCATCTACAAAATGTATGGTAATACCGCTTTGTGTTTCGTTAGCAGCTACTACAGCATCATGTACATGCATACCATACATACCAGCACCACCATAAGCAGGTAACAATGCTGGGTGTATATTTATAATTTTTTGAGGATAAGCATTTATTACTGCCGTTGGTATTTTTTTTAAATAACCAGCAAGTACAATAAAAGTAATGTTATGTTGTTTTAAAAAAGTAAAATAGGTTTCGTTAACCTCATCATCCGTTTTGTCTTTTAAATTTAAAATGGCAGTAGGTATATTATTTGCCAGGGCAATTTTAAGTACACCAGCATTTGCATTATTGGTAAGTATTAAAGCAACTTTTGCTACTGTATTTTTTTCTTGCAAAAGCTTTGGTAAATGCTTAATAATTATCTCTGAGTTACTTCCACCACCACTAGCAAAAATGGCTATATTTATCATTTACAATTTATCTTTTGTGTTCGTTGTATTCTTTTCTCTTGTGCAAAATGTTTCTTTGTACGAAACACTATATTTACAATTTATCGTTGTGTTCGTTGTTAACTCTGGTTCTTTGTTTGAAACTGAACTTTATTTATTCCTTCTAAACCTTGCAAAAACTCTTTTTAAATAATTTTTGAAAAATACAAACTGCCCAAGCGGAATACTAACTACAATCACAGCCAAAGGCCAAAGTAAAGTCAGCAAAAAAACATACAATATCCACCAAATCAAATTCTTTTCTAAATCAGTAAATACCATAATTTTTTTACCAATATACCCACACAAGCTTCCTCCTATGGCAAATGTTGCTATAATGAGCAATAATCTACCTAATCCTACCTTCCATTTTTGTTGTAGCTTTTTTAGCATTTTGCAAAAGTCATTTAAAAAAATTGTAAAACATAACTATACTATAAAAAAAAGTACCATTTCTTACAAAAAAATGACAATCAAAAATTAAAATAAACCGATTTTGTTAAGTATAGTATAAAAAAGCAAAAAAAAAAGTTAAAAATGTTGATAGTTTGTCAATATCCTACCTTACTTTTGCAGCAGGAATAGCCATTTTCCACCAAAAACCCGGCTTTATTGTATGATGCATTACAAAAAATTCATTTTGAGGTTTGTTGCAAGCCTTATTCTTATTGGTTTTATTTCAAATAATAGTGTTTTTGCCCAAGGCGAAGCTCTTTTTAAAGCAAACTGTGCAAACTGTCATAAACCAGATGCTGATTTTACTGGACCTGCCTTAAAAGGAGTAAGAGAAAAAGAGCCATCAAAAGAATGGGCTTATAAATGGGTAAAAAACTCTCCGGTTGTAAGAGAAACAGATCCTTATGGAAAAGCTCTTTTTGCCAAATGGAATAAAACACCAATGACAGCTTTCTCAAATTTAAAAGATGAAGAAATAAAGTCTATTTTAGATTATGCAGATGCATACCAACCACCAGCAGCAGCAAAAGGGGGCAATAACGAGCCAGCACAAGATAATTCATTTCTTTTTGGAATACTCACATTAATACTTGCTATTGTAGCATTTATATTATTACAAGTTAATAGTAACCTACGTAAACTATCCGACGATAAAGATGGCATTTTTAGAGGAGAACCAGTACCATTTTATAGAAACAAAACCTATTTAATGGCAGGGGTTTTACTCTTAGCAGCTGTGGGTATGTACCTTACAATGAGTGGCTGGAATGGCAAAGGTGGGGGAATGAACCTTGGTCGTCAGCAAAATTACCAACCAGAGCAGCCAATATTTTATTCGCACAAAGTACATGCAGGCACAAATCAAATAAGTTGCTTGTATTGTCATGGTGGCGCACAAGATAGCAAGCAAGCAAGCATACCATCGGTAAATGTATGTATGAACTGCCACATGGCTGTAAAAGAATATAAAGGAGAAGCAATAACCAGAGAAGATGGAACAGCTGTAAATGGGACTGCCGAAATTCAAAAACTTTATGCTTACGCAGGCTGGAACCCAGCTACAAAATCCTACAATCCAGATAATAATAAAGATGGTATACCTGATGGAGCAAGCCCAATACAGTGGATAAAAATTCACAATTTGCCAGATCATGTTTACTTTAACCATAGCCAACATATAAAAGTGGGTAAACAACAATGCCAAACCTGCCATGGAAACATACAAGAAATGGCCGAAGTAAAACAATTTGCTGATTTAAGTATGGGTTGGTGTGTAAACTGTCATAGAGAAAGTAAAGTAGATTTTTACAACAGAGCAGATAGTACTGGCAATAAATTTTATAGCATTTACGAAAAATTTCATACCGATATTAAAAACCATAAAATGGACAGTGTAACGGTAGAAAATATAGGTGGTACCGAGTGTCAGAAATGTCATTATTAAAATATGAAAATTTTAAAATGGCTCAATGTGAAAATAATGAGCAGTTTTCAAGTTTTCAAGTTTTCAAATTTTAGAATTTTCAAATTGTAATATGAGTAATAACAAACAATATTGGCAAAATTTTGGAGACCTTACACAGTCCGATAGGTTTAAACAAGCTTCCGAAAAAGAGTTTCAAGAAGAATTATTGCCGTTAGAAGAGTTAGATGGCAAAGGTTTGCTAGATGCAAAAACCCCAAGAAGAGATTTTCTTAAATATTTGGGCTTTACTACTGCCGCAGCTGCTGTAGCGGCAGGCTGTGAAATGCCTGTACGTAAAGCAGTACCATATTTACAAAAACCAGACACCGTTGTACCAGGAGTAGCAGATTATTATGCATCTACTTATGTAAATGCTGGTGATGCTATAAGTGTTGTTGTAAAACAAAGAGATGGTCGTCCGATAAAAATAGAAGGAAACGATTTATCGCCACTTACCAAAGGAGCTACATCTGCTCAATGTCAAGCCTCTGTTTTAGATTTATACGACCCTACACGCCTGCGTCATCCATTACAAAAAAGCGGAACTGATTATAAAGAAATAACCAATTTTGAAAGTTTAGATAAATTGGTAGGAAAAGCAATTACGGGATTAGCTGGTAAGGCATTGGTTTTACTTACCTCTACCATACATTCTCCATCTACATTACAAATAATAAGCGAATTTTTAGCTAAATACCCAGGTAGTAAACATGTACAATACGATGCTGTAAGTTATAGTGGTATGTTACAAGCCAACGAAGCTACTTATGGTAAAAGAGCTTTGCCTCAATACCGTTTTAACGAAGCTAAAACTATTGTAAGCCTTGGAGCCGATTTTTTAGGTACATGGTTAACACCTACAGAGTTTAGTAAGCAATATGCCGAAACTAAAAAAGTAGCTACAAAAAATCCAGAACTTAGCCGACACATACATTTTGAAAGTATGATGAGCATGACAGGTAGCAATGCTGATGACCGTTATACCCACAAACCATCAGAAACCGGAGCAGTAGCATTGGCTATATTAGCCAAACTAGGCGGTGCGGTAAATGCACCTACATTTAAAGATGTAAGATTAAATAAAGGAATAGAAGAAACAGCAATACTATTAGCAGCCACAAAAGGAAAAGCTTTGGTGGTATGTGGTAGTAACGATGTAAATGTACAAATAGTAGTAAATGCTATAAATGAAGCAATAGGAGCAAATGGCACTACCATAAATTGGGCTGCTACTTCTAATGTGCGTAAAGGAATAGATGCCGATATGGTAAAACTTTCTGCTGATATGGCTAGTGGTACTATTGGGGGAGTTTTGGTGTACGATTGTAACCCTGTTTATACATTAGCCGACGGTGCAAGCTTTGCAAAATCATTAGCAAAATTACCATTAAGTGTTTCATTTAATACCACAATGGACGAAACTGCTGAGCAATGTAAATTTATAATACCAAGCCACCATTGGTTAGAAAGCTGGGGCGATACCGAAGCTGTTTCGGGTAATATTAGTATAATACAACCACTTATAAATCCGCTTTTTAAAACAAGAGCTTTTCAAACTTCGTTAATAAAATGGAGTACAGTAGCCACAATAGTGCCACCTGTAAAAGATACTACTAAAGCTTTTGTACCAGGAAACGTTTTAGAAAGCACCGATGTGTACGATAATTATTATAAAACATATTGGGTTGGCAAACTGGGTAGTGCAAATGCTTGGAATAAAGTATTGCAAGATGGAGTTATAAAAGCAACCACACCTGTAGGCGGAGGTGCGTACAATGGCAACAAACTTACTGAAGCAGCTACAAAAATAGCAGCTACAAAACAAGGCGAATACGAAGTTGTCTTATATCAAAAAATAGGTATTGGTACTGGTGCACAAGCCAATAACCCATGGTTGCAAGAGTTACCAGACCCAATAACTAAAGTAACATGGGATAACTATGCAATGGTATCGCCTGCTTTAGCAAAAGCAATGTTTGGTTTAGACGTTGCAAATAAAGATACTAAAAGAGATGCGGATAAATACGAAGTAAATCCTGAAAAACCAGTTTTGAAAATTACTGTTAATGGAAAAAACCTTGAATTGCCAACACTGATAATACCAGGCTTAAATAATAATACTGTGGCAATAGCTGTAGGCTATGGCCGTAAAGCTGCAAGCGATGATAATGAGGTAAACTACGAAAGAATTGGTAGAGCAGCATATAAAGCTGGACAAAACGCTTACCCTTTTGTAGGATTTGATGGCTCTACATTTTTATATAATACAGTAGCTACAGTAACTAAAACTAGCGAAACATACGCAGTAGCTCAAACCCAGGTACATGGCTTTACTGAAGGTCGCCCTGTAATATATGAAACCAATTTAGAAAGTTATAGAAAAAACCCTTTAGAGGTTTTAGCAGAGCCAAGACACGAAAGAGAGTTAATTACACCAAATGGCAAAGAAGATTTTGTAAAAGATGCAACAATATACCCAAATTACGAAAAACCGGGTATTAAATGGGGAATGAGTATTGATTTGAATACTTGTACAGGTTGTAGTGCTTGCGTAGTAGCATGTAATGCAGAAAATAATGTAAGTGTAGTAGGTAAAATTCAAGTACAGCGTGCACATGAAATGCATTGGTTAAGAATAGATCGATATTTTACTGGAGATGTAGAAAATCCAGATGTTATATTTCAACCGATGATGTGCCAGCATTGCGATAATGCTCCTTGCGAAAATGTTTGTCCTGTTGCAGCTACCAACCATAGCAGCGAAGGATTAAACCAAATGACCTATAATAGATGTATTGGTACAAGATATTGTGCTAATAACTGCCCTTATAAAGTACGTAGGTTTAACTGGCTAGATTATAATGGAGCAGATAGCTTTGATAATAACCAAAAACCATTAATAGGTACCGATACCAATGAGGTAATTACTCAAATGAATGATGACCTTACAAGAATGGTGTTAAACCCAGATGTAACTGTAAGAGCAAGAGGTGTAATAGAAAAATGTTCTTTTTGTGTACAACGCTTACAAGAAAATAAGTTGGAAGCTAAAAAACAACAAGATCCTTCGCTTGTACGTAACGTAAAAGTAGCTTGTGCACAAGCTTGCCCAAGCAACTCTATTACTTTTGGTAATGTAAACGATAAAGAAAGCGAAATATATAAAGTAAGAAATGTAGAGCAAGCAAATAGAACTTTTTATGTAATGGAGCAATTGCACGTATTGCCTAATGTAAGCTACTTAGCCAAAATAAGAAATACAGATAGAGAGGTAAATAATGGCAACGAAAGAGAGCATCATGTAGCAGCAGCACATGGTGCAGAGCATAAGATTGATGCAGGAGCTGAGCATAAAGCCGAAGCCCCAGCACATCATTAATTTCATTTTTATGGTAACATTGAAATAAAATGAATTGAAGTAACTAAATAGAAAGTTCGAAATATTTGTTTTAATAAAAAAATGATGCCAAAAGCGCTGAAGATGAAATGTGCGACGCCAATGAAGATAACCATAGCTGTTTTGGCTGGTAACAAAAGAAAAAAGATTAAACAAGATAAAATAAACATAGGGAGATAGTTTAAAAACCTATATCTCATGTCTAAAATCTAAAAAATATATGTCATTACTAAAATACGAATCGCAACTGAGGGAACCGTTGGTAGATGGTAACAAAAATTATCATCAGGTAACGGAAGATATTATTGCCCCAATAGAAATGAAGCCGAGTAAACTTTGGTACGTAGGATTTTATATCAGCGTAGCATTGTTATTATTTGGTGTGTACAGTATTTACCGTGAGGTTACATACGGCATTGGGCAGTGGAATTTGAATAAAACCATTGGCTGGGGTTGGGATATTACCAACTTTGTATGGTGGGTAGGTATTGGTCATGCTGGTACGCTTATTTCTGCCATTTTACTATTGTTTAGGCAAGGCTGGCGTACTGGTGTAAACCGTGCAGCTGAGGCAATGACAATTTTTGCTGTAATGTGTGCTGGGCAATTTCCTATATGGCATATGGGAAGAGTATGGATGGCGTTTTTTGTATTACCTTACCCTAATACTCGTGGGCCATTATGGTTAAATTTTAACTCTCCTTTATTGTGGGATGTGTTTGCAATATCTACTTATTTTACAGTTTCATTATTGTTTTGGTACTCTGGTTTATTGCCCGATTTTGCAACCGTAAGAGATAGAGCTAAAACTAAATTTCGTAAAATGATGTATGGTGTTGCTGCTTTCGGGTGGACAGGTAGTACCAAACATTGGCAACGTTTTGAATCGTTATCGTTGGTGTTAGCAGGTTTAAGTACTCCTTTGGTACTTTCGGTGCACACTATTGTATCGTTTGACTTTGCTACATCTATTGTACCGGGTTGGCACACAACAATTTTTCCTCCATACTTTGTGGCAGGAGCTATATTTTCGGGCTTTGCAATGGTACAAACGCTGTTAATTATAGTACGCAAAGTATTAAATTTACAAGAGTATATTACGATTAGCCATATAGAAAAAATGAATAAGGTTATTGTACTTACAGGTAGTATTGTAGGTATTGCTTACCTAACAGAATTGTTTATAGCTTGGTATGGTCAGAACCCATATGAGTTAGCAGCATTTTTTGAAAACAGAGGTAATATATTTAGCCCTTATGGGTGGAGTTATTATTTGATGATGTTTTGTAATGTGGTTTCGCCACAATTATTTTGGAGCAAAAAATTAAGAAGAAATGTAACTGTTACTTTCTTTATGAGTATTATCGTAAATATTGGTATGTGGTATGAGCGGTTTGTAATTATTGTTACTTCAGTTTATAGAGATTTTTTACCAAGTAGCTGGAGTACTTATTATAGCCCAAGTATTTACGAAATAGGTTTTTACCTTGGTACTTTTGGTTTGTTCTTTACTTGCTTTTTCTTATTTGCAAAGTATTTTCCTGTAATAGCAGTAGCCGAAATAAAATCGGTACTAAAAACAAGCGGAGCAAATTATAAAATGAAAATGAGCGATATTGAAAAAACAGATGCAGAGAAATTTTATATAGATGAGGTAGAACATGCGCATTAGAGGTTGAAATTGAGATTTTAGATTCGGGTGTTTTAGAATTATTAATTATTAGTTATTAATTATTATGAGTGGAATTAAAAAATTTGTGGTAGGGTCATTTGATGATGAAGCTGTGCTTTTTCCTGCGGTAAAAAACGTAAGAAAAGCTGGCTACAAAATTCATGATGTTTATACCCCGTTTCCAGTACATGGTTTAGACCATGCCTTGGGACTAAGAGAAACGAGCATACATACAGCTGGTTTTATTTATGCCATTACAGGTACTACAACTGCCCTTTCTTTTATGAGCTGGGTATTTACAAAAGATTGGCCTTTAAATATTGGTGGTAAACCGCATTTTGCTTTGCCAGCTTGGATACCTATTACTTTTGAGCTAACTGTACTTTTTGCAGCTGTAGGTATGGTGCTTACTTTTTGCTATTTGTGCCAATTATCGCCATTTGTAAAAAAACACCATTTTAGCAGTAGAGCTACCGACGATCATTTTGTAATGGTTATAGAGTGTACCGATAAAACAAATGAAGAAGAGCTTCAATCATTTTTGAAAAATAATGGTGCTTTAGATGTAAACACCCAAATAGCAGAGTCTGGCTGGTGGCTTGGAAGGTATGATAGAGAACAAAAGTTATATAGAGAAGAGTTAGGATATTAATATTGGATAATTGTTAATTGATAATATATTAAATGAAAAAAATTACTTACATAATTACAGCACTTATTTTGGGCGTAACCATTTTTAGCAGTTGCGATGGTGTACGCCGTGAGCCTGGAAATATTTATATGCCAGATATGGCCTATAGTCGAGCTTACGAAAGCTATGACAAAAGAGATAGTACAAAATTTACTGCAGATATTTACAACAAAGGTGGGGATAAAATATTTTACAACAATACACCAGTATTAGGCACAATGAAAAGGGGAGAGCTTTTTCCTTACTCATTACCAAATGATAGTGTAGGGTATAAAATGAGTGCAGAGGTTAAAAACCCTTACGATACTATTGCAATGTCTAAAGCACAAATGGATGAAGCTGGAAGATTGTTTAACATTAATTGTGCTATTTGCCATGGTGCAAAAGGTACTGCAAATGGTCCTATAGCTACAGCAGGTCATGTGGGTGGTGTTGCTAACCTTACTGGAGGTATTTACCTAACAATGAAAGATGGTACCATGTTTCATTCAATAACCTACGGACGAAATTTGATGGGTAGCTATGCATCGCAACTTACAAGAGCACAACGTTGGATGATAATAAAATACCTACGAACCTTGCAACCAAAAGCTGAAGCAGCTAAGGTAACAGCGGATACAACAGTAAAAAAATAATTACAAGGAGTTAAATAAAAGTTTATACACAAAATATTTTTTAAATGAGTCATAATTTTCAATTGCCGAGCAGTTATAAAAAATGGACATGGGGATTAATCGTTGCAGGATTGCTTGCGGTACTTTATGGTTTTATCATGTTTCATCCATTTGCTCACCCAGCACATACCGAAGGTGTGCATGGTGGAGATAGTAGCACAAGGTTTTGGGCAGTATTGTTGCAAAATAGCGTTTACTTTTTATTGATTACAAATGCTGCAATGTTTTTTATATGTGTTACTACATTAGCTTTGGGAGGTTGGCAAGTAGCTATGAAACGAGTACCCGAAGCTATATCTAGCGTAGTGCCAATATTAGGCGGTATTACTTTTATTATTTTACTGGCAATAGTACTTGGTGGTCGTACAGATATTTACCATTGGTTAGATGCAAGTTTGTATGATAAAACATCGCCTAATTTCGATAAAATTTTGAACGGAAAACATGGTTTTTTAAACCCTACTTTTTTTATTGTATGGTCTGGCTTATCTATATTTTTATGGATATGGCTTGGACAAAAAATGAGAACATTAAGTTTAAAAACAGACAATGAAGGGCAAATGGATTTGGTTCAATCAAAAAAATGGATGGACACAAATTTTACTGTTTCATCTTTTTATGTAGTGTTTTTTGGGCTTACAGTTGCATCTACTATACCTTGGTTTTGGTTAATGAGCATCGATCCTCATTGGTATAGCACCATGTACAGTTGGTACACATTTGCAAGTACATTTGTATCGGGCATGGCATTAATAGCAATATTTGTTGTGTACTTAAAAAATAGAGGTGAGCTTGAATATGTAACCGAAGAGCATTTACATGATGTGGGTAAATTTATGTTTGCATTTTCTGTATTTTGGGCATACTTATGGTTTGATCAATATATGCTTATATGGTATAGTAACCAACCAGAGGAAACAAGGTATTTTATAGACAGAATAGGCACAGCAGAAAAAAGTGGTCCATACCATGGTATTTTCTTTTTTAACTTAATAGTAAACTTTTTAGCACCATTGCTTTTATTAATGAAAAGAGGTGCTAAAAGAAATTGGACAATGGTAACATTTGTAGGTCTTCTTATCATATTTGGCCATTGGATAGATTTTTTTCAAATGATAATGCCAGGAACAATGGCGGCAAAAGCAGAGTTATTGCCATTTGAATTTGGTGTGGCTTGTTTATTTATAGGTATTATTATGTGGGGTGTTGGTCGCTATTTAACACAACATTCATTGGTACAAAAAAACCATCCTTTCTTAAAGGAGAGTATGATACACCATACATAGAAATATACTAAGTAGAGTGGTAATTGGATGGAGATTATTTTTTACGCTTTTATAAAAGTTGAAAAAAGATTTGAACTTGAACGGAGCGTCGCCACCGATGCTCATTAAAAGCTGTATTGCCGAAAACAAAAAAGAAAAAGAAAAGTAAAAGACAAACGGGTGTCAATAATTAAATAACAAACATGAAAGAATTATTTATTGTAGCAATTATTGCAATGGTTTTTGTAGTCATTTTTCAGATTGCAAAAGCAAGTGAGTATGTAAGCGTACTAAAAGGCGAAGACTTGGCTCGTAAGCAATCGAATAAGATAAACGGATTTTTATTAATTGTTTTTCTTATTGTTGGCTTAATAGGTGTATGGGTTTGTAACGAATGGTTTTTTAAGAAAACTTTATTTCCTCAAGGTTCAGCATCTGTAGAAGGGGAAAAAATAGACTCAATGCTTTATTTAACAATTGCAGTTACAGGTATAATATTTTTCATAACACAAATATTACTCTTTTGGTTTTCGTTTAAATATCAAGAAGCACAAGGAAAAAAAGCTCATTTTTTTGCCCATAGTACTAAATTAGAATTAATATGGACAACAATTCCTGCAATTGCACTTACTGTATTGGTTGCATTTGGTTTAATGCATTGGTTTAAAATTACAGGCGACCCACCAAGTAATGCAATAACTGTAGAAATAACTGGCCATCAATTTGGTTGGGAAGTACGTTATCCTGGCAAAGACGGCATTTTAGGAAAAAAAGATTACAAATTATATAACTCTCCTACTGGCAACACCTTAGGAGTTGACTTTAATGATGTAAACAGTAACGACGATTTACATACTACAGAAATGCATTTGATAAAAGGAACACCTGTAAAATTGGTAATAAATGCGCAAGATGTAATCCATAATGTAGGCTTAAGTCATTTTAGATTAAAAATGGATGCAGTACCAGGTATACCTACTACTATGTGGTTTACTCCAAAATATACCACAGCCGAAATGAAAGTACGTACCGGAAATCCAAATTTTGTGTATGAAATAAGTTGTGATCAAATGTGTGGTAGTGGTCATTTTTCTATGAGAGGAGTAATTGTTGTAGAAGACGAAGCGGATTATAAAAAATGGATAGCTTCTCAAAAGCCTGAATATTTTACCCTTTTTCCAGCAAAAGACCCTACAAAAACTAGTGTAGATACTACTGTTAAGCTTGCAGTAAATACCATTTCAGTAAAAAAATAATATAACTCAAAATACAAAAATATGAGCAGCGCAATATTACATGATGCAGCAGTACACGGAGTAGAACATCATGATGCACACCATGGCGAACACCATCATACCGAAACCTTTATTTCGAAATATGTTTTTAGTTTAGATCATAAAACAATATCAAAACAATTTTTGGTAACAGGTATTATTTGGGCAATTGTTGGAGGTTTGTTCTCAGTAATATTTCGTTTGCAATTGGGTTATCCTGAAAGTACTTTTCCTTGGTTAGAAGATTTGCTCGGACACTGGGCTAAGGGTGGAAAACTACAACCAGAATTTTACTATGCTCTAGTAACTATGCATGGTACTATCTTGGTATTTTTTGTACTAACAGCAGGTTTAAGTGGTACATTCTCTAATTTTCTTATTCCATTGCAAATTGGTGCAAGAGATATGGCATCTCCATTACTTAATTGTATGAGTTATTGGTTTTTCTTTTTGGCTTCTATAATTATGGCAGCATCTTTATTTGTACAAACTGGGCCTGCATCTGGCGGTTGGACAATTTACCCTCCTTTGAGTGCACTGGGTGATGCCTCGTCGGGAAGTAAAATTGGTATGGATTTATGGCTTGTTAGTATGGCTATGTTTATTGTATCGTCTTTATTAGGAGGGTTAAATTATATTACTACAGTATTAAATATGCGTACAAAAGGTATGAGCATGACAAGAATGCCACTAACCATTTGGGCTTTTTTCTTTACAGCAGTTTTAGGCGTATTATCCTTTCCTGTATTATTATCTGGTGCTATTTTATTGTTGTTTGATAGAAACTTAGGTACAAGCTTCTTTTTGAGCGATATAGTTATAGCTGGTAAAATATTACCAAACGAAGGCGGTAGTGCGATACTGTTTCAGCATTTATTTTGGTTTTTAGGGCACCCCGAGGTTTATATTATTTTATTACCAGCTATGGGTATGAGCTCCGAAATACTTTCTATAAATAGCCGCAAGCCAATATTTGGTTATATGGCAATGGTTGGGTCAATGTTTGCCATTACTGTGCTTGCATTTTTAGTATGGGCACATCACATGTTTGTAACAGGATTAAACCCATTTTTAGGAGCTGTTTTTGTATTACTTACTTTGTTAATAGCAATACCTTCTGCCATAAAAGTTTTTAACTGGCTTACTACTTTGTGGCGGGCAAATATTAGATTTACGCCAGCAATGATGTTTGCAATTGGTTTTGTAAGTTTATTTATTAGTGGTGGTCTTACTGGTATTTTCTTAGGAAACTCTTCTTTAGATATTCATTTGCATGATACATACTTTGTAATTGCTCATTTTCATATTGTAATGGGTGTGGCTTCATTTTTTGGAATGTTTGCAGGTGTATATCATTGGTTTCCTAAAATGTTTGGAAGATATTTAAATAATACATTAGCATACATACATTTTTGGGTAACAATTGTAGGTGCGTATTGTATTTTTTGGCCTATGCATTACGAAGGTTTTGCAGGTATGCCTCGTCGTTACTATGATTATTCTAACTGGGAGTCATTTAAAATGTTTGGGGGCTTAAACGAATTTATTAGTTTTGTTTCACTAATTGTATTTGCAGCACAATTATTATTTGTAATGAATTTCTTTTATAGTATTTGGAAAGGTAGAAAGGTAACCACTTTAAACCCTTGGAATGCTAATACCTTGGAGTGGACAACACCAATACGCCCTGGACATGGTAACTGGCCTGGCGAAATACCAGAAGTGCATCGTTGGGCATACGACTATGCTAGAGAGGGGAAAAATGGTGAAGATTTTATACCTCAAGATGTACCTGTAGGCGAAGAGGAAGAGAAACATTAAAATGTAATAATGCTTTTGTTGACAATTTACTAATGAAGCAATAATAGGTTTTGGATTTTAATATAACATGAAAGAAAATACAACAATAGCTGATTCAAAATCTTTTGCATTAGCAAGTAAAGCGAAAGACTATTTTCAGTTGATAAAGTTTACGCTGAGCTTTATGGTTGTGTTTAGTACTGTTGTAAGTTTTTTGATAGCGCCTTACGAAACAATTTATACTAGGCATACGCTATTATCAGTTCTTTTACTTTTTATAGCTGGATTATGTATTACAGGTAGTGCAAATGCAATAAATCAAATTTTAGAAAAAGATAGCGATGCATTAATGGATCGTACATCTAAAAGACCAATAGCAAGTGGCAGAATGAGTGTAGCTGAAGGCTATGTTTTTGCTATTAGTATAGGGGCATTAGGTGTATTTATGATGTGGTATTTTTTTAATTTGAGTAGTGCTATGGTTGGGCTTGTTAGTCTATTCATTTATGGGTTTATATATACACCTTTAAAAAAAGTAAACTCAATAGCAGTACTAATTGGTGCAATACCAGGTGCTTTACCTTGCTTAATTGGCTGGGTAGCGGCTACAGATAATTTTAAAATTGGCGGTTGGATTTTATTTGGAATTCAACTCATGTGGCAGTTTCCTCATTTTTGGGCAATAGCATGGCTTGCACATAAAGATTATAGCAAAGCAGGGTTTAAATTATTACCAAGCAATGAGGGCCCAACAAAATTTACAGCTATACAAACAATAATGTATAGTGCATTAATGATACCAATAGGCATAATGCCATATTTTTATCGTATGTGTGGGCAAATAAGTATGTGGATAGTGTTAGCTTGTAATATTTGGATGGTATATACTAGCATAATGCTTTATATAAAAATGGATAAGTCAGCAGCAAGAAAAGTAATGTTTAGTTCTTATTTTTATTTAATGGTAGTGCTACTGGCTTTATGGGCAGATAAAATATATTAAATTTAAGTACGTTGATAATTTTAAAAGATTGAGTTAGTACTAAGCAATTTAAATACTCAATACTAGCAAAGTGGAAAATGGAAAATAACAATAAAAAAACACACCCTCATAAATTTGTTTTGTGGGTAGGTATTGGAAGTATATTAATGATGTTTGCAGGGCTTACAAGTGCATATATTGTAAAAAGAAATCAAGCTAATTGGCAAACATTCAATTTACCAGTAGCGTTTTGGTACAGCACAGCTATAGTTTTGGCAAGTAGCTTTACAATAATGTTGGCACTTAGGTCTTTTAAAGAAAGGGCAATGAGCAAGTATAGAGCATTAATGGTAGCAACAATGCTTTTGGGTGCTATGTTTGTTATTTTACAAATAGTAGGCTTTCAACAATTGTGGCAAAAAGGTATAACGCTACAAGGAAATGTATCGTATTCGTTTTTGTATGTAATAGTTGGTTTACATGCATTACATGTAGTAGGAGGTGTAATTGCTCTTGTAGTAATGAGCTCTATGGCTTTTAGTAGAAAAAAAAGAAATTATAGCATAGTACCAGTAGAGCTAATGAGTACATATTGGCATTTTGTAGATATACTTTGGATATATCTTTTAATATTTTTAATAATGATTAAATAAAGGTTTACTAAAGTAAAACAGTATATATGTTGTTTAAAAATTAAAAAAATCAACAACATTAAAGAGAACGAATAGAAAATTTAAACGAATAACTATTAACTTAATTCTTTATGGCTACAGCAGCAATACAAGCAAATACAAAAACCTGGAGCGGCGGTAAAAGTCCGTTTAATGCCAGCTATGGTAAAGTAATGATGTGGTACTTTTTAATGAGCGATGCATTTACTTTTGGCGCATTTTTAATAAGTTATGGCACTATTCGCTTTAGTGTAAATACTTGGCCTGATCCCAATAAGGTTTTTAACTCTGTACCATTTATGGGGCATAATAATTTACCATTGGTATTTGTAAGTATAATGACTTTTATTTTGATTGCAAGCTCTGTAACAATGGTACTTGCCGTACACGAAGGGCATAAAATGAACAGAAAAGGCGTAGAAAAATATATGATACTTACCATTATTGGTGGTGCCGCTTTCTTGGGCTGTCAAGCATGGGAGTGGACACATTTACTAACCGGAGAGCATGTAGCCTTACTAAACAATGGCACATTATCTGTAATGAATACCACAGCAAGTGCCAATCCTTGGGGCTTACAAGCTTCGCATGAGGCAATGGTAGCAGCTTTACAAAAAACACCACACGAAACCTTGGTACATATTGCCAACACACTACACCATAGCGGAGCAGAAGCAGCTCATGCAACTCATAATGTAGCTACAATGAGTAATACCGAACTTACAAATATGCTAAGCACTGCCGATTTGCATGTAAATAATGTAGGAAGGCCAGCTTTTGGTAGTTATTTCTTTGGTATAACTGGGTTTCATGGTTTTCACGTATTTAGTGGTGTTATCATAAATATTATAATGTATTTTAAAACAAAACTTGGTCATTTTGATCAAAGAGGGCATTACGAAATGATAGAAAAAGCTGGACTTTACTGGCATTTTGTAGATTTGGTTTGGGTATTTGTATTCTTATGTTTTTATCTTGTATAATAATAGTATTGAGATGTGAGTATTGTGTATCGAGATAAGCACACTTGCATCGGAAATAATTTTTAAATAATTAGGGATTTAGTTTTAATATTAAAAACCAACAACAAACATCTGATTTATTATGGAACATACATTAACAGCAGAAAACACACATTCACATGGCCACAACGAAGGTACAGGTAGAATTTGGAAAGTTTTTTGGATACTATCTGCACTTACAATAATTGAACTAGCATTAGGTTACTTTCTATATTTTAAAGGAGAAGGTATGGGACATGCAGGTATATTAACAACGAAACTTGCTATTGCTGCACTAACATTATTAAAAGCATATTATATAGTATCTGTATTTATGCATTTGGGTGATGAAAATAGAAATATGATTATGACCATTTGTGTACCATTGGTACTATTTGTATGGTTTATAATTGCATTTTTGTGGGATGGTGGCAGCTGGAAAGAAATGAGAAATACTAACGCAGGAAGTAAACCAAGTATAGAAAATGTACAACCAGCACCAGTAAAACATGACTCGAAACCATAATTAAATAATATTTTATAAAAAAACCATCATAGCTTTGTGATGGTTTTTTTATATATATAGTTACAATTTTGGGTTTTAATAATACCAACGAATAGTGAATTTAAATACATATTAATTTGAAAAAAAATGCATTTCTTGGACTTGCTTTAGCATTGGTATTACCTTTAATAGGTTACTTTGCTGTGCAGTATTTTGGTAAAGATGCCATTCAAATGCCACGAAAATATTTTTACGATAGCGTATCTATAGTTGAAAAAAGAGGAAAAAAAATTGAAGACACCATTTGGCATAAAGTAAAAAACATACAATTTACAAACCAACTTGGAAAAAAAGTTTCGTTAGATGATTTAAAAGGTAAAATAATAGTGTTAGATTTTTTCTTTAGCAGTTGCCCAAGCATTTGCCCAGGGCTTGCTCGTAATATGAAAAGGTTGCAAGATTCCTACATTAAAAACGATACCATTGTACAATTTTTATCAATAAGTATTGACCCAGATAGAGATAGTGTATCAAAATTGAGAGCCTTTGCCGACAGATACAAAGCAAACCATGATAACTGGTGGTTTGTAACTGGCAATAAGGAAGAAATATACAATTTTGCTTTAAATGAAATAAAAGCAAGTGTAGCCGACCCAAAAGTGGACACCGCATTTATACATACTGAAAACTTTTTTTTATTAGATTCGAACAGAGTAGTAAGAGGTTGGTATAATGGCTTTGACACAATAAAACTAGCACAACTAGCGAAGGATATACCTACAATAATGCTAGAAAGAGATAAAAAATCACCATCTATTCTTAGAGAATTTATACCTTTGTTGCCAATAATATTTGTTGGTATTGCTATTGTAATGATTATAATGGCTTTTTTAAACAAAAATAGAAAACAAAAAACAACCTATTAATTATGCTGCAACCAACTATAAAAAAAAACGACAAAGATGCTAAAATATTTATTTTGGTTGTTTCCATAGTTGTATTTTTAGCAGTGGCAGGGCTAAGTAAATTTAATTTAAAAAACATTGTTTTACCTTTTAATCCTCACATATTTGCACTAATTGTAGCAATAATAAATAGCTTGGTTGCTGTATCGTTATTAGCTGGTTTAGTAACAGTAAAAAATAAAAAATATGAATTACATAAAAAAATAATGCTTGGGGCAATTTGGCTTTCGGTTTTGTTTTTGGTGTTTTATATATGCCACCATTTATTTGCTGGCGATACAAAGTATGGCGATTTAAACCATGATGGTGTACTTAGTATTAGTGAAACAGCAATGGCAGGCACTGCACGTATTTTTTATTACATCTTATTATTATTGCACATTCCATTGGCAGCAATAATATTACCGTTTATTTTATATTCAGCTTACCATGCACTTACCGGCGAATACGAAAAGCACAAAAAACTTACACATATTACATGGCCTATTTGGTTTTTTGTAGCGGTAAGTGGTGTATTGGTTTATTGGATGATAAGCCCTTATTATGGGTAAAATACTCATATAATTTGCTTTTACTCTATATTTTAAGGTATAATACTGAAAAATAGTTGGTAAAATCCTCTAGAACTCAATGTTTTTATCAGTCTTGAAAGAAGTTTAGTGAAAGTCGTTTCACTAAACTTCTTTTGTATATGAAAAAGATAAAAAAAAGC
>JABFQZ010000036.1 GCA_013141435.1 Ferruginibacter sp.
TAAAAAAAAATATGGCTTTTATACTTCCGGTAAAAGGTGTTTTACCAAAAATGGGTAATGATTGTTTTGTAGCGCCAAATGCAACAATAGTAGGCGATGTAGAAATGGGAAACGATTGTAGTGTATGGTTTAATGCTGTAATTCGTGGCGATGTAAATAGTATTCGTATGGGCAATAAAGTGAATGTGCAAGATGGTGCAGTAATACATTGCACCTACGAAAAAACGAAAGTATTTATTGGTAATAATGTAAGTATTGGGCACAATGCTATAGTGCATGGCTGTACGCTTGCCGATAATGTATTGGTAGGTATGGGCGCTATTGTAATGGATAATGTGCAGGTAGGCAGCAACTCTATTATTGCTGCTGGTGCAGTAGTTTTGGAAAATACAATTGTAGAATCGGGTTGTATTTATGCTGGTGTGCCTGCAAAAAAAGTAAAAGATATTAGCCAAGAATTGATTAGTGGAGAAATAAATAGAATTGCCGAAAATTACTTGATGTATAGTGGTTGGTTTAAAGAAGAAGCTAAATAAATACCGTTGTTTTTTTTGCAAAAGGAATTTTACATTTTTTACATTAATTTCGCTTCAAAACAAGTACAAAAATTAGATTATGGCTGAAGTAATAAGAATGCCCTTGCTAAGTGATACAATGACTGAGGGAAAAATAATAGCATGGAATAAAAAAGTAGGCGACAACGTAAAAGCCGACGATGTATTGGCCGAAGTGGAAACTGATAAAGCTACTATGGAAGTAAATGGCTATGTAGATGGCACACTTTTATACATAGGCGTAGAAGCTGGTAATGCTGCAAAAGTGAATGAAATAATGGCTATTGTAGGCAAAGCTGGCGAAGATTATAAGCATTTGTTAGATGGTGAGCAGTTGGCTGCCAGCAAGGTGCCAATAGCAAAAGAGCCTGTAAAAACAGAAACTCCAAATAAGATTACCACCCAAACTGTTGCAACTGCTGCAAAAGTAAGTTTGCCTGCTGGTGCAAAAGAAATACGTATGCCTTTGCTTAGCGATACCATGACAGAAGGTAAAATAGTATCTTGGAATAAAAATGTAGGCGACATTGTAAAGGCTGATGATGTATTGGCCGATGTGGAAACTGATAAAGCAACAATGGAAGTAGTAGGATATGAAGAAGGTACACTTTTATATATTGGTGTAGAGGCAGGAAATGCTGCAAAAATAAATGAAATTATTGCTATTGTGGGTAAGGCTGGTACCGATGTAAGTGCCTATATAGCTTACGAAAAACAATTGGGTTTAGGAGGAGAAAAGTTGGTTGAATCCAACGAAAAATTGGTTGAAGAAAAAAAACAAGCTAATGAAGAATTGACAACAAACGTTGGCGATGGCAGAATAAAAGCATCGCCATTGGCAAAAAAAATAGCTGCCGATAAAGGGCTTGATATAAGTAAAATAAAAGGCACTGGCGATGGTGGCAGAATAATAAAGGTAGATATTGAGGATTATAAAGAAACAACAAATAATAAACAACAAGCTATTACTTCAACTTTAAGCCCACAACCACTTGCTTCAAATTTTGAAAATACAAGTACAGAAAGCTACACCGATGTGCCGCTTACACAAATGCGTAAGGTAATAGCTCGCCGCTTGGGAGAAAGTATGTTTACTGCTCCGCATTTTTATTTAACAATGGAGTTAAATATGGATAATGCAATGGCAGCTCGTATTGCCATAAATGAGGTAAGCCCTGTAAAAGTTTCGTTTAACGATATGATTATAAAAGCTTGTGCAGCATCTTTACGATTACACCCCGATGTAAATAGTAGCTGGATGGGCGATTTTATCAGAAAGAATAACCACATACATATTGGCTCGGCATTGGCATTGCCCGAAGGGTTGATAGTGCCCGTAATTCGTTTTGCTGATAAAAAATCATTGTCGCAAATAGCAGCCGATGCTAAAGAATTATATGGCAAAGCCAAAGATAAAAAACTACAACCAGCCGAATTTAGTGGCAATACGTTTACCATATCTAACCTAGGTATGATGGATGTGGAAGAGTTTACAGCCATAATAAACCCTCCAGATAGTTGCATACTTGCTGTAGGCAGAATTAAGGAAGTTATGGTTAGCAAAAATGGAGCATTTGCTGTAACTAATATAATGAAAGTAACACTTAGCTGCGATCATAGAAGTGTAGATGGTGCTGTGGGTGCTGCATTTTTACAAACGCTGAAAAAATTTGTAGAAAATCCAGTTACCATGTTAGTATAAATACCTAAAACGATTTTTATAAAGCGGTTGCATATTATTACTATATGCAACCGCTTTTTTACATATTTCTTCTATATTGTCCACCTACACTATACAAAGCATTTGTTATTTCGCCAAGTGTACAATATTTTACTGTCTCCATCAATTCATTAAACAAATTTTCGTTTGCTATAGCTTTTTCTTGCAATTGTGCTAACATTTTTTTGCTTTTTTCTTTATGTCTTTCTTTAAACGCAGTTAGCATGTTTATTTGTACTTCTTTTTCGGCTGTAGTAGAGCGTATTACTTCGGCAGGCAAAATTGTAGGCGAACCTTTTTTATTTAAAAAAGTATTTACACCAATAATTGGGTATTCGCCAGTATGTTTTAAAGTTTCATAATGCAAACTTTCTTCTTGTATTTTATTTCGTTGATACATACGCTCCATAGCACCAAGTACTCCACCTCTTTCTGTTAATCGGTCAAACTCTGTAAGTACTGCTTGCTCTACCAAATCGGTTAATTCTTCTATTAAAAATGAGCCTTGGTTCGGATTTTCATTTTTTGCCGTACCCAATTCTCTATTTATTATTAGTTGTATTGCCATTGCTCTGCGTACGCTTTCTTCGGTAGGTGTTGTTATTGCTTCATCGTAGGCATTAGTATGTAATGAATTGCAATTATCATAAATGGCATACAATGCTTGTAGCGTTGTACGTATATCGTTAAAGTCTATTTCTTGCGCATGTAAGCTTCGGCCACTTGTTTGAATGTGATATTTTAATTTTTGACTACGATCGTTACCTTTGTATTTTTGTTTCATTGCTTTAGCCCAAATACGGCGTGCAACTCTGCCAATTACACTGTATTCTGGATCCATACCATTGCTAAAAAAGAATGAAAGATTTGGAGCAAAATCATCAATAGCCATTCCTCTACTTAAATAATATTCTACATAAGTAAATCCGTTAGCCAAAGTAAAAGCAAGCTGTGTTATAGGATTAGCGCCTGCTTCGGCTATGTGATAGCCACTAATACTCACACTATAAAAATTTTGTACTTTATTATCAATAAAAAACTCTTGCACATCGCCCATTAATTTTAAAGCAAATTCGGTGCTAAAAATACAAGTATTTTGTGCCTGGTCTTCTTTTAAAATATCGGCTTGCACAGTACCTCGTACACTTGATAGGGCTTTAGCTTTTATGGTTTTATATACATCTTCAGGCAACACATCGGCACCTGATAAACCAAGCAAACGCAAGCCCAATCCATCATTTCCTTCGGGCAACATACCATCGAAACCGCCAAGAGTAGGTTTTACTGGCTCACCATCTACTCCATAATATTTTGGCAATGTATTTATATCAAATAAGCTTTCTATTTTTTTATTTATTTCGGCACGTAAGTCATTTTCAATAATATATTTTTCGCACATTTGATCTATGGCTGCATTCATAAAAAATGCTAATATCATTGGTGCAGGTCCATTAATGGTCATACTTACAGATGTTTTAGGATCGCACAAATCAAAACCACTGTATAATTTTTTCGCATCATCTACAGTAGCTATGCTTACACCACTATTACCAACTTTGCCATATATATCGGGACGATGTGCTGGGTCTTCACCATAGAGTGTAACACTATCAAATGCAGTACTCAGGCGTTTTGCAGGCTGACCTACGCTTACGTAGTGAAAGCGCTTATTGGTACGTTCAGGTCCACCTTCGCCAGCAAACATACGTGTAGGGTCTTCGCCATCTCTTTTTAATGGAAACACTCCGGCTGTGTAGGGAAATTCGCCTGGTACGTTTTCTTGCAATTGCCATTTTAAAATATCGCCAAAGTCTTTATATTTTGGCAAAATAACTTTCGATATTTTGGTGCCAGATAAACTTGAAAAAGTTAATGGTTGCTTTATTACTTTATCTCTTACTTTAAACTCGTAAAAATCTTGTTTATAACGTTCTTGTACATTTTGCCAATTATCCAATAATTTTTTATTGTCGGCATCTAGTTTTTCTTCTAAATTCTTTATAGCATCAATAATAGCATTATCATCATTTTTTAAAATAGTAAATGCACCTTTTAGCTGATAAATTTTTGTAGCCAAAGCCGATTGCTCATCTACCCAAGTATCGTACTCCGCTATGGTTTCGGCTATTTCAGATAAATATCTTACACGTTTTGGCGGAATGATAGAGCCTTCTATGCCACCACTTTTTGCAAATGGCGCATGTGAACCAAAAGGTACATTTGTTTTATCGGAAATTACTTTCATTAATTTATCAAAAAGTACATTTACACCAGCATCGTTAAACTGTGCTGCAATAGTGCCTACTACAGGCAAATCTTCATCTTTTGTTTCCCACAATTCGTAGTTGCGTTTGTATTGTTTTCTTATATCATGTAAGGCATCTAATGCACCAGCTTTATCAAATTTATTTAAGCAAATTACATCTGCATAATCTAGCATATTTATTTTTTCTAACTGCGATGGCGCACCGTACTCTGGTGTCATTACATACATGCTCACATCGCAATGCTCTAAAATAGAGGCATCGCTTTGGCCTACGCCAGCACTTTCCAAAATAATTAAATCGAACCCTGCTGCTTTGCAAATATTTAATGCTTCAGTTACATATTGGCTAAGAGCCTTATCGCTTTCTCTTGTAGCAAGGCTACGCATATATGCCCTTGGCGATGATATAGCATTCATTCTTATTCTATCGCCAAGCAATGCACCACCAGTTTTCTTTTTGCTAGGATCTACTGATATTACAGCGATGGTTTTGTCGGTATAATTATTTAAAAATCTACGCACAATTTCATCGGTAACAGATGATTTGCCAGCACCACCTGTACCTGTTATGCCTAGTACAGGGCTTTTAAATTCGTTTTCTAAATCAATTATTTTTTCTCCTCTTTCGGCAGCCGATATTTTTCTTGCTATAGTAATAATATCTTTAGTTTCGCCAAGTGCAAAATTTTTTATTTCACTATTTAAAACATTAGCTGTAGGTAGTATTACTTCTTTACATTTATCAATTACATCATCTATCATGCCTAGTAAGCCCATTTTGCGGCCATCATCGGGGCTGTAAATCCGTGTTATGCCATAGGCTTGCAACTCTTCTATTTCGGTTGGCAAAATAGTACCGCCACCACCACCAAATATTTTAATATGCCCACTACCATTTTCTTCCAACAAATCTTTCATGTATTTAAAAAACTCTACATGCCCGCCTTGATAGCTGGTAATGGCTATGCCTTGTACATCTTCTTCTATGGCACATTCTACAATTTCGGCTACGCTTCTATTATGCCCAAGGTGTATAATTTCGGCTCCTTTGCTTTGCAAAATTCGGCGCATAATATTTATTGCAGCATCATGCCCATCAAATAATGCTGCGGCTGTTACAAGTCTTATTTTAATATCTGTATTCAAAATCATAAAGTTTTATGTTTGCCTTTTGCTTTAATTTTTATTTAGTCATCATTTTATCTTTAATCAACTTCATTGGCGTCGCACTCTTCATCATTTTACCTTTATTCAACAATAAAAAAAATATTATTAACACTCATTATTTATTGACCCAATCATCAAAACTCATTTCAAATTTAATTTCCTTATCTCCATGTTTTCCTACTTCCTTCCATCCGGCTTTTCTATAAAACACTTCTGCCCTTGTATTAAATGCTGTACCAAGCCACAAAGTTTTTTTGGTTTGCTTAAAATACCAATTGAGCATTATATTGTGAAGCTGTAATCCAATTCCTTTTTTTTCAAATTGTGGGTGCAAAAATAAAGCCCAAATATTATTTTCTTTTAAATCAACGATTGCAAAACCTACTATCATATTATTAATTTCACAAACCCAGCCTTTGCCTCTGTGCAAAATAAACTCTTCGCAATCATTATCAGTTACAAGTTTTGGATCAGATAAAGTATTTTCCTTAACCGAATTTCGTACAACTTGTATTTGCGATATATCCTCTATTTTAGCTTCACGTATTAGCATATTTAATATTTTACAAAGGTTTTGACATTCCCTGCATTCTAAAAGTCAATGCAGCAAAGTCTTCTATACTCAACACTTCTGCTCTTTTTTTAAACAATTCGTCTTTTAATTCTTCTGGTGTAAATAAAGCCTTTACTGCGTTTCTCAAGGTTTTTCTGCGCTGGTTAAATGCTGTTTTTACTAATACAATATATGCCCTTTCAGATTTTACAACAAGAGGCTCTTTTTTTCTTGTAAGCTTTATCATACCACTCATTACTTTTGGTGGTGGTGTAAAACTTGTAGGCGGTACATCAAATAAATATTCGATGTGGTAAAAAGGTTGTATTAATGCACTTAATACACCATAAATTTTTCCACCAGGTTTTGCTGCAGCCCTTTCTGCCACTTCTTTTTGAAACATACCAATAACTACTGGCACTTCGTCTTTCCAATCCAATATTTTAAATAAAATTTGAGTGGAAATGTTGTAAGGGAAATTACCAATAATAGTAAAAGTTTCATCAAATGGCTTTTCAATATCTAAAAAGTTTTGGTGTATTATTTTATCTTTTAAAATTGGATATTTTTGTTTTAGTAATGGAACTTTTTCATCATCTAACTCTACTGCTTTAAAATTTATATTGGGTATTTTTATTAATTCTTTGGTAAGAGCTCCGCCACCTGGTCCAACTTCTAATAAGTTTTTAAACTCATTTTCATTTAAAGAAGCTATTATTTGCTTTATAATATTTTCGTCTTTTAAAAAATGTTGTCCTAACGATTTTTTCAATTTTAACATAGTGCAAAAATAGCCTAATAATGTATTAATATTAGTTTTCTATATTTCAAAATAGGATAAACTTTTTATAAATTTTTTACTATTTTTTTTAATTGTATTTTTACATCTCAATTAGCATAAATGAGTAATATAAATGATAATAAACCTGTAATTGGTATAAGTTGTGGTGATATTAATGGCATTGGGCCAGAAATTATTGTAAAAACATTGAGCGATACTCGTATTTTGGAAATATGTACTCCGCTTGTTTTTGCGAATAATAAAGTGCTTAATTTTTATAGAAAAACATTGCCCGAAAATAATATTACTTTTAATATTGTAAAAGGTGCTGCACAATTAAATACTAAATTGGTAAATGTATATAATTGCTGGGAAGAAGATGTGGCTGTAACACCTGGTGCACTAAATGAAACTGGTGGAAAATATGCATTGCTAAGCCTTACTATTGCTGCCAAAGCTTTAAAAGAAAACCAAATAGATGCTTTGGTAACAGCACCACTACACAAAAGTAATGTACAAAGTAGTTTATTTAAACATACTGGACATACACCATATTTAAAAGAATTATTTGGTGTAAAAGATGTAGCAATGATGTTGGTAGCCGATAATATGAAAGTAGCATTACTTACAGAGCATGTGGCTATAAAAGATGTAGCACAATATATTACCAAAGATGCTATTTTGAGTAAATTAAAAATAATTAACGATTCGCTTAAAAAAGACTTTGGTTTAAACAAACCTAAAATTGCTATTTTAGGTTTGAACCCTCATGCTGGTGATGAAGGACTTGTGGGCAAAGAAGAAAAAGAAATTATAAAACCTACCATTGAAGATGCTAAGCAAAAGGGAATTTTTTGTTTTGGTCCTTATAGTGCCGATGCATTTTTTGCAAGAGGGCATCATGAAAAATTTGATGCTGTGCTAGCTTTATATCATGATCAAGGATTAATTCCTTTTAAATCGTTGGCATTTGGCGAAGGTGTAAATTATACTGCTGGTTTAGGTGCTGTACGCACATCGCCTGACCATGGCACGGCTTTTGATATTGCTGGCAAAGGGAAAGCTGATGAGGCAAGTTTTAGAGAAGCGATATTTAAAGCAATTGATATTGCAAATATGCGAAATGAAATAACAACGCAATATGCAAATCCTTTAAAAAGAAAAAGTGCTTTTGTAATGCGTGGTGCAAAAGATGAAGCAATACCTTTAGAGATATAATGTTTACTTTTTTTAGGGTTTTAATTTGCATTAAATACAGCATCGCTTACACCTTTATTTATGGTATAACTGCTAAAAGTAATTTCTGCTTTGCCTTTTTTCCCTTTTAATGAGTCGGTAGGTTTTGCTGTAGTTGCTGTGCCATCGTCAAAATCGAAGGTTACTCCTTTGGGTAATTTGTAATCTTTGGCATTAAAACTAAATATTATTTTATTGGGTAGCCCGTATGCGGCATAATCTCCATAGGTCATTTCGAGTTCGTAAGTGCCGTTATCTTTGGTAGTGGTTTTTGCTTTTTTTATAAGCGCTGTTACTTCATCAATATATACTGTGCTTAGTACTACTTCGTTATTATCGTCTGTTGGTAATAGTTTTGCTATGCGTAGTTTTTTACCGCTTATGGTTTCGATACCTGCATCTATAACTGTGTATTGATTGCTACCTGTAAGGTTTGTAAGGTTGATACTAACGGCACCTTTTGGAATAAATGAGATACCGCTTTCGCTTTTTACTTTTAGCTTATTAGGTTTTTTAAAATATATTTTTACCTTGGCTATGGGTACTTTTAAGAAGGCTACATTTGTTTTCATTATACCTTTGGCTTCGTAATCGTTTACGGTTTCTAATTTTGCTTTTGCTTTGGCAAGTAAGGCATTTATTGTTTGTTGTGCTTGTGCAGAAAATGTAATAAGGATTATAAGTAGGGTAAGAGATTTTTTCATGATTTTTGAAGAATGGTTTGTATGTTTTTTATTTCACACAGCGTAACAAAGATAACTACGAAACAAAGATTTTAAAAGGAAATTAAAAATAATGTGTTGTTGAGGAAAGTAATAACAATGTTTTTTTATTTGGCATTATTTTTAATTTAGATAGCTTTGGCAATTAGTTTATATAAAAACTAATTTACATTTTTGGCAAAGAGCTATTAAATTTGCTAAAATGTGTAATTTTATTAAAAATGGGCTATAATGTTCATTAAAGATAAAATGCCGAAGGGCTGCTGGATGGAAACGGCACCGAAGCGTAGCGTAGGTACAGTGTACAGCCAGAACCAATGCCCAAAATAGATTTGAACTAAACAGCCCAAAAAATAAATATGGCTTATAAAAAATTAGAAAGTTACGATAAGGATATTACTGATGGTTTAATTAAAAACTACAAAGAAAATATTAAACTACTTGGCGAAGATGCCGATAGAGAGGGTTTGCTAAAAACACCTGAGCGTATTGCTAAAGCTATGCAATATATTACGCAAGGTTATGGGCAAGATGCTAGAGCTATTTTAGAATCGGCAAAATTTCATGAAGATGTGAGTGAAATGATTATTGTCAAAGATATTGAATTGTATAGTATGTGTGAGCATCATATGCTGCCTTTTTATGGTAAAGCGCATGTGGCTTATATACCTAATGGTTATATTACTGGTTTGAGTAAGATAGCCAGAGTGGTAGATGTGTATGCTCGTAGGTTGCAGGTGCAGGAAAGGCTTACACATCAAATAATGGATGCTATTAAAGATACTTTAAACCCATTGGGTGTGGCTGTAGTGGTAGAAGCATCGCATTTGTGTATGATGATGCGTGGCGTAGGCAAGCAAAACTCTGCTACTACTACATCGGCTTTTTGTGGTGAGTTTGAAAAACACCAAACTAGAAGTGAATTTATGAAATTAGTTACTGGTAAGTTGCATTAATTTGATGGATCAAAGAATTTATACCGATTGGACAAACAATATTGTTCAATATCGGTTGAAGCCTCATTTTACTATTTGTTTGTTTCTGGCATTTACTAATGTAAGATTTATAAAACATTGATGTGTTAAATAAATCACATTGGTATTGGTTTATATCAAATTTTTGTTCATAAAAAAAATCCTCTAAACAAAAGTTTAGAGGATTTTTTATGAAATTTAGTTTATTATTTAGATGAAACTTTTGCAGCAGTTCTTCTATCTCTAGCCATACCTTCTTTATCGGTTGATGGAGCTGTTGCAAATTCAGAACCGTATCCTACTGATTCTTTAAGTTGAGTTGCAGCAGCACCATTAGCAATAATATCTTTTGCTAATACATCAGCTCTTTGTTGAGATAATGCTTTGTTTTTAGCAGCATCGCCAGTTATATCTGTATAACCTCCAATTTTTAAAACTGCATTTGGAAATGCTTTTAATATTGCAGCTACATTTTTTACTTGAGCCAATGCTTTTGGAGAAGCGTAATCTGTTTTACCAGATACAAATTGTACATCATGTATTGTAAACCAGTTTGCTTTTTTATCTACTGTATCAATTGTACCAGTTTTAAGAAAATTAACTAAAGTGTTTTCAAAACCGTTAGTAGCTACTGCTGTTAGTTTTGCTCCACCTGGTAATTCAATATCCATTGGTGCTCCTAATTCGTAATTTACAAAACCAGTTACTGTATCTACTGTTACTTTTGGTAATTCTACAGTTGTTGTTGGTGTAGTTACATTTGCATTTAAAGTATCTGTACCGGCAACTACGTTAGTATCGGCAGGTTTATTACATCCTTCTTTGAAGAAATACCATGCTGCAGCACCAAGCCCAGCAAGTAATAATAAAGGCAATAACCATTTCATACCACCAGCTGCTTTTTCTTCAGCAGCATCGTATGTATTGGTAGCAGTGTTTACTACATTATTTACAGCGCTACTTGCACCACCTGTAAGCGATGATAGGCTAAAACCAGCAGGCAACATTTTCATGGCTGCATCTTTTTGGCTACTTAACAAAGAGCCTAAGCCACTTGCCGATACGTTGTTTTCCGCAGAGTGTTTACCAACCAACCCAAGTACTGCAGGCACTGCCATACTTAATATTGTGCCAACGCTTGAACCTTTTACACCAGCAAAGCTTGATATTAGTGTAGTAAGCATATTGCTTGAACCACCATTACCAAATAAAGAAGAAATTAATCCGCTGCTTTTGCTTAATAAATTGCTGCTAGAATCTTGATTTAGAAAACCACCCAAAGTGTCTAAAATACCAGATGAATGCTGCTCTGAAGCTAATTTTGAAACTAAAGATGCTCCTTCATGACCACTAGTAGCTTTATCAGATATAGCACCAATAACTGATGGTATCATAGCACTTATTGCTTTAGATATACCGCCTTCGCTTTCGCCAAGTGACGAACTTGCTTTACTTATTAATTCGTTACTGAAATAGCTTTTAGCCATATCCAATAGGTTAAATGTTGACATGTGGGACTTTTTAAAAATTAATAATATTATTTGAATTACAATATTAAGTAAAAAGTTGATATTAATTCTTTTAAATTGCCTTTTTTTAACCTTTTATCTATTTTTTTTTACCATTAATACAATTTTAGCTGTAAAAAATAACCAGAAGGTTAAGTTTGTATATCAAACTGTATTGCATTTTTAACAAAAATGCTAACTTTTAGTTTCTTACCTATATTAGTGTAACATATAATTTTAAAGTTGACACAAAAAATTTGAATATTTTAGAATTGTAGAGAGCTATAACCACAATAAACATAAAGAAATGAAAAAAAATATGCGCTACTGGATTTGTCAGGTTACAGGCTGGGGAGCATGGCTGATATTGAATTTATTTGTGGCTTATAAGTTTGCACCAGATACTTATTTAACACCAAACTTAAAACGAAACTTATTTTTATTTACTCTTTTTATTGAATTTTTTTCGTTCATTTTAATTACTCATTTACTTCGTATTGTTTTAAAAAAAATTGCTTGGATAAATTTTTCTATAGATAAAGTTTTGGCTTTATTTATATTAAGTGTGTTCGTTACATCTTTTGCTTCTTTTTACACTTCGGAAATTATACAAAAAATACCTCCAAACTCATATGATAAGTATGAAATAAACGAAAGAAAACAAAAAGCCTTGTTATTAGAAAAAGAGATGAACCTTACCAACTCTGATTACTATTTGTACGAAAATAATGGAGTTTTAGATTCTACAAAATATGTAGCATTTATAAAAATAAAAAAAGCAACCAGTTGGTACAAGGATAAAAACAATATTTGGAAATATGAAGAAAAAAAAGGCAAAAACTTTGGTAGTTTGGTAACTTCCATAATTTTGGTATCGCTGTGGTTGCTCATTTACTTTGCATGGCATTATGTAAATAAAAACAGAAATAACCAATTAGATAAATTAAGATTAGAAGCTGTTGTAAAATCGTTGGAATTAAAAACAATTAAATCGCATATAAATCCGCATTTTATTTTTAATGCATTAAATAGTATTAGAGCTTTGGTAGATGAAAATCCGCCGAGGGCAAGAACAGCTATTACCGAACTAAGCAATATTTTACGAAGTAGCTTACAAGCCGAAAAATTGGAAACTGTACCCTTAGAGCAAGAGTTAAATATTGTAAAAGATTATTTAGCTTTGGAGCACATGCGATTTGAAGAAAGATTGAAAATAGATATGCACATTGAGCCTAATACGCTTACACAACCTGTACCACCAATGATGTTGCAAAACCTTGTAGAAAATGCAATAAAGCATGGAATAAGTAAAAACGAAAATGGAGGCGAAATAATAATTAAATCGTATTTTAAAGACAAACACCTTGAACTAATTGTGCAAAATACTGGCAATCTGCAATCGCTTAAAGCTGGCAACTCCTCTGGCTTTGGTATAAGAAGTACGCAAGATAGGTTGAATTTATTATATCAAAATAAAGCACATTTTGAAATAGAAGAAAAAAATGGGAACATGGTACAATCGAAAATAATAATGCCTGAAAATAGTACTGTTTAAATATTTATAAATTATAAAAAATGTATAAAGCAATTATAATAGATGATGAAAGATTGGCAAGAAACGAATTAAAAAAATTACTTGCCGATTTTTCGGAAATAGAAATTATAGGAGAAGCTACAAATGCAAAAGAAGGTATTGAAAAAATTGAAAGCCTTGCTCCTGATTTAGTTTTTTTAGATGTACAAATGCCAGGTAAAACAGGGTTTGATATGCTCCTCGAATTAGAAAAAGCCCCACATGTAATTTTTGTAACGGCATACGATGAGTTTGCTTTAAAAGCGTTTGAGGTAAATGCTTTAGATTATTTGATGAAACCTGTAGAGCCTAAAAGATTGAAAGATGCATTACAAAAACTACAGCAAGCCGAAGAAAAAGAAATAGCCTCTACCCTACTTACAAGTAATAGAGGTGTATTAAGCGAAAACGATCAGGTTTTTGTAAAAGATGGCGAACGCTGCTGGTTTGTAAAACTTGGCGAAGTACGATTATTTGAAAGTGTAGGTAACTATGCCAAAGTATTTTTTGGTACAAATAAACCACTTATTTTAAAATCGCTGAATGCTTTAGAAGAAAAATTAGATGACCGTGTATTTTTTAGAGCAAACAGAAAACATATTATTAACTTAAGAATGATAGAAAAAGTGGAGCCATTTTTTAATGGCGGACTCATGTTGGATTTAAAAGGTGGTGAAAAAATAGAAGTGAGTAGAAGGCAAGCAGTAAAGTTTAAAGAAATGATGAGTTTGTAATAATTTTGATTATAAAAAACTACTTCTAAATGGCTTCTAAAAATATTGTATTAGTAATTTCATTTTGTTTTATTTGTATTTTATCGTTTGCACAAAAAAACGATAAAGTATTAAACTCTGCCGAGGCATTGCGTTTGGTTAGCTTTTTAGCATCCGACGAAATGAAGGGTAGAAAAACTGGCACACCCGAAATAGATTTAGCCGCCGATTTTATTGGTACTGAATTTAAAAAAAATGGGTTGAAATTTTATGATGGATTACAATCATATAAACAAACTTTTACCCATATTCGTACAAAATACATTTCGGCCATTTGTAAAATAGATACTACACAGTTAAATGCATCAAATATTATTACAGTTACTACAGATTCGTTAGTAACATTTAATGAAACATCTGGTTACAAAACCCTGCAAATAAAAGCTGCCGATAATTTATTTTTTTCTGCAAAAGATATTATTGAAAGTAAAAAAAATGCAATAGTGTTTGTAGATAGTTTTTTTACTAAAGATTTTTACAAATTAAAAGCATTTAAAAAAGAAAGTGTAAAATCAAATTTTAATGTAGTTTTCGTTATTGCAAATACTATTGCAAAAAAATATAATTTCGAAATAAAACACACCATTAAAGAGTTGCATTTTTCAAATGTTGTAGGTATCTTACCTGGCAAAAAAAAGAAGAACGAATTTGTACTATTTTCTTCACATTACGACCATTTAGGCGCAAGTAAACCTAATGCCAGCGGCGATTCTGTTTATAATGGTGCAAACGACGATGCCTCTGGCACTGCTGCTATTATTATGCTTGCAAATTGTTTTGCAAAGCAAAAAAATAACGACCGTACTTTAGTTTTTGTAGCATTTACTGCCGAAGAAATTGGTGGCTTTGGCTCTCAATATTTTTCTGAAAATATAGATGCAGAAAAAGTTGTAGCTATGTTTAATATAGAAATGATAGGTACCGAAAGTAAATGGGGCAAAAACAGTGCTTATATTACGGGGTTTGAAAAATCGAACTTTGGAGAAATTTTGCAACAAAATTTAAAATCATCGGCATTTCATTTTGAAGCCGACCCATACCCTACCGAAAATTTATTTTATCGTAGCGATAATGCAAACCTTGCAAAGCTTGGTGTACCTGCTCATACAATATCTACATCTAAAATGGATAATGAGCCTACTTACCATAAATTAAATGACGAAATTGCTTCTATTGACATTATTAATATGGTAGAAATAATAAAGGCTATTTCGGCTAGCAGTAAAAGTATTGTGGCAGCAAGAGATACACCTACAAGAGTAAAAAAACAATAAAAATGCTGTTTAATTTTCTTTAGTTGAAGTGTGATAGCTTTTTTCTTTCCCCCAAAAAGAAAAAAGCAACAAATAATTATTGCACATGCAGATGCTATGAAAAACTAATGCTGGCAAACAAAAAAATTATGCATTTACTGGTACACTATGTATGGCTGCCGAAATTTCTTTAATTAAATTGGCATCTTTTTCTATTGCATTACCTACTACAATTACATCGGCACCTGCTTTGCAATTAAGATAAGCTTTTTCGGCAGTAGTAATACCACCACCTATTATTAATGGCACATTTATACAACCTGCTACTTTGGTTATCATGGTTTCGGTAATGGCGTTTTTTGCACCGCTACCTGCATCCATGTATATGAGTTTCATACCCAACATTTCGCCAGCCATGGCGGTACACATGGCTATTTCACTTTTATCGGACGGTAAAGGTGCTGCATTGCTAATGTACGATACCGTTGTAGGTGCTCCTCCATCTATAACCATGTAACCTGTAGGCATTATTTCTAATCCGCTTTTTTTTACAATTGGTGCCGATACTACATGTTGCCCAATCAACAATTCTGGATTACGACCACTAATAAGGCTCAAATATAAAAGAGCATCGGCATATTTACTTACTTGGCTTGGGCTTCCGGGAAATAGTATTACTGGAATATTGCAACTTTTTTTAATTAGCTGTACACATTCATCAATATAATTGGATACAACTAGGCTTCCTCCAACAAAAAAATAATCTACATTGGCTTCTAATGCAAGTGTAATAAGTTCAGCTACACTTTCATCAGTTACTTTGTCAGGATCTATTAGTACTGCAAAAGATTTTTTGTTTTGCAGTTTTCTTTGGGCAAATGATTGATAAATATTGTTTAGCATAAAAATTACAATTACTGCAAAAATGCTTGTTTTTTTGTTATTTAGGAAATAATAAGCATACAAATATTATAACTACTCAAAATTGAGGCATATTTTGAGTAATTTGCATATAATGTTAGTACAAATTAAAAAAGAAATTAAGTTTAAAACTGCCCGAAGCAGTGGAAAAGGAGGACAAAACGTAAATAAGGTGGAAACCATGGTGGAAGGTTATTGGCATATAAAAAACTCCAACATATTTAATGATGATGAAAAAGAAATATTATTACAAAAACTGTTTTCTAAAATAAATAACGATGGCTTTTTGATGGTAAAGAGTCAAACAGAACGTACCCAGCTAGCCAATAAAGATGTTGTGCTACAAAAAATGATAGCAATTATTACAAAAGCACTCATTGTACCTATTAAAAGAAAACCTACTAAAATACCTAAAGGAGTAATAAAAAAAAGATTGGATGATAAAAAGAAAATGAGTGAAATAAAAATTAGTAGAAAAAAATTTAACCAAAATGATTAAGTCAATTTTATTGTTGTTGTTATTAGGCAATAATTGTATAGCTCAAAAAAATGTGACAATTCTTTTTAAAAATATTGCAAACAAAAATAAAATTGAACTAGATAATACAGTTTATAAAAATATTTTTGATGAAAATTATACAATAAGCAAACTAAAATATTATGTGAGCAATATTGAATTGGTAACACTAAAAAAAAGAAACACAAAAAAATCTGTTTATTTAATTAACGAAAAAAATGAAAATATTATTACAATCAAAAAGCCATTTGGAAAAATAATTGGCATAGCATTTTTGATAGGAGTAGATAGTGCTTTGAATTGTAGTGGAGCTCAAAACGGTGCATTAGACCCTTTAAATGATATGTTTTGGACTTGGAATAATGGTTACACTATGTTTAAGTTAGAAGGTAAATCAGATTCATCGAAAGCGGATAATAACAGAATAGAACATCATATTGGCGGCTACAAGGGAGAATATAAAACTATGCAAAATATTTTTTTACCGTTAGATGAAAATTATTTTACAAAAAAAAATAGTATTACAATTATAATGAATTTAGATAATTATTGGACAAACAATATAAAAATTTCAGAAAACCCAATAGTAGCAACCCCTGGTAAAATGGCAAAGCTTGTAGCCGAAAATTTTGTAAAGCTTTTTAGTATTCAGAAGTAATTTTGAATATTCTCTGCATAAAGCCTTGTTAAAAAAAAAGTATTTTTTTTGCACTTTATTATTTTGGTTTGTACATTAAAGGTGTTGTAATATTAGAATTTAGCTTTTTTGTAACTCATTTTTGCCATTCAATTATTATTACAAACATTACAGTAAACGATTAAAGAGCAAGCAGCTATTATTGTACAACTTAAAGAGCGTATCCTCTATTTTTTACAACAATCAAATGTAACACCTGATAATAATGGCACGGAAAAAGATATTAGAAATATTAAAGTAAAACAGAAAATATCAGCACAGTTTAAATCGCTTCAAAGCGCAAATGTATCTGCAGTTATTAGGTCTCTTATTAATACCTCCATCAAAAATGGAAATAACGTTTTATACGCATTAAATAAAATAGCTACTTTTGGAACTGAATGGTTACCGCATTTTTAATTTATTTCTTTCCAATTCATCCCTTATTTTCGCAATCCAAAAAAATGCTCAATATTGGTTTGAAGATGAAATGTGCGACGCCACTAATGCTGCTTATTGCTTTGACTTTGCTGGTACAAAAAAAATAATTTTTAATAAAAAAAATAACAAATAACTACAATAATGTTCAACAACCTTATAGCTCAAAAACTTTCAATAAAACCAACACAAGTAGAAACGGTATTACAATTACTTAGCGAAGGTAGTACAATACCATTTATAGCCCGATACCGAAAGGACAGTACAGGCGCATTAGACGAAGTGCAAATACAACAAATACAAGACGAAAATAAATCGATGAATGAGTTTGCAGAACGCAAAATATTTATTGAAAAAACCATAACAGAGCAAGGTAAAATGACAGATGAGTTGCAAGCAAAAATAAATGCTGCACTTACAATTACACAATTAGAAGATATTTATTTGCCTTACAAGCAAAAGCGAAAAACAAAAGCAGTAGTGGCAAGAGAAAATGGGCTACAACCTTTGGCAGATATGCTCTTGGCTCAAACAGATATTGATGTAGAAAAAGAAGCTACTGCATTTATAAATGAAAAAGTATTAACAGCCGATGTGGCATTGCAAGGTGCAAGAGATATTATTGCAGAAACGGTAAATGAAGATATATCGGTTAGAGAAAAGCTTCGTAGATTTTTTGAAAAAGAAGGCTATGTAAAAAGTAATGTTATAACCGATAAAGAAATAGAAGCCATAAAATACAAAGATTATTTTGAGTTTTCCGAAAAAATATCAACCATACCATCGCACAGAACCTTGGCTATATTGCGTGGGTTTTTAGAAGGTTTTTTAAGGGTAGCCATAGAGCCACTTGAAGAAATTGCAATTGAAATTATTGAAGAAGTTTACATAAAAGGCATGAGTACTTGTAGCGATCAAATTCGCAAAGCAATAAAAGATAGTTATCGTCGTTTGTTGCAACCAAGTTTAGAAACCGAATTTAGAACAGCCTTAAAAACAGCGGCAGATGAAGAAGCGATAAATGTTTTTGCTGAAAATCTTCGCCAGCTTTTATTGAGCTCTCCATTAGGCAGCAAAAAAATATTAGCCATAGACCCAGGTTACAGAACAGGCTGCAAAGTTGTTTGTATAGATGAAAAAGGGGAGTTACAAAAAACAGCTTTAATTTTTGTACACGAAAAAAATAGAATAGACGATGCAGAACATACTATACGCACTTTAGTAAAACAATACAATATACAAGCCTTTGCCATTGGCGATGGTACTGCAGGTAGAGAAACAGAGCAGTTTATAAAAAAATTAAATATTGGGCTTCCCGTTTATTTAGTTAATGAAGATGGAGCAAGCATTTATTCTGCTTCGGAAATTGCAAGGCAAGAATTTCCCGACCAAGATATTACCATAAGAGGTGCTGTAAGTATAGGTCGTAGGCTTATGGATCCGTTGGCAGAGTTGGTAAAAATAGACCCTAAAAGTATAGGAGTAGGGCAATACCAACATGATGTAAACCAGCCTAGGCTAAAAGAAAAACTAGACCAAACAGTGGTAAGCTGTGTAAATATTGTAGGTGTAAATTTGAATACAGCAAGCAAACATTTACTTAGCTATGTAAGTGGTATTGGAAGTACAATTGCCGAAAATATTGTAACATATCGTAAGCAAGAAGGCAAATTTACAAGCCGCAAACAACTATTAAAAGTGCCACGCCTTGGTGGAAAAGCTTACGAACAATGTGCAGGTTTTTTGCGCATACTAGGTGCCGATGATGTACTAGATGCTAGCGCTGTACACCCAGAAGCCTACGAACTTGTACAACAAATAGCTAAAGATATTAATGCAGATGTAAACTCATTAATAGGCAACGAAACTTTGTTGGCAACCATAGATAAAAAGAAATACATTAACGAAAATTTTGGTGCTCACACCATAAACGACATTATAATTGAATTAAAAAAGCCTGGGCTCGACCCTAGGAGTGAAGCTCAAATATTTGAGTTTGCACAAATATTTGGAATAGAAGATGTACATGTGGGCATGGAAATACCTGGCATTGTAACCAACCTTACTCGTTTTGGTGCATTTGTAGATATTGGAGTAAAGCAAGATGGACTTGTACATGTATCAGAAATAGCGCATAAATTTATACAAGACCCAAGCGAAGTTTTAAAACTAAATCAACAAGTAAAAGTAAAAGTGATGGAAGTAGATATAGCTCGTAAGCGGATAGCACTATCTATAAAACAGACAGAAACTGCTCCTGCACAGCAAACACGTACACATCCTCAAATACCAAAGCCTAAGCACTCAAATATTACTGCGCCTTTTAAAGAAGTAAAACCAGCTACTATGTATGATGCACTTGAAGCACTTAAAAACAAGTTTAGATAAAATATTTAAAAAAAAGTTTGTCTATAAAAAACAACATCCTTATCTTTGCAATCCGAAAATGAAAAGGGAGTTTAGCTCAGTTGGTTTAGAGCATCTGCCTTACAAGCAGAGGGTCACAGGTTCGACTCCTGTAACTCCCACCAAAAGTCATCATAAATTGATGGCTTTTTTTTGTGCATGAATTTTACAACTGCTTTATATTTTATTCAAAGAAAGCAGATAAGTATTACTTTGGTTTTGCAACTGATCTAATAAATGAGCTATTGCGAAAATACAATTCAAAACATAAAGGCTTTACAGCAAAATTTATACCGATTGGACAAACAATATAGTCCAATATCGGCTAAAGCTTCATTTTACAATTTGTTTGTTCTATCTGCATTTACCATTGTGAAAATTAAATTGGTCCACTAAAATCGCTGTGTACGTAGTTATCGCTGTTTCGCTGAGTGAAATATTTAATAACATTAGTATAATTGTTGGTTTTTAATAATAAATACGAAAACATTGTTTTAAACTAAAAATCCACCATCTTACGATGGTGGATTTTAAAATTATCTTAGTTTGTTATTTATTGTTTTACAATTGTTCTTACTTCACTAGTACCATTTTCGTTGGTAATTTTTAGCATGTAAGTACCACTTGCCAAAGTAGTCATATCAATTACATCTTTTACTTTTGAAGTAGTTAAAGAAGTAACTAACCTACCTTGATTAGTGTATAAAGTAACAATATTTTTCCCTTTTGCCAAACCTTCTATTGTAATAGTATTAGGTGTAGGATTTGGATAAACAGATATTTCGGATTTACGATTTTCGCAGCTCAAAGGAGCAATTTTACTGTATGTAAACGTACCATCTTTTTTAATCATTTTAAGACGGAAATAGTAAACTACATCAGCTTGCATTGCATAACTAAACTGATAGTTTTTTGAAGATGAGCTTGCACCACTTGCTATTACAGAGCCTATAGTAGCAAAATCAGTATTAGCTTTTGTTAACACTTCCACTTCAAACTTATCAGAATTAATTTCTGATGATGTTTTCCATACAAGGTTTGCAGTGCAATTATTTTTAATAGCAGCAAACTCTTCTAAAATTATTGGTAACGGCCCTTGGTAAGGCCATTTTACTATGTATACTGCTGGTGTAGGGTCAGCAATGCCTGCAGCATCTACATAAGCATAAGTAAATTGAGTTTCGCCAATAGCTACTGCAGCTACGTTAAACCTAATTTGTAATAAAGCAGGGTCGTAGCTAGTTATAATTTGACCAGCATAAACTGGGCTACCAGCATACAATAATTGCGAATTGGTAGGCAAAGTAGTTATTTGTACAGATTTAGTAGCCAAACTACCAGATGCTGGTTGATCTTCTGGATCGCTACCTGTTAATACTGGCAATACACCATTTAAAGTAATCACAGTATTTAAAAGTGGAGTAGCTATGTATGAAGTGTATGGATCAGAATCAGGTAAACGCTCAATTCCAAAATTTACTTCTACTTTTATATCGCTAATACCAACAACAACGCTAGAAGATTTACCATTTACAGTACCATCATTACCAGCTACATTTCCAACAAATTCGCCAGTATTTGCCCAACCTGTAGGTAATACAGTTGTTGGTGCAGTTGTAGGGCTAGCATATGTACCTGCACTTGCATTTGTAGTTAATTGTACTGAGTAAGTTCCAACTGGTACGTTATCAAATAAATAAGAGCCATCAGGACCTATAGGGGTACTTGCTACTACTTGACCAGAAGTATTTAACAAATTAGCAAATAAAGAACCACCTATATTTGTTGTAGGGTTATCTACACCAGCCGATTTATTGATATCACCTAAAGGTAAATCTTTTAAACCATCTCTATCAATAAATACATTACCAGAAACTTGTTGCGTAGGTTTATCTAAACTAACAGATAAATACCAAAGATCACCATTAAATGGATCTCTTGTAGCACTAGTAATATTTGCTTGTGTTTGAGACCAACCAAAATTGCCAGTAGTACCTTTCAAGAAAATTTTATACACTAATTTTGTATATGTGCCAGATACTTTTACACTTCCAGAAGCTGCACCATAAGTTACATCTCCAAGTACTGATCCAGCATTTGGAGTAGCATTGGTATTTACTATATTATTTCCTTGTAAAGCAATATTTAAATTACCAGCCAATAAACTAGACGATGAAGCAGTTGCTCCATTTGAAAGTTCTAACTCAGTAGTAAAATAAGTATTGTAAGTATTAGCATCTAGTCCTATATAAGAATAACTACCACCTAAACCTCCTATATGAACAACTGGATCCTTTACGGGTCTGTTAAATTTAATTACAACATCTCCATAATAAAATCTACCATTTGAAGCAGCAGATATATCTGCTAATGGCTCAGCTGCAGTATATATAGCTAACCCAAAGTTTGCATCTTCGTCGCCCACAAATACACCAGAACCGTTATTTACGGCAGCAGGTCCTTGTGCACCAGTAATATTCTGCGTATCGAATCCTCCAGTTGTACTACTACCACCAGAGCTATTACTAGTTTGGCCAACTGCAGCTGCTGTAGGGCTAGTGATATACATATTATTAAGAGGTTTTGATGCTGGGATATCCGCAGCAAAAACATTAAATACATCGGCATATCCTATGGTTTGTACTCCGTTTGAACTAGGAAATTCAGTGTCGTTTGCTTGATCGCTGGTATTTCTACCTCCAAAAGTAATACCAGGCACTACTGTAGAACTATTTGTAAGAGTAGTTGATCTTTGTTGGTTAACTATACTTACAACTGCTACTAATGGATTTGCGTCGTACGTGTATGTAGGCGCATTAGTAGGCACAGTAGGGTTTAAAAAGTCATTTAAGAAGCTAACCGAAATATTTGAGGTTGAGTAACCTGAAACAAAATTAGGTGAACTTTCTTTTACCCATTCTAAAGTAGGGCGAACTTGTGCAAACAAACTATTAGTAGCTACAAAAGCTAGCAAAAGTAAGGTAAATTTAAGGATGGCTTTTTTCATTTTCTTTATTTTTTCTATTTATTCTACTTCTTTTCTCAGAAAAGGTTAGTAAAGTTACTACAATTTATTTAAAATATTACTATAAAATTATTATTACTTCTATTTTGCTGGTTTATAAGAGTATATCTATTAACAGATATTAATCTATTCCAATCCCTTTATTTCTGAATTTTATTCCAAAGTTTGCATTATTTACACATTCATAGCCTATAGATACATTCAAAATTCCATTTACTTGCAAATCTCTACCTGTACCTAACCCCAATTTTTCTCCAGTATTCCTCCAACCAGTTGGTAACCTTGTTGATGGTGCATCAGCACCTACTGAACTTCCGATTGTAGATAAAAGAATATAGTAACTACCAGGAAGTACATTAGCGAAATTAAATACCCCATTACCACTCACCAATGCAGATTTAATAACTTTACCAGAGGCATTACTCACTAAATAAACTCTTAAAGCGTTAGGTATTGCAACAACTGCATAAGATCCAATACTATCTACCATATTATTTGCCATTGCACTAGTATCGTGCCAAATATTACCTGAGATTAAAGAAGAACAGCTATTATGGAAACCTGCATCTATTGTATTATTTACCTGATTTGCAACTAAACTAATACTACTTACTACTCCACCAATTGGATCACTATCATTTGCATCAGTTGCACCTGCAATTACAGAATTAGAAACTGTAGGTGTATATCCAGTTGGAGTTGTAAATGCAACACTATACGTAGTGCCAGGTGCTAAATTTGTAAAACTATATGCTCCTAAAGAGTTTGTATTTGTTGTTACAGTTCCACCATCAGGGTAAGTAAGTGTTACTATAGCATTTGGAATACCAATTTCAGCAGCATCTTGTACTCCATCTCTATTGGAATCGTACCAAACAAAATTACCTAAAGCTGCTGTTCCTTTAAATCCGAAGTCAACTGTAAGGTTGCCATTGTTATCGTCGCCATCAGCCCCTACTATTGGTTCTGAACCTCCTAGCAATGTAACTGCACTACTTCTTACTTCTCCTAATACACTTGTGTTAGTGCCATTATTATCATTATCGGTGTTATTATCAGGGTCGCCACCATTTGTAGTTACAACTGCATAACCCGTAGGTATAATTGCACCTACAATATAATTGCCAGGATATAAGTTACCAAAATTATACACCCCATTTACTGTAGCCATTGTAGCAATTGCAGCTCCATCTGCTATATTATCATTATTATCGTCTTTGTATAAATTTACTGTAGTATTCACTGCTGGTTCTCCTACTTCTTTAATTCCATTGTCATTTTTATCGTACCAAACATAATTACCAACATTTACTGGTTGTAAAGCAGTTACAGCAACTACAGATGTATCAGAACATCCTGTTAGAGTACTATAAACAATTACTTGATAGTTTACTGTTCCTACAGCTGTTAAAGTTGCACTTGGATTAGCAATTGAAGTACTGTTTAATCCTGTTGCTGCTGACCATATGTAACCTAAAGTTGCACCTGGTGAAGCTAAAGGAGGAGTGCCTGTTGGAGAACCACCTATTACAACTGGTGTACCTAATAAAGTCGTTTTATTTGGACCAGCATTAGCAGTTGGATTTTTGTTAACATCAATATTTACAATAACTTGATCTGTTCTTGTACAACCATTTTGTGTAACAGTAAGCATATAAGTAGTTGTACTTAATGGAGATACTAAAGCTGATGCCTGACTTGCTCCATTATCAATTGAAGTAGGATCACCAGAAACTACTGTCCAAGAATAAGTAGAACCTGCTGGACCAGAACCTGTTAGTGTAGTATTACCACCAGAACAAATTGCAGCATCAGGCCCTGCTCCTGCAAAAACAGATTGTGTAATTATAATTGATTTCAAATAAGAAGCAGTACAACCATTTTTTGTAACTGTTAAATTAATGTCGTATTCACCTGGAGTACTCCAAGAAGAAGTAACACTTGAACCAGTGGCAGTTGCAGGAGTACCACTCATAAATGCCCAAGTATAAACTGAACCAGAACCAGCGCCTGTGGCTGTAAATAATGCAGATTCAGCAGCACAAATTGTTAATGGTCCATTAATGCCAGATGTAATTGGTAAACAATTATAGAAACCTGCATCAATTGTATTATCTGTTTGACCAGAAGTTAAAATTATTCCAGTTACTGTTCCACTTACTGGGTCACTATCTGTAGCATCATTGCCTCCCAAATTAGCTGGAGAAGCATTGCTATAACCTGTTGGTGTAACAAAACCTACACCATAAGTGCCTGGTGCTAAGTTGGTAAAACTATAAGCTCCGCTTGCATTGGTTGTTGTTGTGTTTATTACTGTACCTGTAGCGTTTAATAAATTTACTGTAGCTCCTGCTATTCCTACCTCGGTAGCATCTTGTACGCCATTTGCGTTTACATCGTTCCATACATAATTACCTATAGACGATACTTTATACATACCAAAATCTATTGTATTATCAGTTTCGCCAGCAATTAAATTTATAGTTAATGAGTTCGACCATTCGTTCATTAAATTTATATGTATTTGACCATCACTATTTGTATTATTTTGATTATCGCCTGCATTTATTGACGTTGTATATGCCCAAATACTACTACTTGCATCTATAGCAAGTTTATTTGCCCAAACACGGTAATCTCCTGGTTTTAGATTTGTAAATGCATAATACCCATTTGCATCTGTAGGTACACCTGCTTGAAATACATCATCTACTGTATTGAATACTCCATCAGGTCCAGAAGTTGTTAAACTCATATTTACTCCTGCTATTCCTACTTCGGTAGCATCTTGTATACCATTAGCGTTTACATCGTTCCATACATAATTGCCTATTGAAGCTGGTATATAAAAACCTGCATCTATGGTATTGTTTGTTTGACCTGCTGTAAGTACTATGCCTGTAACTGTTCCGCTTACTGGATCACTATCGGTTGCATCATTGCCTCCTAAGTTGCTGCCTGTTGGCGTATAGGTAGCTGGGGTAGAAAAACTAACTCCATATGTACCTGGTGCTAAGTTGGCAAAGCTATATGCCCCACTTGCATTGGTTGTTGTTGTGTTTATTACTGTGCCTGCAGCGTTTAATAAATTTACTGTAGCTCCTGCTATTCCTACTTCGGTAGCATCTTGTACACCATTAGCGTTTACATCGTTCCATACATAATTACCTATAGACGATACTTTATACATACCAAAATCTATTGTATTATCAGTTTCGCCAGCAGTTAAATTTATAGTTAATGAGTTCGACCATTCGTTCATTAAATTTATATGTATTTGACCATCACTATTTGTATTATTTTGATTATCGCCTGCATTTATTGACGTTGTATATGCCCAAATACTACTACTTGCATCTATAGCAAGTTTATTTGCCCAAACACGGTAATCTCCTGGTTTTAGATTTGTAAATGCATAATACCCATTTGCATCTGTAGGTACACCTGCTTGAAATACATCATCTACTGTATTGAATACTCCATCAGGTCCAGAAGTTGTTAAACTCATATTTACTCCTGCTATTCCTACTTCGGTAGCATCTTGTATACCATTAGCGTTTACATCGTTCCATACATAATTGCCTATTGAAGCTGGTATATAAAAACCTGCATCTATGGTATTGTTTGTTTGACCTGCTGTAAGTACTATGCCTGTAACTGTTCCGCTTACTGGATCACTATCGGTTGCATCATTGCCTCCTAAGTTGCTGCCTGTTGGCGTATAGGTAGCTGGGGTAGAAAAACTAACTCCATATGTACCTGGTGCTAAGTTGGCAAAGCTATATGCCCCACTTGCATTGGTTGTTGTTGTGTTTATTACTGTGCCTGCAGCGTTTAATAAATTTACTGTAGCTCCTGCTATTCCTACTTCGGTAGCATCTTGTACGCCATTAGCGTTTACATCATTCCATACAAAATTACCTATAGACGAAGTACCTTTTAGAGCAAAATCTACAGATAAATTACCAGTATTGCCATCGCCATCATTAGTAGGTTCACTACCAGATATTAAGGTAACAAAATTACTACGCAATTCACCGCTTACTGGGTTTATTCCGTTATTATCTGTATTATTATCGTTATTTGGATTATTACTTGTTGCAGTAAATGCCCCAGCTGTATAAGCTGCAGGTAGTACTACACCTACAATATAGTTTCCGGGAGTTAAGTTTGCAAAATTGTAAAGTCCATTTGCATCTGTTGTAGCTGTAGCTATTAAAGCTCCATCAACTAAATTATCAGTATTGTTATCGGTGTAAAGATTTACAACGATTCCAGCTACACCTGGCTCACCAGCATCTTGAATGCCATTTATATTTTTATCATGCCATACAAAATTTCCAACGTTTACTGTCAAATAATAACCAGCGTCAATTGTATTATTTGTTTGACCTGAAGTTAATACAATTCCTGTAACTAATCCAGCTACAGGATCGCTATCGGTAGCATCATTGCCTCCTAAATTGCTGCTAGCAGGTACTGCACCAACTGGTGTTACAAAACTTACACTATAAGTGCCTGGAGCTATATTTGTAAAACTATATGCCCCATTTACATCTGTAGTAGTTGTAGCTATTACTGTACCAGCTGAGTTTAATAAATTTACAGTAACCCATTGAATACCTGGCTCTCCTGTATCTTGAATTCCATTGCCATTTTGGTCATTCCATACAAAATTACCTATTGCTGCTGGTAAATAAAAACCAGCATCAATTGAATTATCAGTTGTATTATAAGGTAAAGTAACGCTAACCACTCCACTTACAGGATCGCTATCGTTTGTATCATTTCCACTTGCATTACTTGGGGTAGCAATATAACCAGCTGGTGTAGAAAAAGTAACTGTATAACTGCCAGGTATTAAATCTATAAAGCTATAAATGCCTGTAGCAGAAGTTGAAGTTGTGCCAACAACTGTTCCTAAACTATTTTTTAAAGTAACTGTAACACCTGCTAAGCCAGGCTCTCCAGATTCTTGTACTCCATTACCATTAGTATCTACCCAAACAAAATCTCCTAAAGCTGAAGTTTTAATAATACCAAAATCAAGAGTCAAATTACCATTTGCTCCATCTCCATCGGTAGTTGGTTCAGCACCATTTAAAGTTATTGGTAATGACCTAGTAATGCCAGCGGTAGTAATACCATTATTGTCATTATTTATATTATTATCTGGATCTCCACCATTAGTAGCTGTAATTTTATGACCCGGGCTAGGTACTGTTATTTCTACTAAATAAGTACTAGGTACTAGGTTTAAAAATGAATAATTACCAGCTGAAGTTGTATTCATGGTTGCAATAGAGCCTCCATCAGGAATATTATCATTATTAGCATCTAAATACAATTTGACAGGTATTCCAGATGCTCCATAATCTGTACCATCAAAAATACCATTATTGTTTAAATCCCAAAAAACTAAATTTCCTAAGTTAGCTGGGATATAAAACCCAGCATCTATGGTTGTATTGTTTTGACCTGCTGTAAGTACTATACCTGTTACAGTACCAGCTACAGGATCACTATCTTTTGTATCATCGGCTCCTACATTACTTGTAGTAGCTACTGCGCCTGCTGGTGTTACAAAGCTAACACCATAAGTGCCTGGTGCTAAATTGGTAAAACTATAGGCACCTGTTGCAGATGTTGTTGTTGTTGATATAACCGTACCAGCAGCGTTTAATAAATTTACAACTACGTATTGTACTCCTGGCTCTCCAGAATCTTGCAAACCATTTCCATTTAAGTCATTCCAAACATAATCTCCTAACGAAGCACAATTAGCAGCTGCTCCAATAGTTACATAAGTAATAGCAGAGGTACAACCTGTAGAATTTTTAGCTACAACAGTATGTGTACTACCTGCTACCAAACCACTAAATGTTAATGGTGTAGCTGCATAAGCACCTCCATCTACACTATAAGTATATCCTGCTACGGCTGTAATGGTAAACGAACCTGTAGTTACCGAACTAGTAGGGTTTACTTGGGTACCTGTAGGTG